>NZ_JH636434.1:108976-464100 GCF_000255655.1 Schlesneria paludicola DSM 18645 | reverse complement strand
CTTCCAGGCGCTTGCTCCAACCCGCGCGAATCGCAGCACACGCTCGCTCAATCTCGAGCTGTGTAGGCATGTAGACATCCTGCTCGGCATCATCCTCTTCTTCGTCGATTTCAATGTCGCCTTGGGCCGCCATCAAATCATCCTTGAATCTGAAACCGAAAAGCCCCAACGGATCTATGGAATCGCTGGGGCCAAGACTTGACCGTCGTCACGATCACCGAACAGCAGGGGTTCACATAGTGGTGAACTTCGTGATGCGGACTTCAGCCACCGCTGAGCCCATTTGCGAGTCCACGACCAAACGAATCCCAGAACGACCGATATGGTCGAGGCTGATTCGCTGGTCGCTTAGCCGGGAGCTGCAGCGGTGCAGTCGGGTCATACTGTGTTGCATCAACACCCGAAGGATCACCCAGCCTGCCCTCAACCCGACGGATTGCATCTTCGCCACCACTGAAATAGCCCGGTGCCATCTCTCGTTGCATTGCAGCGATCTTCGCCTGATTGACGGCCTCGCGCTGTTCCATCGCATGCCTATGCGCCTGCATGGCGATTTCTTCTTTCAGTTTCTGCTGACGAGCAGGACCTGCAATCATGTCTGCCATCGCCTTCGCACGACCTTGAGCCGCGATGTATCGCGGACTTCCACGAAACACAGGGTTGTTCGCACCCGCCTTCAGTACTCGTTGATCTTCCAGAGTCTGCTTGCGCATCGCTGCTTTCGCATCTGCCTTTTCGAGTCCTGGATCGCGAACGATCACCCCAGTCTTAGGGTCACGAACCATCCCGTTTCCCGCTGACACCAAGCCATCTGTGCGTTGCCCAACGAGTTGCAGGTTTCCCTGACTCGGGTCAAATCGCACGTTCACAGGAATTCCATCTTTCGTGCCGTTGTCGGAAATGAACGTGTTGCCTTCTGTGAACTTAGGCGTGGCCCCTCGAACACCGGCCGTTACCGTCGCAGATCCATCAGGTAACTGTTGCTTCCACTGAGCCGGGCCACCCATCGTAAGCCGTTCGCCGTTCGGTCCGCTCCCGCCGGAAGTTCCATCCAAAGCGTAGGGCTTCGGTGCAGGCGCAGCGTTATCAGGCTTGTAGAGCGATGGAAGTTCAAGGTTCTGTCCTCGAGCTGCAACCATTGTTGCCTGCGAGGGAACAAGCGGTGCTGGTCGTGGACCGACCGATCCACCTGCGATGGCAGCATCGGCGCGAGAGCGAACGTCCGTCATGTGAGGAGTGGGCTGCCCCATCGAGTTGTACGTCTTCAGGTTTCGCTGGTATGGAGCCGCCTGAGCGTTCTGTAGACCGCTTGAGTATGAATCTCCCTGCTGCATTCGCTGATCGCGGGCAACGTCATACGCAGCGTGTGCAGGCGTTCGTAATGGATGCACGGGGCCAGGAGGCGGCAATTCCGACTCAGGCAACAGAGTCCTCGGCGAGCCTGCTTGTGCCCCCATCAACTGACGCTGTTCTTGGCCAGGAATATGGTTTGGGATTGGCGTTGCGCCACCCATTGGGCCTGTTGGCCGCGACCCATAAATCGGCAACACCTGAGCGCCATCTGGCAAGTTTGACGAACCCGTTGGGCGAGTCGGAGGACGTCGCTGCGGCAATCGCATACCAACGCCATTGGCCGGGTTCGATGCGTCTGCTGGGCCCGATTGTCCCACTGTCTGAGGTCGCTGTCTTGGCAGTCCGTTGCCTAATCCAATAGCCATTTGCGAATCCTTTCGTGAACGTCGTCTGTCGTGCGTGACACCTGTTCGCGAAATTCTACAAACTGTAGCGCCAGCGTATGAACACATCACTTCTATCTATACGGTTGAGTTTCGAAAATCTTCGGACTTCATGAACGCTCTCCACGACAGGGTTCCAATCCGAATGGAACTACGCTGGGTTGGAACGAATGCCTGCTCGTTGAATGAGTTGTTCATGCCATGATCCGACGTCGACAGAAACGTCGGCAATGACCCACTTTGAAGTGGACCCCGTTTTTCGGACCACCGGGTTAGATGGAAAAACGGTCTTGGAAAGGTAAAAACAGAGGCATCGTGGTGAGCAGAAACTCAGAGAGAAAACGATGCCTCGGCAGCGGCGGATATTCGAAGGTGCCTTTAAGGCGAAAGTGGCGTTGGATGCCATCCGAGGCCTGAAGACGGTGAGTGAACTGGCCTCAATTCACAAGGTTCATCCGACACAAATCACGCTGTGGAAGAAGCAACTCTTGGACGGCACGATCAGCGTGTTTGAATCGCCCTCGGCCAAGAAGGCGGCAATAGATGAACCGAGTTCAGCAGAGCTCTATGAGCAGATCGGTCGGCTCAAAGTCGAACTCGATTGGCTCAAAAAAACGTGGCCGAGAACGGTGGCTGAACGCCGGTCATGGATTGAGCCCGGTGATCGGTTGCTGAGTGTTCGAAGGAGTGCGAACTGCTGGGTCTGCATCGTTGGAATGTCTATTACGAACCTGTTCCGGTGAGCGAAGAAGATCTTCAGTTGATGCGACTGATCGATGAGGAATATCTGCAACGTCCGCACCTGGGCAGCCGGGGGGATGGTGTCGCATCTGGAACGTCACGGCCAGGTGGTCAATCGCAAGAAAATGCAGCGATTACTGAGGGAAATGGGACTCAAGTCGCTGGCCCCGCAGCCTCGGACAACGGTCCGAGCGGCAGGTCACAAGATTTATCCTTACCTGCTTCGAGGAGTCGATATCGTTCGTCCCAATCAAGTGTGGGCTTGCGACATCACATTCGTTCCGATGCGGCGGGGATATTTGTATTTGACCGCCGTGATGGACTGGTACAGCCGGTACGTATTGGCTTGGCTACTCTCCAACAGCATGGACACAGAATTCTGCATCGAGGCGCTCGATGAAGTCCTCCAACATGGACGGCCAGAGATCTTCAACACCGATCAGGGATCACAATTCACGAGTCACGAATTCACCAAACGACTGGAACAGGAATCGATATCGATCAGCATGGACGGCAAGGGTCGGGCGATTGACAACGTGATGATCGAGCGTCTGTGGAGAACGGTCAAATATGAAAACATCTACCTCAAGGAATACACGACAGGAGCCGATTGTCATGAAGGGTTGAAAGCGTACTTCCAGTACTATCGCCACGAGCGACCTCACCAGGGACTGGCCAATCGCACTCCCTGGCAAGCTTATCAAATCCCTCGCCCCCGAAAGCCCGTGAAGACCATCTAAGAAATGGTTCCCGGTGGTCTAAAAAACGGGGGCCACTTCATAGTTCAGACATCAGTCCCGACACCTAATTGATTGACTGTCGATTCCGGGTCGACAGTCCCCTTTGATCGGCACCACGGACATCGAACGTTCTGCTGGCGAGCATCGAGGCATGAAACTTTTCCACAGCTACATGCGAACGTTCCCATGTTCTCGCAATGGGGACAGCCAGGGTACTCCAGCGAGAATGAGAAGTTTCCATTCACATTCTTCTGACCGTAACGCTCCCGTCCAGCGACCCCCTCTGTCAATGCGAATGCCCAGTCCGCTATCCATTCGTCGGACGCGCCCTCTTCAAAGCGAACCCCAAAACAACGATCGGTCTTTTGACAACGCCCTAGCAAGATGAAAACGTTGAGACGCGTCTCACAACGTCGTCTCAAATCAGTATCCTTCATCTCTGCTTCCTTCCTAATACCGAATTTCACATTCAGTTTGACCAAAATTAATTTTGACGCCTTGAGCAAGTTCAGCACTCTGGCCAGGTTGCACATCTCTCACATTCGAGGACGTGTCGCACATAGTCCACTTCAACAGTCCGAGATTCTTGAGCCCCCATCGTTGATGATCCCTCGGGTGTCGACTCACTTCCGCGACCGGAGTGCTGAAATCATACTCTCGCGATGAATCGATGTGATGCGGAAATAATTTGGTATCGCTGTTCAGCATCACTACTGATCGTCCAAGGCGAATTCTGAATGGCAGCGTGACCGAGTTTCCGCACGCCCAGCATGGTTTCGACGTACCATGCTGCTTTAACTGATCTTGATCGTAGAAATTCTCGGCGCCACATCCACAATAGACAATGCTATCGCGTAAGCGAACCATTGCAGCTCGCCACTGATTCTCTGTGACCCGAGCATCAGGATCTTTGAGACCATCGGTGAACGCAGTCGTGAAGATGCTCTGTAGGAACTGAGGATAGATCGGCCAGAAGTTCTGTACGACTTTGTGGTGAAGTGGGTGTGGCCGATTCGTATCGTCGTTTGGATCGAAAATAAAAATAGGCTGCTCGCCGTAAATTCTCCTCTTTGCGAGCGAGTCCAGAGCTTTGATTTCTTCTTCCTTCATTCCCCTGAGGGGATGGTGAAGCATGAAGATGTAGAACAGCAAGACCGCTAGTGAATGCTTATCTGTTTTGATCGATGGCGGCGTGGATCCCGTAGTCACTTCGGGTGCCATAAATCCAATCGTTCCCGCGACTGCCGCTGTTTCTCCATTCTCGATAACATTGTCATTGTCACAGATCAGCACATCGCCGGTTTGATCGTTCCAGAACACGTTACCAAAGCTGATGTCACAATAGCATTGCCCTTTGGCGTGCAAATGCAGGTAGCATTCCGCAAGCTGAAGCCCCACAGTGGAGAGAACTCGAAATGTCGGCTCTGACCTCCTCGCCATAAGATCGATCACGCCCCTAAACTGAGGGGCTCGAAGCTTCATGACATAACCAAAACCTGCCAGGTTACTCGCATTGGGGATGATATCGAGCGGCCACAGGAACCTTGAATCTGGTGCACCTTTGTGTGCCAGTTTCCGAAGCTGAGCCAGTTGCTCCGGAGTGGCCGTATGAGGGTAGTACCATTTAAGGGCGTGGGGTGCGCCCTTCCACATCGCTTGCCAGACTTCCCCTTGCCCGCCGCTTCCCAAGAGGCCTTCTACAGTAATGGGCTGCCCCGATTCAGACTTCAATTCGAGATTCTCTACCAGCGTATCGCTCATTGACGCTTAACCTTAATTCGTGCAAATGTTGGGAGTTGTCGTTTCTAGAAATGGGATAGCTATGCCAACCGTTACGTCGTCTCCAGACCCGGTTGCTGACGCTTCCTCAAGCCACGAAGCCAGTTGTTCTTCGATGGTCGACCAACCTTCATTGTTGCATATCTCCAGAATGTCAACTGCTGCTTTCTCAAAACCAGCAGTAGTCGAGAAAGCATTCACGTAACCATCGGTTGTCAGCAGAATGAGAGATGGCGGGGAATTACTCCGACGATTCATGACTCGCACCCGGAAATCTGGCGCAGGGCCAGAAGCGCTCTGCGGCCGCTTCAGCGAGCCCGGCTTTTGTTGGCGTGATAACGATGCCGTTTCATTCGCAAATGAATTCTCGTCAGGTGGTAAAGGACGGTGCGGATTGCCTGATTCATGCACGTCTCGCACGACCAGAATGTCACCATCACCGAGCTGAAGATAGACTTCGTAGCTCGCTTCCGATAGAGCGTGGCTTGAGTGCAAAAGCGCCGCTACGATCGTAGAGCCATAAGCAGTGTAATGATCTGCTTCGACAGCGGTTCGATCCTTGCCTGTGAGGCTCGCCAAATCCAATTCAGAAAATGGATTCTTTCGCAGATGTTCGTCGACTGCTTGCTGCCAGAGGCGCACAAGCCGCTGAGGGAGTTCAATTTCAAATTTGAATCTCAGAACTTGATCAGTCGAACCAGTTTCTGACTTCGCTTCTTGACTTGTTTCAACTAACTGCTCTACAGCGATCAATGCGGCTAGTTCCGACCCGACATCACTGCGGAAACATTTGTGACTACCATGGCCATCTGCAACAGCGATGGCAATCGTTGACGAACTAGACGAATTTGATGACTTGACCTGAAATGAATCTTGATTTGGTTTGCCTGAACGGACGTGCGATGCCCCGCGCACTGAGCGTGCGCAGCTTCGCCACACATGAGTTGTTTTTTGCTCGGTCACGTTTATTACTCAAAATGTTCGAGAAAAATCACCACACATCCCCAGGATCGACCTGAGCGGATGGCACGGGAATTGGAGGTGTAGGGATCGAGACATTTCCCGACATCGACTTCGACGATCCAAAAACCTCGCTCACTGGTGCGGACGCACTTTTCACGACAGCGGTCGAAGCCCACTTGATGTACTTGGCGAGCGTCGGCGCATTGTCTGCTCGAAGTGGCTTAAATTCAGGGTGATTGATGAATTTCTCAAGAACATTGGTGTCGCCGTCGCCACCAATCGCAATCCCTACTCGAACGGCTTTCTGAGCCCATCTTTGGTCCATGAGCTTCTTTAGGCCGCCAGAGAAGTTGTCCGTAGGCTGGCCGTCAGTCAGCATCACCAATACTGGCGGCAGCGCACGATCGCCCATCGCTTCGACCGTTAGAACATCTGCGAGCAATTCCATGGCTCGCCCCATATCGGTAACTCCGTCGGCAGTGACGTCGGTCCATTTGAAATCTGCGATAGGCGTCGGAGTACCTGTGTGCCATCTTGCTCCAGACGAGAAGGTTATGACTCGAATAAGCATATTGCATTCGGGATTCTGGCGTGCCTCTTCCTGCATCGCCGGAATACATTCGCGGATGGCAAAGTTTAGTTCTTGAATCCTCGCTCCACCCATCGAGCCAGAACAGTCGAGGATCCAAAAGAAATGCAGCGGCCGACTGGCCATTTCTCCACCTGGACGTGACGCTTTTGCCATACTGTGCTCCGAGATCCGTGTCAAATCAATGATGCAAAACCACAATCAGTGTGATAATTGTTGAAAAAAACTCAAGCATTCGGCAATCATAAGCACTCTCGCAGCATGAAAATTGTGAGATTCCTCCGTCAAATGGTGACTTGCAAATGACTGTTGCGCTAAATTCGTTCCTCGACGCTCCACTTTCCGCCGCGACTTCTGATGAATCGTACGAACTCTACAAAGCAGCGCTTGAGTTCAAGTTGTCCTCTCCAATCGTCATTAGATCTGCCGACGACATCCTTTCCGCAGAGCGGTGGAAAGATCGAGTCGAGCCGTTTCACCATCAGGTCCAAAACCTAATCTCGTTCTGTCGATTGGCTCCGTCTGTGCTCCTTGCGGACGAGGTGGGACTTGGAAAGACAATCAGCGCTGGTTTGATTCTGAGCGAGTTAATGGTGCGTCGTCGTGTCGCTCGCGCGCTAGTTATCTGCCCCAAAGTTCTGTGCGATCAATGGGTCAGAGAGTTGGACGAAAAGTTCCAGATTCGAGCTGAGGTCTGCGTCGGTAGCGATATTCTGGACAGCGGCGACCGGGACGCACAAGTAGTCGTGACGACGTACGAAACTGCGGCGAGGTACTTACCCGACCGGGACATGCCGATCGACGCATTCCAAATGCTCATTCTGGACGAAGCACATCGGCTTCGTAACTTGCATGGGCAGAGCGCGGCTCCGAAGGTCGCTCAAGAGATCAGGAATGCGATTGAAGCACGATGGTTTACATATCTTCTGATGCTGACTGCAACTCCGATCCAGAACAAATTCACGGATATCTACTCCCTGATTGATCTTCTGACTCTGTCGAAAGGCCACAAAAATCCGTTTGGTGACTACAAGGATTTCCGCACTACGTTTCTCCAGGCGCGATCAGATGGACGTCGTCTCGAACCGAAGAAGTCTGCTGAATTCAGACGCATCATCAATGGCTACATCGCGAGAACACGAAGGGTTGATGCTAGGCTGGCATTCCCTGATCGCGATGTCGCAACAGTCCTTGTCACTCTGACTGCGGGTGAGAGGAGCTTCGAATCGATCATTGGTGGTTTCGTTGAGCAAATTACACCGCTGCTCCAGTCGTCGCTTGGAGAGGCCTTAATGAGCAGTCCAGCTGCGCTAGCTGCCCAGCTGGAGAATATGTCCGAAAAGAATTCGAGACTGACAGAAGCTGCACGTAAGGTACGCGCGATCGCACAGACCATCGCCGTACCTGCAAAGCTCGCAAAACTCTTGGTCATTTGCGGAAAGCTGCGGGCGGCTCGGTCTGATTGGCGTGTCGTCGTTTTTACGCGCAGGCGAGAAACGCAAGAGTTGATTCGGCAAACGCTGCTTCGTGAGGAAGTCCCAGTTGGGATGATCGCAGGCGGTCGCGCCAGAGAGAACGAGCGAGATAAGTCTCTATTCGTCGCAGACCCACCAAGGGTTCATGTTCTCATTTCAACTGATGCAGGCGCTGAAGGGGTAAACCTTCAAGCAGCCAACGTGCTGGTGAACTACGATATGCCTTGGAATCCAATGGTTCTCGAGCAACGGATCGGACGAGTTCAACGCTTAGGTTCCACTCACAAGTCGGTCCATGTCATCAACCTCGTGGCTGCCAACACGGTTGAAGAGAAGGTCGTTTCTCGACTCGTTCAACGACTACTTGCAGTCACTCAGACCGTTGGCGATATTGAGTCGATTCTGGCTGGATTGGATGGAGACTCTGACGACGGAATGTCCGAACGGTTCGAGACGATCGTTCGGAACTTGGTGGTTCAATCCTTGATCGGCCAAGACGCGGAAAAAGACGCGGAACTTCGAGCTGCAAGTATCGATCGTGCGCGAGAAGAATACGACGCAAATTGTGGTCGAATGAATCAAGATTTGGGCTCCCTTGACGCGTCATCCACATTCTCCGAGCCTCCGCCCAAATTGGACAAGCCGACTCCGTCAATGACGCCCGAAAGATTTGTTGTCCGCGCAATGATCGCCGAGGGGAAGGTACATAAGGAGGTGACATCTGGGGTATACGAGCTGCGCTCCAGTGAACGTGGCGCGAAGAGGTTCACTGTAAATCAATCAGCGGCGGCATCGGCCCAATCAGATGGTTCTACGATTCTAATGATTCCTGGACAGCCTGCCTTTGATCGATTAGTAGAGCGATGGGCGTCGTTTCGATCGCATCGTGTGGTGGACCTTCGAGGACAAACGGAACAAGCTGCCTCGCGTCTCGCAGCAAAGTGGTGTCTGACTTATCCAGGGATGACATTCCGCACATGTCGAGTTAGAAGCCGTAAGCCGTTTGTCAACGGCCGCGTGCTGGTGCGAACGACTGCAGAGAATCGCGTCGATCAGCACCAACAACTCATTGAGCACGATGCCACCCCTGAAAGGCACGCGCAATACACTCCGACTTCATCAGCTTCGCATGACATTTTAGAGAGGCCCGTCTCTCTGCAGAGTATTTCCGAGGGCACGCTGATTCGGGTCAGGCGGGAAGTCTCGAACAACGAGCAAGTTAATTGCTTTTCGACATACTATGCGAGTCGACGAATTGCCGAGCTGTCTCGAGCCGGGGGGGACCCGCATCTTTGTCAACGTGTTGAAGATGACTTTACTGTGACTGTGGTCGCTGAAGTCGTCGGGTTCCGCGGACAGTGCTACGAAGAAGCGATTGTCGACATCACATTCGAACTGGACGGCTACGCTTACGAGGCGACGTTACAGGCTGTGCCAATTACGGGTCAGATCATTGAACAACCAATTGTTGAACAGTGCGCGGTCACAGGTCTCCGGATGCCTTACGGTGTCTTTGGTAAATGTGATCGGACGGATAGGTCGGTTCCACGTCACTCGCTCATGAGATCAGATGTGAGTGGACGCCAGGCATTGCCAGAGTATGTCGTCAAATGTGAAGTCACAGGGAAAGCTGCGATTGACGACGAGGTCGAGAAGTGCATGAGTTCGGGGCGGACTGCGATTTCAAGCGAATTCGTGACGTGTGTGGTAACAAATAATCGCATTCTTCGTAGCGAGTCAGCGACATCTGATGTTTCATCCAAGATCGTTACAAAAAATCTTCTTTTTGCATCTGAACGGCAACCGCACCGCCTGGGACTAGAAATCGAATGTGCATCGTGCGAGTTCTCAAAACGTCGGCTGCTGATCGATGAAATTGGATTGTCAGCAGTCTCTAAAATGGCGGTTGACACCGCGCTCCTTGTGGCTTCGGAGAAATCTGGTAGGCTCGGTCTCGACAGTGAAACTGTTCGTTGCCACAAAACAGAAAAGCTCCTTCTCAAAGATGAAGCAAAAACGTGCGAAGCTACCGGACTCCTCGTCGATGAAACGCTGTTAGCCTACAGCGAACACAGTGGTCTGCTCGTACTTTCGGACCTGTTACTGCCCTGCTCAGTGACTCGTCGTCTGGCTTTGCCGTCAGAGCTCGAGAAATGTGACGAGAGTGGCGATTACGTTTTGCCATCTGAGCTGGAGACTTGCGCTGTAAGCGGCAAGAGAGTCTCTCGAAAGTACATCACCTACTGCGATATCACAGATGATTGGCTCGCTCCGTCTGTCGCTTTCACATCCGATGTCAGTGGACGCCATGGACGGCCGGATTTGGCACGCATTTCTGATAAGCCGCCGCATCGACGCGGACTGCCAGACGAAATTGCTATCTGCGAAATATCGCACAGTAAATTGCTGGTCGACGAATTGAACCGCTCATCGGTCTCGAATCGACTAATCGATCGCTCGTTACTCGTTCAAATCGAAGATCAGCTAGTCCATCCAAGTGAATTGGTCGTTTGCGAGATCTCGAATGAAACTCTTCTGCCGAGCCAGGTGGGCAGGTGCCAAATTACGCAGCAAACTGTTTCGACACGATTCTTGACGGTCAGTGAAGCTTCCGGTCGACAGATTCTCACAAACTTGTCAGCCAAGTGTACAGTAACTGGAAAGCTTGTCGGTCGGGATGAGCTTCAGAAGTGTGGGTTGACGGGCGACATGGTTCTGCCGTCGGAGTTGGAAACATGCTCTATCAGCCGTATCTCCGCTATACGCAGTCGGATGCTCCGATGTGATTGTTCAGGTGCGTGGCTAACGGAGGAAGTTGCGATCTTCTCGGATGTCAGTTCGCGATGTGCCAGCCCAAATCTACTACGACGATCTGAACGGCCCCCGCACCGTGTCGGACTTATTGATGAGACGGGAACGTGCGAAGTATCTGGAAAGACGCTTTTGATCGACGAGATGAGTCGTTCGGCAGTTTCAAATCGTCTGATCGATCGAGAATTGTTAATCACGATTCGCGATCAGTACGTTCACCCTGACGAACTCATAACATGCGAAGTCACTGGACGTAGGCTGCTTCCGACAGACACAGAGGTTTGTGCGATCACTCATATGCGAGTTGCATGCGATCTTTTAGTAACGAGTGAAGTATCCAATCGCAGAATACTAGAGAAGGAGGCATCTCGGTGCGCAGCAACCAATCGGCTCGTAGCCCGAGATGAATTGACTCCCTGCTACATCAGCGGCGAACTCGTGTTGTCGACCGCACTTGAAACATGTGCCGAGTCTGGAGCTGTTGCGCAGAAGAAATACTTCGTCCGCTGCGAAGATACTGGGGCGTTAATACTCCACGAGCATTCTGGCCGATCAGACTATCGGCCAAGAATTGTCACACGGCGATTGCTCCGGAAATCGGAAAAGCCTCCAGGTAGAATGGGGACTGCAGATGAATTCGGAATTTGCTCGGAATCCAAGGCGGTCTTACTCCTTGATGAGATGGCGAAATCAGCTGTTTCTGGCGAGCTGGTCAGATTGGATCTGCTGAAGGCATCAGACAAAAGCCAAAAGCGGGCGCTCGCGAGAGAAATGGAGCACTGCGAAGAGTCTGGCGCCATATGTTTGCCATCTGAAATTGGAGTTTGCGAAAGCAGTAGGCGTCGCGTGACATCCGACCTTCTTGAGAGGAGTCAGGCATCCGGCAGGGCGTGCCTCAAACGACTCTTCGTTGTCTGTGCTGTTACAAGAAAGCGGATACCGCAAGACGAATCTGAAGTTTGCGAGGTCAGTTCGGAGGTGGTTTGGCGCGACGTATTAGAGACGTGCGCTGCCACCGGGAAACGTGTTATTCCTTCGGCACTACATAAGTGTACTGATACGGGCGATCGCGTTATCAGCTCAGAAATTGGATATTCAGACTATCGGTCACGCCCCGTCAGAAAATCGCTTCTAATCTCGTCCGACAAACCCACAGGTCGGCAAGGTACAAAAGCCGAGATGGGCCGATGCAAGGTGAGTAGAAAAATACTGCTCCTGGATGAGCTCGAACAATGCGATTCTGTTAAAGGTCTCGTTGATCGTGATTTGTTAACGACGTGTACACAAACTCAAAAGCGAATTTTGAAGGATGCTGCGACACTGTGTGCTTGGACTGGCAAGCGAATTGATGCGAACCTAGCGGCGACGTGCGAACTCACACAAATCGATTTCTCCGCTCGCTACCTGGATTCAAACTTTATGCTCACTCCGCTCGCGGGGATGCTTGATGGTAAAACGGTGTTGGGCGCTCAGGATCGACCCGATTTGATTCCGATCTTGCAACGTCTGGGCGGAACCATACTTTCGTCGATCATCTCCGTTCAGGCGGTCGAATCAGCAAGTCGCAAAGTCTTGGCAGTGTGCATCGAATTTCAGAAGAAAACATGGTTTTCTTCGAGGCGTCACGCTGGTTGCCTGCTCGTGAATTCTTCGAATATGCGAATCTACGGGAAACTGGTTGTTGGTGTCCGAACCGCATCGGAGTGGAAACGCGAGAGCACCTACGATGGATTCTACGAGTAGAGGATGGACTCTTCTTTACGACCTGCCGCGCCGTCGATTCGCTCAGAGGCAAATCTTGCCTAATGAAGTGGACCCCGTTTTTCGGACCACGGAGGCTGCATCGCTACCTCGTCTGATTCGAATGGTGCCGTCGGTTGATGTTACCGATGTACCGAATCTACTCCTCTTTCATGTTCGATCCGCAATTGCAATCTTTGGCCCTATCCACAGCGTTGTTGGCTAAATTATTCCGACGCCAAGGAGCGAAAACACTCGTGGCATTGATTGAGCCAAGGCGTACTCAGCGGTCGGTCCCAAGCCATCTTCACCGGCGAAGTGGAGTGCGACGGCTTTGCTCGTAGCGCGGTTGATCCAGACCGATCCTGAATCTCCGGAAAGGCTGATTTCGGATTCGGGCAAATCGGGATCGACGACAATCCGAATTCCATCAATCCAGCGCTTCTGGTCACCGTAATCTGAATAGTCAAGCTCGAAACTGCCTCCGATCCCATCTACCATACCGTGAGTCAGACGTGAATTGATGCCGTATTTCATGACCTTCATCCCCACCATGGGGGACTCGACGCCTTGAATAACGTCCTTTTGATCAAACAGCTTCTGGTTCATCGCCACGGTTCTCGCCACCTTCGCGAGCCTGTCCATAGATCGGGTTGAAAGGCTGCTTTCTTCGATCGTGTGCTTGAAGAACTCCATTCTTCGTTCGCTGAATTCGCAGAAGTCCCGCACTCGGCCTCCTGGCATGGCCGCATTGAACGGGACTTCAAGACCGAAGTACCGTTTGTTCTGCGTGTCGCGAGCGGAAGATCGAGCCAAGTCCCATGCTTTACCAAGTCTGCAGGCGCGAGATTAATCAGAACTTCGACTTCTGGTTCCGGGATTTGCAGCTTCGCAAATGCCCCGGAGAGGCGTCCCATCGCTTCCCTGACTGACGTTGGGGCCATCCCAGTCAGGCTGACTGCCGCACTCCAGGGCATGGGCTGCCGAAGGACAGAGATTGCACGTGCCTGAATCTCAATGAGTCGGCCATCCAATCCGAAGAGAATCCCACCGTTCAGCGAGTGATCACGCGACAGCAGTGACTTGAGAGTTTTAGCGCGAACAGGAGAGCGTGGAGGGCTTGCCATGGCTGAGCTCGGGATTCAAACAGTGGTTAGGCCGCGAGCTGTCGGGGAATACGTTTTGGCCGACGAGGCTGTGCATTCATCGGTTCAGCCGACGACCGTGATTGGGTAGACGATCGTCAAGTACAAGTAGTACAGGACGATCGACAAGACGAGGAGAACGATGCCATTCCTCGCAGTTTTCATGGAAATGTTATTCATTGAGACAGCCAACTCAGTCGTCGGCATTTCCTGATTTCTAAGTTTTTCCGCATGAAAGTATTCGCGGACTGCGACGCCAAGGCAGATCAGCAAAGCCAAATGAACGATGACACAGACCACATGGCTGATGAAATTTGTCGTGGAGATTGCACTCCGTTGTTCCTTCAGAATTTCGGATTGCCTAACGTAGTACTGAACGAGCCATTCTTGGCACGCTTTTAGGACAGGTGCTGAACTCTGGGAATCGGCCAGAACTGCAGCGACAATCGGATTTGTACCTCCAACCAACGGAGGTTCGGTCTCGGACACCTTCTTCTTCGGAGGCATCTCAAATGTCATAAATTGTTCCGGCGTCTTCATGACAACTTGCGATGCCGACTTGGATTCCACGATCTGTTTAGTCACGGTTGTGACGGGTGAGTCACCTTTGCTTACGCTGTCCTGCGTAAAGCCAGGGCTTGCAAGCGTGATCATAGAAACCATCAGCGCACCGACGTGCGGCATTGACCAGATGTCAGATATTTCGAAACGCATCGCGTTTACCTCTTGTGTGCTCACTTTTTCGAACGTGCCTTCCGCTCGTACGTCGTGCCGTCTTTCTTGTGGACAACCTCTTTCCCGGTTGCCTTCTCGTATGCTTTCTCTGCGGCACTTTCCTTGTATGAGCTCTTTCCCTTGCTGCTAGTTGGTGCTGACGAGCTCGACGGCTTTGCCTTCTCTGCAGGTGAGGACGATCCGGCTTGTCGTCGTTCGTAGGTGCTTCCATCCTTGCGATGGACCACTTCAACACCGTTGGCTTTCTCGTACGCCTTTTCGGCTTCGCTTTCCTTGAACGATCCGCTTTTGCTATTCGTAGCGGAGGCGCTGGCCTTCACGATGGGTTCAGCCTTGGGGACTGTCACCAAACTATTCGCTGTGGCAGGGGGCGTAACGACAGGCACCGCAACGGTCTTCTCTGGAGGAGCTATCGCAGGTTTGGCAGGCGGATGGCGAAAATCCCAAGGTGCTGTTGGGTTCTTTTCTACCCAGAGCCCCTTCTCGCCGGTCCTTGCTTCGGCTTCGGCCTTTGCCAGATCTTCGTCTTTGCTGTACTGCTTGTAGTGCCAGGCGAGACCGTCGGAGACCATCTTCAAATTGATGTTGTTCCCGTCGAGCAAAATCGTCGCGAGAGTCCGGCCATACTTATCGGTTCCCGAGGTCTTTAGCACGACCTGCTTATTGACCAAGAGAGACCGCAGTGCTTCCCGCGATTCGGGTCCGCTCGGCTGCCCCTTTTCAGGAGCATCGATGCCTTCCAGCCGCACAGTGATCGTCGACGAACTCGTCTTCGCGACGACAGTATCGCCATCGATTGCGACCACGATTTTCGCGATCACCTCCGACGCTGGAGCCTCCCTGACGGTGGCGCCGGCCATTGCAAAAATGCAGCAACAGACATTGAGTGTTCGTCGCATTGGCAACCCTCCTGTACGAAGTTAAATCACTCTGTGACGCTACCGAGATTTTCCGAAGAATCCAACCGTTCATGACGAAATTCTCGAATTATTTGTGCGTAAAACGTGTTGTGGTAACATTTTGAGGAGACGTTTTCGCCATGAAACTGCGCCGCGAAAATTCGAGGTTGATTCATTTCGCACCTATCAGAACAATGATACAGTAGTGATGATTGTTCACATTTGTTTGTGCAAATATCCACAGATTTGGAGGGCCAACCGTGCGTCAGATCTTCGCCTGCATCACGATTTTCGTCAGTGCGTCGAGCGCTTTTGCTTGGCACGACGGTGGGCATAAAACTGTCGCGGCGATTGCCTTTCGCCAGTTGAGCCCAGTCGAGAAGACGGCGGTGTTCGAACTCCTAAAAAAGCACCCACGGTTCCCGGAAGAGTTCGCCGCGAAAACGCCGAGCAGTCTGACCGATGATGCCAAGATCGAATGGGCCTTTCAGCAAGCCGCCGTATTTCCGGATATCGCGAGGGGGTATCAAGGCAACTTGAAAACGACGTTCCATAGGCCACTTTGGCACTTTATCAACTTCCCGGAGTTCCTTTCCTCGGATGATCGGCAAGCACTCCATCCGGAAGCAAGTCTCAATCTCTCGACATCGACTCCGTCTCAGCTTGCAGATGACTCAAACGTGATCCAAGTAATTCGCTCCGCCAGAAGCACAATTGCTGATACCTCAAAGGGCGAGTCGGAAAGAGCCCTGATGCTCTCTTGGCTTTTTCACACCATCGGCGATGTTCATCAGCCCCTGCACTCTACTGCCTTCTTCTCGCGTGGACTCTTCCCAACCGGCGATCGAGGAGGAAACCGCGTCAGCACGATTCAGAAAGACAATCTTCACTCCGTATGGGACGACTTCCCAGGAGGACGGCTTTCGTTTCGAACAGTCCAGCAGCAAGCGATTTCGTTGCTTGCGATACCTGAGCTTCAAGCGTTAGGCACTCAAGCAACTGTAGATCTGGACGAAATGAAGTGGGTTGAGGAAAGCAAAGCCCTCGCAATGGGTCTCGTCTACGACGATGAGCTACTGGCAACTCTCCGGATCATGGAGGCTGCCCACACGGATATCGAGCATCAGCCGATTCATCTTAGCGAGGACTATCTGCGAGCTGGCGATGCGGCCTGCGACAAACGAGTTGTTCAGGCGGGCTTTCGATTGGGAGCAATCCTGAAAGGGTTGGTAGCAGCAGCACATTGATACGAGGTACAGAAGCTTTAGTTGATCCTCGGTCGCTTCGCACTCTCAGCGGGCCTTGATGTTGCCGTGGGCTGCCATAGGAGGTGTCAGGGTGCCAGCAACGCTACTTTTGCAGTCACGCGTCGCAGCCGTCTCCTTAGTTCCATGCTCTTTTGCACGCCGATCCGATGCGGTGCAATCGCTACTACCACGCACCTCTAAATGCTTTTCATTCGGCACCTAGTAATCTCGAAGCCACCACTCCAATGGCGAAATCGCATGTACAACTTCTGCTCATGGTCGGTACTTCTCTTAGTCGTAGTTGGCCTGATCGCTGTCTCCGTCTCTGCAGACGAGGCCCCAGATCCGAGCTTGAAAGTTGTCATCATCAGACACGCGGAGAAACCGGCTGATGGCGACAACTTGTCGTGCCAAGGAATGAATCGAGCACTTCGACTTCCCGCCGTTTTGCATCAGAAGTTTCAAACTCCGAAGCACGTCTACGTCCCGAAATTAAATTGTGGAAAGTCGACAGCACATTCGAGGATGTTTCAAACAGTCAGCCCCTTTGCCGCGAAATACAACCTCAAGGTTACGAGCGAATTTGATGAGAAAGACTCCAAAGGAGCTGCTAGTGATGTCCTTAAAAAGAAAGGGACCGTTTTGATGGTGTGGAATCACAGTGAGATTCCAAATCTCGCGAAGGCCCTCGGAGTAGAACAAGAATTGAATTGGAAGGAGAACGATTTCGACAGCATTCTCGTCATTTCATTTTCCTCGGGATCTCCAATTCTCAGGCATGATAATCAGGGGATCACGCCTGGCGCCGATTGCACTTTTTAGGGCTCCTAGATGGATGCTCCTCGATAAATGGAACATTTTGCAAAACCCGCGACGAATTCTCAGTCCTCTTGGAACTGACCATTTCTAACAGACTCTGTCGATTGTGCAGCAATTCATTTTGTCGACGGCCAATCCTCGATGCGTTTAATTTCAGTGCGACAGCCCATAACTAGTTTGGAGATAGGCCATGCCAGACTCAGATGTATCGCTTCTAATGCGGTTCCCAAAAACGAGCACGACTGGGTTCGCTGTCGCATCCGGTAGCCAACTTGCTGCAATGGGAATCACACTTGAGCCACTCTTCGAAACTCAAGGTCCATCAATTTCAGCAAAAGCGTTGGGAGCGTCTCCGACGGCGGTGCACGAGTGGTATGTGGCTCGCCCCATTGGTACTGCTGGCAGAAACCCATGGGATGTCGCTCATGAAGTTATGAGTCGTGCCGCAGGTACAAACCTGGCATTGGGAAGCGCTCCAGACATCATTGAGCCTGATCTTTTGCAGCAGTGGGGCTGGGAGGTGCCTAAGCATGATGTTGGGTTAGCGGCTGTGGCGCAATCCTGCGATTTCGTCGACCAAGATCCAAATCTTCCATTTCAACCAGGGCATTTTGCTTGGCATTTGGAAGAGGCGTTCTCTCAACTGAAGAAGGCTCGCGAAAGAGCCGGCACTGCTCCTGGAAATCGAACAATCAGAATTGCTCATCTAGACACCGGCTATGACGCAAGCCATTCAGCGATAGCATCAACAAAGCTGAACCGGGACCTTCAACGCAACTTTATTGACAGTGACCGTCCAAACGATGCGCGCGATCTCGGAGTATCCGGCGTCCTGAAGAATCCCGGTCATGGTCTGGCAACTTTGACACTGCTCGCTGGTGGTGGCTTCAAGTTCAACCAGTCTGGGTACTCATTCGACGGAGTACTTGGTGGTGCACCGAACGCCGACATCGTGCCAATTCGAGTTGGCAATTCAGTTGTACAACTCACAACGAGCGCCGTAGCGAAAGGAATCAGCTATGCGGTTGACCTCTGTCAAACCGATTCGACGCGAGTTCACGTGATATCAATGAGTATGGGGGGAGTGGCGTCGGCCGCATGGGCTGATGCAGTGAACAAAGCCTACGAAGCCGGGATTATTTTCGTCGCTGCCGCGGGGAATAACTATTCAGCCGGCGCGTTTGGCTTTCCTACTCATCAAATTGTATATCCAGCACGGTTTCGTCGTGTGCTAGCAGCGTGCGGCGTGATGGCAGATCGTACCCCTTATTACGGTCTCAAATTAGGAACGATGCAAGGGAATTGGGGACCAGAAGGTGCGATGGCGACAGCGTTGTCGGCTTTCACACCAAACACATCATGGGCTAAATGGGGCTGTGCAAACACAGTTTTAATGAGTGGCGCAGGCACTTCGTCTGCAACGCCGCAAATCGCAGCTGCAGCTGCGTTGTACCTCCAACAATACGCGAATGACTTGTTTGATTCATCGAAGTATCCAGAGGCATGGATGCGAGTCGAAGCGGTCAGGCAAGCATTGTTCCGGTCAGCTGATACAAGCGCCGATGGCGGCCGCCGTGATAAATTAGGAAACGGGATTCTCCGCGCAAATGACGCTCTCTCCATTGCACCCCCCGCAGCTTCGGCGCTTCATAAAACCGCGACAGATTTCGCAGGGTTTCCGTTCCTGAATGTCCTCTCGTCAACGGCACTGGGACCGTCACAACAGGACGGAATGCTTCGACTCGAGGCAACTCAGTTACTTCATCAATGGGGCACTCCTGAATTACCTAATCCGTTAGAGCAAGCGGTAAACGATCCCGATCGCCGGGCATCAGACGTTCCTGAGAGCGAGAGGAAGGCCTTTCTTGAGGCCATTGCACAACACCCACGGGCATCTCAAAAACTTCAGGAAAGGGCGAAACAAGTTTTATCCGGCATGGGGAGCACCGTCTCGCAAAAGCCCTCATCACCCACGGATGGTGGGCAGACCTTCCCCAAACCAATTTCTGAAGACAGGGGTGAGAAGTTTCTCCCGCCTAAACCGACATGCAGGAAGCTACGCGGTTACGCGGTCGATCCTAGCCTGTGTTCGAGATTGGAGACTGCGAATATCGCACAAATTACATTCGAAGTCCCTTGGGAAAAGCTTCGTCCAGGTCCAGTAGGTGAATACCTCGAAGTAATCGACATTGATCCGGCAAGTCGTACGTTTTACGAGCCGGTGAACTTGGAGAGCCCCGTTATTTTGGCTCAAGACGGCCTGCCTCCCTCAGAAGGCGTCCCGCAATTCCATCAACAGATGGTCTACGCAGTATCTAGCTTAACAATCAGGAACTTCGAAACTGCCTTGGGACGTAAGGCTCTTTGGCGCCCTGGCCCGCCGCCACCGGGTGCCAATGCAAAGGACGATTCGAATTTCATAGGTCAGCTGCGGATTTATCCGCATGCATTGCGCGAGGCGAATGCCTACTACTCTCCGAACAAGATTGCACTGCTATTCGGCTACTTTGACTCGGTGAACGTCGACGAGACGAATTCAAACGAAGCATCGATGCTTCCGGGTGGCAGAATTTTCACTTGCCTGTCGCACGACATCGTTGCGCATGAGACTACTCACGCACTTCTCGACGGAATGCATCGTCGATTTCTGCTGCCATCAAACCTTGATGTCCTTGCCTTCCACGAAGGATTTGCAGATTGCGTCGCAATGTTACAGCACTTCACATTCCCCGATCTGGTTGCAGATCAGATTCGTGTGACTCGTGGAGCGATCGACTTCGAAAAGAACATCCTAACACAACTTGCCATTCAGTTCGGCTTCGCCACAGGACAACGTTCCGCTCTTCGCGACGCAACTGGGAATACAGAAAACGGCAAATGGCTGCTTAAGAAACCGAGTCCTACTGACTATCAAACGGAGAAAGAACCTCATGGTCGAGGAAGGATACTAGTCTCGGCCGTGTTTGACGCCTTTCTCTCAATCTACAGGCGTCGTACCAGCGATCTGTTGCGCTTAGCCACGGGCGGTAGCGGAGTGTTGCAGGAAGGTGCTATTCACCCGGATTTAGTACGACGTCTTGCAGAAGAAGCCTCAAAGGCGGCTCAGCACGTACTGACGATGTGTATCAGGGCGCTGGACTATTGTCCCCCAACTGACATCACGTTCGGTGAATACCTGCGGGCAATTATCACAGCGGACTCTGATGTCGTCGATGACGATCGCTTTAACTACCGAATTTCCTTTGTTGAGGCTTTCCAGAGAAGGGGCATTTTTCCCCCCGATGTGAGAACGCTTAGCGTAGGCAGCCTAAAATGGCGTTCAATCGAAGAGGAAACGCTACAGCCGTCTGAATGGCTCAAAGATCGCGTCAGAGATCTACGACGTGTCAGCATGAAAACACTGTATGCATGCTCACGCAAGGAGATCTTCACAATCGAACGGACGATGCGAATGGACATCCATCGGACGCTTGAAACGCATTTTCATAACTCCGACGGTATTGGCCTATCTGACGCGCAATTGCTTGGTATTGATCCTGAAAAATCATTCGAGGTCCATACGGCGCGTATCGCGTTTCGACCGCGCCCTGATGGAGGCATTAGTCCGCAGGTTCTGATTGGCTTAATCCAATCAACGAAGAAGCCAGTGGACCCAAGCGATCCGTTTGGGCCTGATATGAACTTTGAGGGCGGGTGCTCACTTGTCGCGGATCTCTACGCTGGCGAGCTGAAGTATTGCATCCGTAAGCGACTAAATGGCGCGACCCGGCTAGCTGATCAACAATCGTTGGCGAGCCGAGAGTTTTCGCTTCTTCGTTCGACTTACTTTGGCAAACGTGCCCTCAGTCAATCCAATGGAGAAAACGAACCATTCGCCCTAGTTCATCGAAACCAATAAGGAGCGAGTCGAATGCCCAAGAAAAAATCTGTCGTTGCAAAGCCATCTGATCCCAAGGCTTCAGCCGCTGCTAAGAAGTCCGCCAAGAAACTGAAGAAGGGGACAAACCCAAACCAAATGTCGCTGCCCAGAGTCAAGGTGCAAATGTTCAGGCAGGGCCTAGGAGACTCGTTTTTGATCACTCTTGATGATCAAGGGGCAAATGAGCGGAGACTCTTAATTGACTGTGGGACACTTGGAAACAAAGTGTCGGAAGTCAACACAGGCTCGATTGCCAAATACTTGGAAACGTTAATCGCTGGTGGAAAAGCGATCGACGTGCTTATTGCCACGCACGAGCACCAAGATCACGTGTCTGGATTTCGCAAGGACCTGCAAAGTGTTCTGACCGGCAACGTGGGGCAGGTATGGCTTGCCTGGACGGAGAATCCATCTGACAGTGATGCGAAACGTTTTGCTAAGTACAAGGGGGACTTGGCAACCGCCTTGCATAGCGTCGCTCAGGCCGCGCCGAACGCACCGTTTACGAATGATCTTGAAAGCTTATTGGAATTTTCCGGATCTCCGCTGCTTGGTGCCGCATTTGCCAACACCGTCAATGATGCAATGGAATTTGTCCGAACGGGTACGGGTGGCAAGACACACTACCGAAATCCTGGGGACCTTATCGACGACGAGACGTTGCCGGGATTCCGCGTCTACGTATTGGGGCCACCTCGCAGTGAGCAATCACTAAAAGATGTCGGCTCGCACGCAAGCGATGAGCTCTACGGACTGGCAGCGTCGTTGGCTCGTACAGCCCTCATACACACTTCTATTATGAATAGCTCCTTGAGCGATCCGGGATTACCATTCGATGAACGCCACAATCATGTCGGCGACGACCTGCTCGCCAACATGTACCCCACATACACGTCCCCAGACGCTGGTTGGCGACGAATAGACTATGACTGGCTGAATGGCGCATCTGAACTAGCGCTTCAACTCGACAATCTCACAAACAACACCAGCTTGGCAATTGCAATCGAACGCATTGCCGACGGCAAAGTCTTACTTTTTCCAGCAGATGCTCAGGAAGGGAACTGGCTCTCGTGGCATGCGCCTGAAATAAAGTGGAACATCGAAGACGACTCCGGCAATAAGCGTGAAGTGACTGCAGCTGACCTCCTCGCCAGAACGGTGTTCTACAAAGTTGGACATCACGGTAGTCACAATGCTACTGCGAAGGGAAAAGGCTTGGAGTTGATGTCACGCAATGATGAGTTGGTCGCCTTCATTCCGGTGGACCGAGCAATGGCCCTTACACGCAGTCCGAAGGACTCTTGGCAAATGCCAGCACGGCCACTCTACAAAGAACTATTGAAGCGATGTCAGGGGCGGGTCATGCGAGCTGATTTGGGATGGGCCGCGCCGGCGAAACCTGGAGATGACGTCGAGCTCATGTTCTTGAATATGGAAGACGAGGAACAGTGGAAAGAATGGGCAGCAAATCAGCAACAGGCTTCACATGTCAGCGACTCCAATCCACTTTTCGTTGAGTACCTTCTCACATGACGACACTGACGACGGCGGGTGCCCTCTCTGAATGCCTCACACTAGCATAACATCGGAGCTTGAGATGGAGAATGACAGGAAGCTTCAAGCCCTTATGTCCCTCGTCATGATCCTGGCAACCGCGTCGCTGGGCTGGATCGGGCTCCGCAATCGCGGCGAGCTCGGACGCATTGGCGAGTCTCGGACCGCAGAAGTATCGCTGGCCAGTCCACAAGATGTGGTTGCCAGGATGTGGGAGGATCCTCTTCAAGCCGTATCGACAGCAGCACCTAGCCATGACAAGGCGCACAGCGGGCGATCAGCACACCACCACTCGCCACAACACGTCGCCGAGGATGTAAAACAAAACCTTTTCAAACATGGCGGCGTATCCTTAATAGTGATACCCATTCCCGACACACCATATCCGGAGGATGTCGAAAGTCGCTTGCGAACTCGGTACGCGATGCAAATGGCGTTCGCTAATGAACTCTACACGCCAGACAACCGAGAACGCCTGGGTTACTTTCGATTCCCATCAGAGTACTACGGCAGTACCACAGCCTCGCGTCTACCTGCACAGGTCGTGCCATCCACAACGACGATACCTCACGAGCGTGCAGCACATTCTTCGACCGGCGCTCTTACACTGTACTTTCACATGCGACTCTCTGCTCTACTAGATGTATTTACTCGCATAGCGGCATTATTTTCATCCCTTGCATCGGAGGAGGCTCCGACTGGAGCACTAGTACCGTACGAATGGTTTCTGCCCCCGCCTTTAAAGAGCACTTCATGCATCAACGCTGGCGAGTCACCAGCGATTCTAGTTATCTGGCTACCCAATAGCATTCTCGAGAACAAACCATTACGTTCTTTAGCAAAATTACAAAGTGCTCTCACCGGCTCCAATTCGGTTGAGCTAATGGGACTGTCGCTAATAGGGCCACCCACCTCCGACGGACTGAAAGCACTTATTGCCGACGATACGTGCGTGACAGCACTTCACAACGTCCTTTCAATATACTCTTCGCAAGCCACGGCATCCGATGCACAAATGGGGTTCAATCCTCTTTCAGAGGCGACAATCGATCGCACAGAGATTCAGGCACGCATCCGAGACAAGCTAGCATCTACTGAATCTTCGCCATTGCTCAAGCCTTCGCAGCGAGTTTCAAGGTGGCCTTTCTTTCGCAATCTAATCGCACCGGACAATCTTTTGACGGATCTTCTCGTCACCGAATTGAATGAGCGTGGCGTTGACACAACCGGAGATGGATCCGACATCATGCTTTTGGCCGAAGCAGATACAAAGTACGGACGGTCATTGCCAGTTACATTTCAGGCCTCTTGCAGGAATCAGAGATCTTGCGAGAAGCAATCGCATGTATCCGCACGAACGGCGACTCACATCACGATTCACAAATACTTGTGCGGACTCGACATGCAAAAAGGACAGCACTCAGAAAGCAAAACAGCACAGCGCCGGTCCGTGACCTCTCCGGAACAAGCTTTAACTGATGCACTAAGTAAAGACCGGGCGATGCCACTGGGTGAATCTCAGTTAGATTACGTTGACCGACTCATTGAAAGCATCGAACGAGGTGGGAAGGAACATCGTCCTCGGAACAAGATTAGAGCTGTCGGAGTACTTGGGAGTAACTTCTATGACAAGATGATTCTCCTTAGGGCACTACGGCCGAGGTTCCCAGGTGCGGTATTTTTCACAACCGACCTAGATGCACGAATGTGGCATCCGAATCACGCGCCGTTCACTACAAATCTAGTCGTCGCTTCGGCCTATGACGTTAACAGCCACGTCGACCCTAGCGCTGAAGATCTCCCACCATTTCGAGACGTCTACCAGGTCTCTGCGTACAAAGCCATTCAGGCAGCAATTCAAGACCACTCGGCTCTTAAAGACGGTTCCAAGTCGGCTGCGCCGACTCCGTCGGCTTCAATTTTCGAAATCGGCCGAAATCGCCAGGTAAAACTCACACCGTCGGTTGGTGGGGATTTGCACACACAGCTATCGTCCGTGCCTGAAGGGAGGACTTGGTTGTGGCACTTCTTCAGATCGAAATCACCGCATTTTGGTGGTTTTCTCCTGATCCTCGTCACGACGTCGCTGGGGATCGCGACATGGAACTATTTTAACGTTGAGCCCGGCGGGAGGAAAATAAAAATACGACAAGGAGAGTTGAACGCGATGATATCGCTGGGATTCGTTTCGCTTTTCTGCGTTCTGACATTTATGTTGTCCGAAGGAGACTCGGCGGAGCCTTGGTTTCTCAATGAAGGCGTGAGTGCATGGCCAACCGAAATCATCCGCATGACCATCATCACGTGTATTTTTTGCTCGTTTGCGTCTTCGTTCAGAGACTTCAGAAGCATGATTAAGAGTTTGAATGAACGTTTCTTCGTTCTGGGCTCTTATGGACTTGTGCGAGCAGTTGCAATACCTTCGCATCCTGAAGCCATTCCGGAAGGCCAACCGACAAATCTCCCAAGTCCCAATGAAACAGTGACTAAAAGGTACGCTACTCAATTGACAGCATGCTCGAAGTGGGTGCATTCCGCCGTGACGAAAGAGAATGTAGGGAAAATGTCAGCTCAACTGAGGCAACTGTGCGAAGAATTAATCCAAAGACTTGCAACAGCATTATTGACAAAGGCGGAGTCGCAAAGCACGTCTAGATCGCAAGCGGATCCTGTTGCCGCGAACTTATGTGAGGCATATTTGGTAAAGTCCTGCAACGGATGGCTCTTTCGCGTAGTCCTTGGCGCGGGGCTCTATCTCTCATTTGCAATTGGACTTACGTTCCTGATGGACGGTGAGATTGCGCCAAAGCCACATATTCGCGGTTTGATCGCAAGATGGATCGATTCTTTTCTCCTTTGGTCGTCGATCGCAATGTTTTTTGTCCTCGTGTTTTACGTACTCGACCGGGTGATGGCAGCCGCGCAATTGTTGCGATCTGTAGATGATAAAGAGTACACCATCTGGCCAGAAGCTGCGGTGAAGAGTATAAGAGAGCGATTCAATGTCAGTTCGAGGGTTATCAGTAGATATTTAGATTTCGGCTTGGCGGTATGCCTATCCACTCACACCAGTAAAATGATATATATGCCATTTTGTATCATTTTCGGCTTCGTCGTATCCAGAAGCGCGATGTTCGACAGATGGGAGTGGCCAGTTTCGCTAGTTGTAATGTTTGTTTGCAACGCCGCTATGAGCTGCGCGTCGTGGATTATCTTACGCCAGTCAGCCGACAAAATCCGAAAGAACGCTTTACAAAGCATAGCGCAAGCGATCGAGGAGAAACAGCGAAAATGGTGTGATGCAAAATGGAAACACCCGCAAGGAGTCCTCCTAGAGTCAACTGAGTCAAGCGAGCTATTTGCTTTGAAGAAAATGAAGACCGAAATCGAAAGTGAACGAAGTGGCGCCTACACGGATTTTTTTCAAGATCCCGCGGTGTTCGCGGCCATGTTGCCAACGAGTGTACTCGGCATCGTCACGATCATTGCGTATATGATTTTTGGCGGAGTGTAAACGAGCTGGTAGGCTATGAGTGTTAGGAACGCCAAACCGGGCATGCCCTTCGAGGACTGATGCCTTGAGTTTCAGAGCATCTCCCGACATCAGTTGACCATTCGCGCAGAATGCGGGCTTAGCCGAACACTGTTGCTTGCCTACGTCCTGATTCTGTCGCGTCGCGGCTAAGTTTTTGTGTCGGACAATACCGACGTCGAGTACCGCAATGAACATGCATGAATGGCTGCCCGAATTTGAGGCGCAGATTCAACAAAACATTGCCGCAAGCTCATTGTCCATCGGGTCACTCTGATCAATCCACGTCGCTGTGATGCCGTCCCAGTCTTGCCGATCTGGCCACTCCGCGAACTCGTCGAATCGATGCTCGCAGTTCGCTACGCCCTTCACGTCTTTTCCGTCCAAGATCTTGTTCACGGTCATGAAACCAGGTCTATCCGATAGCCGATCGAGTTTATGCCGGCCGATCGTTTGGTTCGCGTGTCTCACGACTTTCATCGGTACCGGAATCGACAACAGGGCTAGATCGCCTTTGTAGTTCACAACGATAGCTCCGGTCGCGCAAGTGGAGGATCGCACCTGCGCGATCTGGGCGATAGAGTGAACCGGTTCACAATGCCTTTCATCCAGCAGGTAGCCTGTCATGACGATTCCAACGAAGATCGGCAAATACACGATCGATTCGCAGCTAGCAAGCTCCGCGGTGGGTATGCACCGATACTCGGCCGTCGATCGTTCAGTAATGCACGAAGTTGAGCTTTGGGTGTTTTCCGATCGTTCGGCGACCTTTCGCGAGGAGTTGCTGAATTGGGCGCGTAGGTTCGCAACAACTGCCCACCTTCATCTGATTCCGGTCATTGACGTCATTCCGACAGAGGACGGGCACTATTGCATGGTTACACATTCGGTCCCCGGGGCAAACTTGTTTGAAACGTGTGGCGGTTCGGGATTACCAATCGATGAATGTGTTCGCATTGTTGCGGCAACTGCGAGCGCTCTGGACCACGTGCACGCCAAAGGAATTACACATGGCTCCATTTGTCCATTCTGTATTCTGAGCGAACATGAACGACCTAATGTGTATCTCACGGACTTCAGCATCGTGCCCCTCGATCGCGGTGTACCGGCCTATGCCAGCCCTCAAAGGCTAAAACTCGAGACGGGCCCCGATACTACAAGCGACATCTACTCGCTTGGCATGTGCTTTCACCACGCCCTTACGGGCAAGCAACCGTTTGAAGGTTCGTCGCTTGAAGTCTTGGAACAGGCCGCATCCGGCAGCCCCGTATCGCCTCGGCGCCAGAATCCGTCGATTCCCCTGGAGCTTGAGCGAATATGCCTGAAAGCCATCGCAATCAATCCACAGGGCAGGTACGCGACAGCCGGAGAAATGGTAGCGGACTTAAGAAAGTGGAAATCCAGCAAAGCTTGATGGCCGTTTTGCTCAGGACTCGCGGCCACTTTACGCGTTTGATGATCTGCTTCGAGCGTACGGAAGTTCCTCAACTGGTCTGAAAACTTCCTCGGGACTTCAGGCAGCGAAACCCGTTGCTAGGCGTATTGCGGGCAAAGTCGGACATGATCGACTTCGGCAAACGCGGGTACTTTCCTAGACGTGTGTTGGTCCTGATGGCTTGGCTGTCTTCGTCTTGCTAAGCAACAGCCAAGCCGATAGCAGGGTCAGTGGGAGAGATATTGTTGAAAGTGGTGTTTGGGAGACGAAAGAAAAAAGGCGGCGTATCCTGCTGTTAGAGAAAACTCAGCAGCCCCCATTGGGGCCAGAAGGAATGCCACCCATGCGACTGACTACGACGAATCAGGCTGGGAATCCAGCGTTTGGAGCCTCGGTGAACGAACGATCTGTGATCGGTTTCACGGGGAGTGACCAGAGCCGCAGCCCCTTGGATACGTTGATTCGGGAAGGAGCCAGGAAGATGCTGCAAGCGGCTTTAGAGAAAGAAGTCCAGGAGTTCCTGGAGCAGCATTCCTCCCGAGTTGACGAACAGGGACACCGTCAGGTTGTTCGGAATGGTTACCTGCCCCCACGAGAGATCGTGACAGGAGCCGGCCCGCTGGGAGTTTCCCAGCCTCGAGTCCGTGACAAGTCCGTTGATGTCACAGAACGCGTTCGCTTTTCGTCATCGATCCTTCCTCCTTACCTGCGAAAGAGCAAGTCGATCGAAGAACGGATTCCCTGGCTGTATCTCAAGGGGATTTCGACAGGTGATTTCTCGAAAGTTCTGCAATCCCTGATCGGCTCGAATGCCAGTGGATTCAGCGCGAATGTGGTCGTTCGGCTTAAGGAACAGTGGTCCCAGGAGTATGACGCCTGGAGCAGACGCAACCTTTCCGGGAAGCACTATGTCTACATCTGGGCCGACGGCATTTATGCCAATGTCCGCTTGGAAGATGAGGCCAACTCCCGTCAATGCTTGCTCGTTCTGATGGGGGCCACGGCCGAAGGAGAGAAAGAACTGATTGCCGCCATCGACGGCTACCGCGAGAGCAAACAGAGCTGGATGGAGGTTCTACTGGATCTGAAGCAGCGTGGACTGACTATCGAGCCCAAGCTGGCGATACTTTCCAGTGCGTCTCCACTGGTGGGGGCCTCGAATGACCCGTTGTGGTACAATCCCTGACGACGTAAGTAGTCGCGGACTTCACAGGAGGAGCTTTTCGATGATTGTGCATCCAAACGAGACTCGAGTGATAGCTGTAGTAAAAGAAATTGTACCGGGGATTGATGGTCAAGGATTTGATATCGAGCTGCAAATCGATGAGAATCAATCGCCCGTGCCTGCAGACGATTTTATCCAACCTCAGCCAGGCGATCGCTTAAAGGTATATTCTTCTTCATCAGGAACCCTGAAGCCCGGCGAGCAGATCCAAGCAATCTTGGGACTGTCCGCCGGACCATTTGATCAGAGGGTGATTCTCCGGAAACAGGAGCCAGTCAAACATTGACCTTGGCTTTGATGATTCCTGAGTTTTCGGTTATTCCCGAGAGCTTGACCTTAGAAGCGGAGCCGTCATTCGACCTGGTGCTGGGGTTCGTCGTGTCGCTCACGGTTTTCACATTAGCTGTACCAGGAAAAAGATCTCCTGCATCGCCACGGTTCGCGCCGAGCTCTAACTCTTTCAATCCGTCGGCCTGAACAAGTCCGACTAAGTACGCCAGCGGATTCGTGTTGTTTGATTGCTTCTCATCGATATGCCATAGCGCGAGCCCACTTCCTGGTAAATATTTGTCTAGCCCCGTCTGCTGGCGATTTTCGATCAGGAAGTATTCCGTACCCGCTGCCCCGCCCGTCCACAACCGGTAACTTGCTTTTGGATCGGTCTCAAGTGTTGGCAGCGATAGAGTTTTGGAGCTAGTCACGTTCGTCGACTTTATCCAGCCCAGCCGATTTAGGCACCAACAACTCATTCGAGTCGGATTTAATCCTCTGTTGCCCCAAGAGCCTCCGCCCATGAGGCACCAATCGCCAACGCCTTCGGACCGATTACTGGTGTCGTAAAGATCTGGGAGCCCAAGAACGTGCCCAAATTCATGACAAAACACTCCAACGTTTCCATCTTCGGGTTCGGTGGAATAGGCAAACACACTGACGCCATTTTTGACGAAAGGCGTCGGCAACGTCCATTTGTGCGACCAGATCATCTCCCTACGTTTAGTGGGATTCGGTTCTGCTTCCGCTCCACCACCAGCATGAATCAAAAAAATGCCGTCTACGAATCCATCGCCATCCGAATCGTACGGTGCGAGGCTATTCGTTGCAGTGAACACCGTGAGTGCATCTTGAAGTAGTCCTGGAGTATTCTTCGGAAAGTTGTTTCCAGTACCACTCTGCCCATCTGTATAAAAGTTGTAAGGCTTTGGCGCCCGTACATAGCCTTTAACATCGCCGGAAACCTGCAAAGCCCCGCCAGAGATCGTATTGTAATACGAAGTCATTGAGTTCGGGTTTCCAGGATCGAAGAGCATTTTTTGGAAATCTGCCGCGGGACGAGTTCCCTTGTTGTCGGAAAAATCGACAAGCAAAGCGAGCGCATGCAATTTCCGAGTTGGAAGTGGAGCGAGTTGGGCGGAAAGTGACAAAGAGCGCGTCCGTCCAGGACTCGATTGTGGTCCCATTTCCGGCGGATAGATTACGCCGTCGTTGAACCCGACGGACATAATCGGTAGGCCAGCGGGAGCGAGGCCCATCACGGAAGCCAGGCGTGTCTCATGCGAGGATAAAGCGCGAGCAGATGCGAGCTCTTTCTTGATATTCTTTAGCACCCTTGGCGAGGGGCAACATACGGAAGGGCCATCGAAATAGGTTCCGAAGTGGACGGGAGGCATCATGGGGTTAACCTTGATTAATACCATTTTCGCCGGGAGGAACTAGTCCGCAATCCGTGAAAACGGTGAAGGGAGGGACATGATTCACTTGAACGTATATAATCCGAACACAAGGAACATTTCAATCGAGTGACATGTATTAATTGTAAATATCCATTCGACTTCAACCGAACGGCCATGGGAAAGTAGCTCTCTCTCTACCATCGGACACATCTTGACGCGACAAGTGTTGGCATATCGATTTGTGCAGAATCATGATTTTGTTTAAGTCGAGTAATGCAAAATATGCGACAAACGTAGAGCCGTGTCGCGAGCATTCGAAACGCCAGCAACATGGATGCGGAGCTTTAAACAATCTCTTCGAGCAAACACAGTGAAGTACCGTCGCGTGATTTCAAATGGCCAATGCGCTAACCGATCACTAATGTGAAACGGAACGTTATGACGTGGTCTAAGCTAAGCGTGATGGCCATTCGATAAAATGGCTGGAAAGCCCACGAGGTGGAAGTTCGTTAAATCACACGAGGGTGGATGAGCGTAGACAAAGCGAGGAGCACGTTTACTAAAGGTCGGCGAGAGTTTTGAAAAACCCATAACCAGGGATACAGATTTTCGAAAAATTCCACGGGGGGAAGGTAGCAAATGGGTCCGTGGGCTCGCGGGGGCCTACCCCCATGCCTCCCAATGCCGCGGTGATCGCCAATTGCGGCTGCGTCGACTGCAAAGCTCTCGAGTCGCCTCTGTAGTCAGTGGCTATCGCGATGAATCCCAGGCGATTCAGCCGCGCAGCGTTATAGCTAGCGCGTTCGGCAACCTGCTCGCTAAGTGAGTTTGTCGGCATTGACTGGCGACGAGGCAACGTACGCAGGCGCCGCATCTCGCCCCGGAATTCACGAAGGCCTTTACCGCGGGGCTTGCGTGCAATGGGGTGGTCGATGTCGGAATGGCAATCGGCCCACCTACGACCTGTAGAAATCAGAGATTCGTCCGAATTTTCTCGAAGATTTCTGATGCATAGCGAGAATTCTGGTCAGGGACTACGACAAACGTAGTACATCAGACAACTAGCTTGCGAGTGCTCATACAAGATCTTGTGGTTCGATTGTCAGTTCGTCGCCGAACTCATGTAAGGGTAGAGGGCGATGTAACTGCGATCAGTTTTCCGCTCTCGCTTCCCTCTGCGGATTCTCGCGATTCACCGACATGCTTCGGTGACGCATCTCAATATCGCGGTGATCAGTTCATCGCAACCCGTGACTGAGTGCTTGGCGCTCGCACGATCCCTCTACTGCCCCTTTGGGGGCGTTCTCTAGGAGCCTGATCCATGTTCGCCTTGATCAATGAGATTGCCGTTGTTTCCTCGTTCTGCCTGTTCTGGGCGTCGTTCGCCACGCTTGGTGCGGTTGTTGTGATCGCGTTGATACCGAGTCGTCAGGTACTGCCACTCGGTCGTCGTCGCGTGCGTTGAGTTGACCGATTTGTTGTTCGTGACAGGTGGCGGTTTTCCCTGAGTTCACGGGCCGCGAGTCGTCAGTGTTTGAGAGTTGATCGAATGGGCATGGCACGCCCGAAGCTGCCAGCGGAGACTACAAAATGTCAGTGTGTGTTCTGGACTGCGATGAACTTTCCCTGTTTGCGGCGATAGCAACTCATCTAAAGCTTGCCACATTCGCTGAATGCGTGGCGATGGCTGAGCTAATCTCGGTTTCGAACTGTGCGGCATTCAATGCCCAGTACGGTGAGAATCAACAGTCTGCCAGTCTCAACGACATCGAAAGGGGGGCATTAGATCGGCTCGCGAAGAAGAACTTCGTCGGCCGTGCGATTGGTGGACTCACCTACAACATGGTCGCGAACAATGGGACCGCATACATCGGAGCGTTAGCGGCCTCTCGTGACGACGTGACTGCCAGATCTGAATTTGATCGCCTCGCCGCAATTGAGAAGCAAGTGTCGGCATGGCACAAGGCGGAATGCCGACGGATCGAGAGACAGGCCGAGGACGATCAAGCGTTCACTGAAGTTGGCCCATTGCCGATCCTGACGGACGAGGAACTCAAGGCGAAGATGCTCGCTTCTGGTGCGTCACGCTTGATCTACGCTGAATTCAGAGTTGATGAATCAGACTCACAATCAGACTACTGGGGCGGGCGATCTGGTCGACGTGTGGTGATTGGTTTTGGAACCGGCAAGCGTGAGTCATTCAAGCAATTGCGCGTTGCCGCCGCACAGTTCCCGCCAACGGCTGAGTATGCACCAGGTCACGATCGGTACACCGTGAGCCTCAAGTGGGACCACGATCGAAATGACGATCCGAATCGCGCCTGGATCAGCTTTGGTGATGGCAATGGTTGGAATCCTGATCATCCGCGCAAGGGGCAGTCGGTTCTGTTCCATTGGTACAAAGATCGATTCACTGGAGAGCAGGGAAGAATCGGCTTCAAGTTCTCAACTCAAGCGGAGTGTGAGGCATTCATCGCGAACAACCCGCCCTTGGACGGTACTGAATGGTCGACCAGCTCAGAGTCGTTCGAGCACCGCGAAAACTACTCAATGGGTGGCGGGAACTATCTCGGAATCGGGCGGTACTGCGGCTGGTCCGTTCGGTCAACGACATCACTCGGCAATTGTGAATACTTCGAACCACCAACCGTCGAGAAGCGGTTAAAGCGGCTTCGTGCGACCGCGACGCCAATGGTCAGCGAGCTATACGCGGCAAACGTCTGAACGGCGTGCGATTCACCCCATCGGTTTCGGGGGGGATATCCTGCGTCGAGAGCAGGGAGAAGTCGGACATGGTCGACTTTGCCAAATGGCATTCGTCATGCCTCTTACTTCTCGAGGCTTTGGGCGAACTCAACGACAGATCTCTTGCAGAACCTGCGAACCCCAGATGGCATAGCGCCCTTTCGAATTTTCGACTCTGCGGCCAATCGGTCGAGTTGTCGGCTGCTGACGGAGAGAAATTTGCTCGCTGTGCCTGGGTCCATCAAGCCAGCGCAGCCGAATTTGTATCCCCATTTCGAATCGGCCGCGCCCCCGTATATGGCCCCATTGTTCTCACCTACCATCGGATTTGTCCTGTGTTAACTCAATTGTTGCTCGGTGGAGTCAATTCGTTCAGCGTTCGTTTGCACTCGGCCAACTCACGTTCGACCTTCTCTCGTTGGCTTCGTTCACAGTGCACCGCGAATTGTTGGTTTTTCCACTGCTCCTCTTGCCTGGACTTCATCGTCGCCCATGTCACGAAGATTCCAAGTGTCAGGAAAATGATCCAGCCGTCCTTTGAACTCTCTGTTGGTGCGGCAGCCAAAAGCAACGTTAGCGCAGCAATCATCACATGCATCCCCTCGACCCACGATTCGCGACACGGGTCGAAGGATACCGAGGTCGCACCCCGATTTTCTCCTGAAATTTTGACCGTGAATCTGTAGATAGACGGATGGAAAACGTCGCAACGTAAAGGGATAAAACATCATAAAAGCGTTTTCATATTTACGAGTTTCTGGCAAAGGGCAGGTGCTCGGCGACGGGTTTCCTCGCCAGCGAGAAGCCATCGACGCCTATGCGAAATCGTCAGGGATCGTCGTCGAAGAGGAGTTCGTTGACGAAGGCGTCAGCGGTACAACAGAACTCTCGGATCGCGATGCATTGGCTCGCCTGCTCGATCGAATCGAATCGAATGGAGTTCGCACAGTTCTCGTGGAACGGTCGGATAGGCTTGCTCGCGATCTTCTTGTCGGCGAAGTGATCTTGGGTCAGTTTCGCGATCTGGGTGTGAGTGTCATCGAAGCTGCGAGTGGGAACGTTCTCACTGCGGACAATGCTGATCCAACGAAAGTCCTGATTCGGCAAATCCTCGGCGCCGTGGCAGAGTTCGATAGACGAGTCACTGTCGCAAAGCTTCGGGCAGCTCGGTTGCGCAAGAAAGCGAGAACTGGCCGGTGCGAAGGACGACGGCCGTATGGAGTCGAAGCGGGCGAAGCTGAAGTCGTCGGGAAGATCAAAGCCCTGAGACGCAAACCCACGAAGGGCAAACGATTGTCATACGACGAGATCGCTTCGCAGTTGAATTCCGAAGGCATCCCAACTCGTAATGGTGGTCCCTGGCGGGCGTCGACGATTGGCCAGATTTTGGGCCGTTAACCTCGGTACGCCACTTCGGCAAGGACTTGCCGTTCTAGAATGGGATTCAACATACAGTTATCGGAACAAAGTATGAAAGTCACGCAAGAGATGATCGATGTGATCGCAGAACTCATCGTTGAGTATTGGGACAAGAAGGCAGGCCAGGAGAAGTTCACAAAAGACACACCTCCAAAGCAAGACTGCGAAACCAAGGATGCGGCGTTAACGCTGCCTGTTATGCGGAAGCGAACGCCAAGGGCACCGAGAAAGAAATGACGCGAATCGCTCGGTCAATCGAGCATAGCCCGGCCGATTATTTGTCGACCGGGCTATGTTTCCCGACACTGGAATTCCGGCATTGATCAGGCAGCATCAGTTGCCGGCACCTTAGTTGCAACGATCCGTCGGATCGCTCGCAGGTCTCGAGTATCCTCAATCGCTTCCACTGCGTCCGCACATTCCTGTGAAACGGCGGCGATCTCTCGCAGCCACACGACAATCTGCTGGGGCAGTGGCTTCCGCAGATCGACAACCGCATTGGGCGGACACCAGTTGATCATAAGTTCGGCACACTCGATGTTCGTCGCTTCCCGGTAGCCGTGTTCGTTGCTCGGCTCGCCTTTCTCGGCTCGTCGCAATCCGTTGAATCCGCCGTGTTCGAATACGATTCCGTCGGTCTTCTCGTCGATTGCGATGCAGCTTCTCTCGAGAATTGGGCGGGAGAGTTCGTCCATTTGTTTCGCAACGGGGTTGCCGAGAATTTCGCGAAGTTTCGCTCTGTACTCGCTGTCTGTAAGTTTGGTCATGGGTATTCCTTTGTACGACTCGCAGTCGCTGAAAGATTGAATGGAGCCAGCTAGCGGACGGCCGACTGGACTTGAACGACAATTTTGTTGGTTAAGCGGATCGAAGCTTTCGCGGTCGTCCCAGATGTGCGAGGGTATTTCCGCGTTTCATGCGTTCTCGCTCAGACCAACCCGCCTGGATTTCGAGACATGCAGCGCGGATCTCTTCCTCCGTTGGCATGTACTCGGGTTGTCCACTCGAAATGGTTGACGGTTCTTCGGCAGATTCCGGATCAGACCAGAACCATTCAGCGTCGATCGTAAGCCGCCCATCGGTTACGAGGATATTGGTGTCTGTGCTCATTGAGACACCATCCCTTCTGCTGCGGCAAGCGGACAGACAGCGATTACCCAGCTTCGAGGAACGCGAGCCAAGCGATACCGCTCGGTGTTTTCAGCCTCCATTGCCAGATCCACTTCCTGTCGAGTGAACCCAGTGCGGACACATTTCGGATACGCCGTCGGGTCACCCGGCCGATCGGTATCCTCGACTCCGGACAAAATCAGCACCGATCCATTGGTCATTAAGAGCATCCACCGCTTGTTCTGACGGGCATGAACTGAGGCGTTGAATGTAACGGCCAACATCGCTGACAACTCCTTAGACATCCCATCCGTAAGTCCAGGCGGTGACGATCTGGCGTTCCTGGGAACAAAGTTTTCTACCGTGATCGTAATCAGGCCGTGGGTTAGCCTCGTGTCTGGCGTCGATGTTCCGCTGAACGCTGGTTTCGGAGTCTCGTATGGGCGACATAGCTCGGGATTCGCGACTAGTGGGAGAAAAGACTGCATTGGGGAAATGCCCTTTCTGGGGTGATTGTCAGCGGTCATCGAGTAGGCGCACCGCGAGCGCAGACGTTCTTCGGGTGTGCCCGCTGTCGATGAGACGCGGACGTAGAATTCAGCTCAGACAAACAATGAAACGTGCGGCGAGACGCCCGGCCGTGCGGACTCACCAGCAAACGAAAAACCCCTCGCGGATAGCTTGGTCACCACAACGAAGCGATCCCGCGAGGGGTTGAAAGGCGTCGGATTGTCTGCGTCAGAATGACTGACCGCTTCGTTGTGGTAGTGGGAAGATAACGACACTTAACTCGTTTTGTCAAAGGTTTTGTTGAAACTTCCACAAAAGTTCCGTGATACTTCGTGCGAACGGTCAGCTAGGTTCTAATCTCCACATGGCCAGACACGAGCACACTGCCGAGCAATTCGAGAGTATTGCCAACGATCTTGCAAAGGCGATCGAAACGATCAATGCCACCGTTGCAACGATGCGAGAGGCAGGAATGCCGCACGCATTGGTACATGGTTCATCCCCGAAAAATCAGCATCTGCCAGCGGTCCTGGATTGGATTGAAAAAGTGAACGCTGAAGTGAAGATGCAAGCGAGAGCATACCTCAGCGGAGTGGCTTCGCAGGCTGAACTTCTAAAACAGAAGTCAGACAACCAGAAAGCTGCCGCCGCCAAGAAGCCGTGGAAAAAGGCCGCGAAAAAGAAGGCGGAGTGAAGTTTCCGTCCAAGGGCATTGTAAATCTTGCATCATGAATTCTCGGGATTTGCGCCGAGCAAGTTCTCCGGGTGTAAGCCAGGAGTCTTTTGGCATCAGATTTCTGATCCTGTTCGAATCACTTCCGAACCGACTTAAAAAGTGAACGATTCGCCCGTGTCACTCTACGGAATGGATTCCGCATGAATGGTCCGACGTCTACTCAACTGCCAGATGCTCTGCTCCCGGCCCTGCAACAACTAATCAAGGCAATTCAAGAGCATTTGCCGACTAACTCACAGACCCATTTCGCGGCGACTAAGAAAACGTCGACTTCGGCAATGTTGACGACCGACGAGGCAGCGGAGGTCCTCGTCGAACGCTGGACCTCCAAGTCGCTGCTCACGACTTCGCAGGCGGCCAAAGTGATTGGGATGAAGCCTGGTACGCTCGAACAGTGGCGATGCCGGTTTCGGGGGCTCGCTGGCTACCCTCCGTTCATAACGGTTCGCAAGAGCGTACGTTACCGATATTCAGACCTGATGACATGGCTGGAATCTCAATAGTGTGATTGCTTGCTACCAACCCAAGGTAACGCCAGACTCCAGACAAACCGTCACGAGCCATTCGCGAGCCAGAACATGCGAGAGTTCTTCCGGGGTTGGAAACGCAAGTTGGGCATGTTCACGCTGGTGATGGCGTGCGTGTTTGCAGCCGCGTGGGTGAGATCAACCAGATTCTGCGACGTGATTGGGTATTATCGTGACTCGGTGTATGAAGCACCTGACTTCGGTGAGTGGCGTGTGCTCTATAGCGGTGGGGATGTTTATATTGTGTCTGATGCAGGTTCCATAACGGTTCACGCATCGGCACCATTGTTTCATTTACCATCGCTGTGGGAATTGCCTAAAACAAAGATTCGACTGGAATCGGATGAGTCTAAAGGCGAAAGCAACGAAGACTTGTGGGAGAAATGGCCGCACTATCGCCATTGGAATGGTTTTTGTTTGGCTCGATTTGCGGATGCGAGCGATATCCCATTCTCATGGTCAGTGACTTTCCCCTACTGGTCAATCGTTTTCCCGCTCACAGTTCTCTCCGCCCACCTGCTTGTCCGCAAGCAGCGACCGCCAACCAAAGCGGATGGGGCGAGAATATCAGGCACCAATTAGACAATTTGCGGGCTGTCGGCTTTGTGCGGCGGTTAGCAACGCGGCACAGAAGTCGATCATGTCCGACTTTCAATTGTTGCGTGGATCAGGCTTCGAGGCCTTCATCTCTGCGTCGAACGATTTTTTCAGCAACTCTGCCATTTCATCGAACCCACGGATGCCGTCGTCGTCGAGGCCCTTCACGACGTCGAGCATCGCAGAAAACGACTCAAAGATCCGCGGCTGCTCTCCGGTCATTCCTGCGATCTCGAATTCGCGGAGAACGGCAGTTTCGAATGATTGGTACTGCCCAGCGTTCAGACCGCGAAGATCGCGGAGCATCTGGCACAGATTCTTGCCAAGATTTTCAGGGGACGATTCGCGTGCTCTCTTCATTCAAATGCTCCAACAGGTGGTTTGGATGGTTACTCGAACCAACGTAAGTGTCTTTCAAATCGCGACTAAAGCCCAGGCTCCTCCATCTCGGGCGTAATCTAATGCGTATACACATCACTTTTCAGCGGCTTGCTTTGTGTAACTTTTGGACGCTTTGGACGTTTTTTCGGGTTCGGTCGCGAGGAAGCGAACAATCTCCCCCAAACAAATTTCCTCAACGCGCTCCCGCATGGATTGATGCAAGATCCAGCAGTTCGGGCCAGGGCGTTGGATCTGGCGTTCTCGGATTCTGAGAGCGGTAACAGCTTCGTTGACGATGCGTCTCGTGTATCCCATCACACGGAGCTCTGCACGAACTTCGTGTGATGGTCTTGGCCCCCCTAGAAGTGATGCACCTAGTAGGCGAATGCAGTTTTGGAGCGTGACCGTTGATTGCGGTCTGTGCCATCCACCTGCGACGTAATCGCTCATGTCGCGATGCACGAATTTTTGGGCGATCCCATCTTTGAACCTCACTGGCATTCTACATGTCGTACATCGCCAGACTCGTTCGCGGTTCGACCACAGATACGCAACTGACTGGCACTGCTTCCGCGGGCATTTTTCGCGTCCCGTGGGTTGGTTGTCTTCATTCGGGACTGCGGGCAAGAGTTTTGGTTCATCGAAGTTCGGTTTGGCTGCGTGCTTTCGCGACGGCTTGCGGCGTGCCTGTCGCTTCTGTTCCAGTGCAGTCTGCCTCTGCCTTTCCGCCGCATCTGGGAAGGACATTTCGGCGTGGGCCTTTACTGCGAGATTCAGCAAGTGCCATTCTGCGGATTCAACTGTCATTTACCTTCCCTGTTCTGTTTTGGCGGACGGATCGGTCCAGCACCTCGTTCAAGCGTTGATTGCCGGGCTCCACAGGATCTGCACTCGCGGACTCTGTAGATCTGGTTATGCATGTCGTCTGACTTTGAATAAATCACTCTGCAGCGGCCGTCGCACCGAATGTCGTGAATGATATTCTGGCACATGAATCCGCGATCTTCAGACATTCGTGGCATGATCTAGACCTGCTTGCTTGCACGGGACTGTAACCTGTAATTGAATGCCCTCTGCGGCCCGTTGACCGATGTCTCAATTGTCGACTCGACCGCACCACACACCTTGCAAACTCGCACTCGGGAAACCCAGCGCATTTCTTTGCTGTGTTCCGATCTACCAACGGACATAAAACCCTTGCATGGCTGACCATCGTTAACCGCAACGCATCTGAATCCGATCTTCGAACTCACTCTTGGCACAGGCCCCTCCTTTTCAAATACATCAGTTCTTCGAACAGGATCACGTGTGGACTTTCAGCGTCATCGGAAAGCCCGTCTGCTCGAAACCACGCTGAAATGATTGCTCGATCGCATGGAGGTTTTTTCGCGTCGAGTAAAGACTGTCATGTAGGCTGATGACGAACTCACCGGGGTTGGTCGCGATAAAGTTTGCGGCCACGGTCTCGATCACGAAATGGGATTCTTCGCGTTGCAGGAGCCTGATCAAATTCGCGTGATCGTTGGCGTTTACTTTCTTAATGAACCGATAGACGCTCGGGAACAGCTCACGGAACTTGTCCTCGACCTTGCTCTGATATTTGCCTTTTTTGGCAATAACGTCCGCCAAAATCTTCTTTTTGATGGCGTCTCGATCCAATTCAGGTGCATTCAGACTCAGCGCGAAGTGATCGTAGAACTCGCCACTTTGCACGAGCCGAATGTACTGTTCGAGATCAGAAAAACGTGAATCATATTTGCCTCTGCTTTTAATTCTCTCCTGTTCTCCTTTCCTGTGCTGTGCTGCGAGCTTGCCGAGAAGAGCTGGTTGGGCATTCGCCACGTCTACACTCACCAGACTCTGATTTCTCACGTGAAGATGTTTTCGAAGTTCCCTCTTTAAAGTCGAGATGCTGTTGGCTAATCGACCGTACTGACTGACGTTCGCGTAGAAGTCGCGACTTTCGATATTTTGGACGTTGATTCCCTGGCAGTCATACGGATTCGACGCTGGATCTAACCCTGCTATTGTCTTTCGCGCCGCGTCGCCATCGATTTCCAGCTGAGCTTGCAGCTTCGCTAACTGCCTGTGAACGGGCTTCATGCGAGCGTCGACATCCTTCGCCGCTTGCGCGTGAAATTTTGCCAAACGCCGAATCAAGCGAAGGTCGGTCGCTTTGACGCGAATGTGCTTATCTTCCAAGTAGCGTTTATCGAGTCGATAGCCGAAGGACTTTGCACCGGGAACGTAGGCGAAACGTTCGACGACGCCACCAACAATTAAAGCTTCAATGACCTCGGCATAGGTTTGCGCCCGCATGACCTTCAGCAAGTATTTTGCCATTAACCTAACAAGCCCTTTTTCATCGACATCACGCCTCGCGAATTTCCACATTATCAAACTGATGAAGTACCTCGCGTCATCGTGCCGCTTGCTCAAAGAAGGGGTCTGCAAGTAGTCTGCAGGTGCAAATGACTCTGGCTGGAGAAACTCAAAGATTTGCTCGTTTAAGTCATTTTTGTGTGGTCTATGACGACCACGCGTTGATTCAGTCCTTGAAGTCGCCATAATCTTGAAGTCCTTCCACTGGACGGTTTCCGATCACGAGCGCCGGCTGATTCCACCCGGCCGGCGCTCAGTCAAAATTCGTGAGATCTCCCAGAGCGTCGCACGCGAAAAATGTCATTACATCGTCAGCGCCGAGCACTGGCAGTCCGTACGCAGATGTCAGGTCTTCAGCCTCGATGAATCCGCAGTCGCGACATAGGGCAGAAGAATCTGCGACGCTAATTGGTGAGACGTGATCCGATTAGATGTCGACATCGCAATTGAGCTTGATGCGATCGAGTCCAAGCCGACGACTCACCTAGATTCTGATTGCCGCTCGCCGCGCATCACGGTGAACTTCATGGCGACTCATTGAGCGTCCACCTCCATGACGAACGAAGCGAAGTTTTTCTGCATCAAATCTCGGATACCCTTGAGACGTGCTGCATCTCGATCCTCAGCAACTCGTTCCTGTTCAAACAAGTCCATGTCGATGACGTTGGCGATGGTGTCGCGAATAATCTGTTGCAGGGTCTCGTGTGGCAGTGCTTCGAGCTCCCAGCTATTCGCTCCAAATTTCTCGATGAAAGCCCGAGAACGTGCTGTTTCTGACTTAGCCTCTAACCCTTGCGGCAGGTTATATTTCAGCACTTGTTCGTGCGTCAGCGCAACCTTAATTGGGACGATATCGCCAATTTCAAAGTCGTCACGCATCGACCGACCAAAGGATTCAGCGATGCATTCGCCGTCCGCGTCAAAATCGCTGACGATCAGTACCACCAGTTTCGACTTCCCAGATTTGCGAAATCGCTTAGCCATCGCATGGCGCGGCGGAAGACTGCAAAATCCACGGGCACTTGTCACTGGCAGACAGAATTCGCTTGCGACATCAGTGACGATCCGTGCGACCGTATTTTTCTCGCACAGCAATTCGACGTGATTCGGCTGGGACTGCATGAGATCCCTAAAGTATCCCTTCAGAAATTCGTTCATCTCAGTCGCGATGAATGCCCCAGGCTCTCTAGATACATTCCAGATCGTTACCGGGCGCGTCTCATCAGCAATCGCCTCGAACGAAATCAAGCCGTTCAGGCGCATTCGTGTGAGCAGTTCAACCAACGACTTATAGGACGCGATGTTATTGCGATACCGACTCTCAGGTTTGCTGGCGTGAATTAAGGGCGGATTATTCAGCAGTACGTAATGAATCTGCCTGTCCGAAACTGGCAAGATTCCTTTCAACTTCTCCAAAGCGCGGAAGATCGCTTCCACCATCGGCGTCTTTGCCGGTGAAATTGCCTTACGCCGCTTGTACGATCCGAGCAAAAGTTGGTCATGATCGACTTTTGATTTTTCCCGACGGTAGTTGATCAATTCCGCCCGGGCCTCTTCGGGGTCAATGTCGACAACCGACTCTCGAAGTTGCTCATCAAGAGCTTTTACTCTTTGCCTGTTGAATTCCCTCAGGAGCACGACGAACCTGTCCGGTTCATCAATCCGCCGAATGTTCTCATACCGACACGGCACTTCAGTCAGGCGAGCGATTTTACTGGCCATGAATCGCCGGTGACCGCTCAGGATGTATCCATCTAGGGTCAGCACCAATGGCTCACGAAGCCCAATTGCTTTTATCGACTGAGCCAACGAATTGATCTCTGGATCGGATGCGAGTACAGGCCTGTACAACGTATCGTTTTCTGGGGATGGTCTGATATCTGCGATCGCGACGTTGACAATCTTAAGTCGCTTGTCCGCACCCTTTTTTTCGGGCCTCGAAGTTTGGGCAGTCGTTGCCATGGAAAAACATCCTTGCGCTACAGGAAGGGATTGACGGCATCTGCTGATGCGTTTTAGGAAGAGACCGATCAGTACCCGGATGATTCGAGGAGCCGGTTAGCTAATTCCGCCTGCTTGCGACGCTGCTGAGCTGTCAGCCCCGCAGGTTGTGCCTGGCCATTGGCCATCCGCAAGAATCGATGGAGGGCTTCAACGCTGGTGCAGCGGATGCCATTCAGCTTGAGAGTCGGCAGCTTGACTCGCTGGTCAGTACCGGCAATTCGCAGCCCGTCAAGAGCCCATCGAAACGCGGTTGCGCGTGACGGCTTTCGCGGGCCAGGACAATGTTTCGGGATTTCGAACAGGCCAATGATCGTTTCGTGTTCGATGTCGATCACATCTGGCTGATTGCTTGGTTTGATCGCGATCATAAAAAATCCTCAGTCAACGAGAGACGAAATGAGTATTCGTAACGCGAAGATGAGGATGACTTCGAGAAGCCGTTTTTTTTAGCCGGACTTTTTCAGTAGTTATTACGGACTTATTCGGAATCGGAATCGGTTACAGTGATGAGGCGGTCGGCGGGCGGATGTTTAACAGAAATCCAGCCAACTCCTCGTATGAGCCTCGCGAGCCTGTTCTGTTCCAAAACGGTCTTCAGCCCAAAATCGTAAAGGCGAGTGGTGACACCTCCAGAAACAGCATCGGCGAGTTTGGTCACCGTTAGTGCTTTTCCTTTTAACGCTTCAAGAATGTTTAATTGATGATTCGTCAAAACGATACTCGGAGACTTTCGCTTACCTTCGACCGCACGATTAACCGAGTTTCGCTGTGAAGCAATCACGGCTCTGCAATGCTCAATAGTTGTATCGATGTGCAGCCTGGCCACGCTCAACTCGCAGCGATATCTGGATTGCAGGCGACGAAGAAGCCCCTCAGTCTCAAGCAACGGAACTTTTTCAGCTAGGAAGAATTGTCCCCACTCAGTGAACTTGGCCAGCCACTTTGCTCGTAGCTCCTCCTGCACAAAGCGCTCTTCAACAAATTCGTCAAACATATGCACTTTGTCATCTGTGGCACAGCACGCGATCGCGTCCACAAAGATGGTAGCTTCCTTTACATCCAGAGTGTCTACATGTTGCTGATCCACTTTGTTTTGAGCTAAAACGTGCGATTTGTATTTATCAATGATCGTATGATCAATTGCTCTGATCATCGTGATATGTGCTTCTATCGCAGTCGAAATCAGTGCATCAACGGCGCTCGAATGATCGCCAGGAAAGTCGAGCAATGGAGCTTTCCGATAGTGATCTCGCAGTTCCCATTCGTATTCGTGATAGCTATCAATTGCTGATTCAAGTTCAAATCCGAGTTGATGAAATCGGGCACAAATGTGCACAAAGGATTCACGGACCATGTCTTCGACCTTGCAACCGAATCGCTTCTCGTCTTTCCTGGCATTCTTGCGAGATAGGTGGTGGCGCAGTGACGCATTTTTGGCCAATTCTTCGTGCCTCTCGGCATAATTGCATAGCAGACATAGATAGTAGTGAACTTCGTTTAAGAAGGTTTCAAGTTCACAGAGGCGGGCCCGTGTTTTTTTGAAATTCATCGCCGTCGGCTCCTGTTGCCGAATCCTGATTGAAGAAACAACTCGGAAGCGGGATCAGGATTCCCGTTTGTCGACTGGCCGGTCTATCCGAGTTGAAAGGAGAGCATACCGTTCTTAACCGAGTGCTTCAGCCGTCTTGATCGCCAGAGCGTCCATCTGGCTCGAATAAACGTCTGTCATGTCAGTCGTCGTGTGTCCTGCAACAGCACGAGCAGCTTCAACGCCGAGTTCCGCCCGCGCCCGCGTGACGTACGTGTGCCGAAGCCAATGAGGTGACCAGCGAGGGATCTTTGCATCGGTACACGCCCGCGTCACGGCCCGGCAATACGAAGTCCGTTCAATGTCGAATAAGGGCTTGTCTGGATCATCTGACAGATACTTTGAGATGATTTCGCGAGCCTTCTTGCCGAATGGGATCATTCGTCGCAACCCGTGGTGAGCACATTTGTGGTCATCCAGAACAGTGGTCCACGTTTCTTTCGTTCGGTCGATCATCGCGGGCGTCAGCGCCAACAATTCGCCGGATCGGGCACCGGTCGCCAACTGTAGGTCAATCAAATCCCTGACGAGCGGCCGGACGCGCTGGCGAACGGCTTCAATATGGACCTGATCAACGGCATGGCGTTTCGGTCGATCTGGCGCGCCATGATCACGGCCCCGAAGCAGTGGCGAGACCGACTGAAGTCGAGTGAGAACATCAACACTCACCATTTCATTCTCGACTGCGAATTTCCACATCCTGCGGACGCGTCCAACCATGACATTGATGTTGCTGCGCGCCCATTTCTTTTCGATCATCTTGGTTCTGACCGCCTTTAGGGCGAGCGGCCCAAAGTCTTTGATCGGAGTCAGTCCATAGAGCGGACGAAGAATTCGGTAGCAGGCCTCGTAACAATCAATCTCGGACGTTGGCACTCCATTCTTCGTGTAGTGCTTGGCGGCGTGTGCCTTAAAGGCCACGATGAGTTCTGCCACGCTTGGTCCGGGATCTTCTTCCGATGTTGATTTTGCCAAGGGGCTCAAGGGTGGGAGATTGGCGTTGACGCGAGCCACCAACGCACCGTACTGGACCATTGATTCAGGGCTCAGGTATTCACCCAAAAGGTAGTCGTGGCCGTTGACACGAACTCTGGCTTGGCCGCTGGACTGATGAAGCAGATATGAAGGGATTGCGTTCTTTTTTCGAGCCACGTGCGGGTTCCTTTCCGTTTCGTTTCGTGGAACGAGTTCCACGATTGAAATAGGACTTTTCTACCGCACGGGCGACCTTCGCCCGGTAATCTGAACTGATTCGGTTCGGGGGGATTATACTGTTTTCTAAGCAAAAAACCGGGTGAATTGCTCCACCCGGTTTTTTCTCGGAAATAGTCGGGCTGACAGGATTTGAACCTGCGACCTCTTGACCCCCAGTCAAGTGCGCTAGCCAAGCTGCGCTACAGCCCGGGCCACGAATTGTTGATGACAACAGCTCGTGCGAGAACTATCGCAACGTCCCGCGATCAATGCAAGAGAGGCTCGTCGATTTCCGTAAAAGTTTTTATTGACAGCCTTTACGCTGGAATCTATTCAACTGTCATTGACCGCCAACCATTGGCTTGTTCCAGCATTGATTCGCGGTCGATTCCGTAGGTGCCGCGGTGCGATTGTTTCAGAAGTGAGACTCGGTCGCGATTCTTTCGTCTTGCCGCCGTGGCCACCAGATCGAGTGCCGTGAACGCAATCAGGCATCCTGTGGATTCTCTCTGGAATTCGAATAGACGGAAGCGATTTGACCCTGCCCCTGGGATGCCGTATTCTGACTTGGATCAAATAGTTCCGATGTTCGCGGCCAGTCTGCGCATCCAAAGCGGGTGGCAGCAGATCGGTTATTCGACGGGGAGTCTGAAACGATGCAACGACGATGTTGGCTGACGATCGTGTTAGGCGCCGTTTTGATCGGCCACTCGTCGATCACGAGGACGATATTTGCCGACGACGAAGTCAAGGTCACACGGATCTGGACCGTCCCCGACAAACTGACGCTGAGCGATATTCGCGATGCGCGCAGTTTGCTTGTCTTGGGTGAAACTCAAGAGGGCAAAATCGTTGATTTCTCACATGTTGCGACACGCACACCTCAGGGGTCGAGCATTCGCGTTGACCAGGATGGATACGTTGTTCCCGTCATGCCGGGGCCGAGTCAGGTTGTCGTCACCGCAGGCGGGCAATCGGTCACGGTTCCTGTTGACGTCAAAGAGCTGCCCAAAAAAGAAGTCGATTTCATTCGGGATGTCGAGCCGATCATGGCCAAGGTGGGCTGTAACCAGGGGACCTGCCACGGCGCCCAGCAAGGTCGCAAGGGGTTCAAGCTGAGTTTGCGCGGTTACGATCCGCTCTACGATTTCCGCGCGCTGGTCGACGATGTGTCGGGACGCCGCTTCAATCGAGCCAAACCGAGCGACAGTCTGATGCTGTTGAAGCCGACCCAAGGCGTGCCGCACGAAGGCGGATTCCTGTTCGACGAGGATTCGCGCGCTTACAAGATCATAGAACAATGGATTGCCGAGGGGTGTAAATTCAGCGAAGCCACTCGGCCATCGCGACTCGAACTGCTGCCCGCGAGCCCCGTACTTGAACGCACAAGTCAGACCCAGCAGATGCAGGTCATCGCCTATTTCAGCGATGGCACCTCACGTGATGTGACCCGCGATGCTGTATTCGAAGTCAGCAATTTTGAAGTCGCGACGGTCAGTCCCGGAGGAGAAATTAAAGCGGTTCGACGCGGGGAGACACCCGTACTTGTTCGATATGAAGGCGCCTATGCCTCAAATACCGCGATCGTGCTTGGCAAGCGCGAAGGATTTGAATGGAAGGATTCTCCCGAGTTCAATTTCATCGATAAGCACGTCAACGCAAAATTGAAACGCTTAAAAATTCTTCCCGCCGAACTGTGTTCTGACGCTGATTTCCTGCGACGCGTTTCGCTCGACCTGACCGGATTGCCCGCAACGGGCGACCAAACCAAGGCGTTTCTGAACGACGCCCGCGATTCCCAGACGAAACGTGCCGCGAAGATCGAGGAATTGCTTGAATCGCCCGACTATGTCGACCATTGGACGCTGAAGTGGAGCGACCTGTTGTTGTCGAATCGAAAGTTTATCAAGGAACAGGGGGTCTGGGCGTTCCGCAACTGGATTCGTCGTGCCGTTGCAATCAATCAGCCCTATGATCAATTCGTTTATGAATTGATGACGGCGAGTGGCAGCACGCTCGAGAATCCGTCTGCGAACTACTATCGAATCGCTCGTGAACCCCGTGAAGTCATGGAAAACATGACACAAGTATTCGTGGGCACGCGGTTCGTGTGTGCTCAGTGCCACGATCACCCCTTCGAGAAATGGACGCAGACCCAGTACTACCAGTTGTCGGCGTTCTTCGGTGGGGTGGGCCGAAAAGGTGGCAATCGCAACGAAGAAGAAGTCATCTACGACATGCGAGCGCCCGCTACGGTGACGCATGCCGGGACGGGGCAAGCCGTCTCTGCGGCGTTTCCGTTTCAACTCGCCAGTGTGGATTTGTCGTCAGAGATTCCTCGCGTCAAATTGGCATCGTGGCTGACATCGCGCGAGAATCCCTACTTTGCGAAAAGCATCGTCAATCGATACTGGAGCTACTTGAATGGTCGGGGAATTATCGATCCGGTCGACGACATCCGACTGAGCAATCCTCCCACGAACCCCGAGTTGCTGGATGCTTTGACCAGCGACTTTATCGCGCACAATTTTGATCTGAAGCACGTGCTGCGCACGATTGCCAACTCACACACGTATCAACGCACGTTCGCGACACAGAAATGGAACGAAGATGATGACGTGAACTATTCACACGCGACCCCTAGACGACTGGCCGCAGAACAGTTGTTCGACGCCATTATGACTGCGACGGGGGCACCGACCAATCTGCCCGGTGTGCCAGGAGGCTTCCATGCGTCGCAACTGCCGGACTCGTCGGCTAGTGTCAGCTTCCTCGACATGTTTGGCCGTGCTCCGCGCGAATCGCCGTGCGAATGCGAACGATCGTCGGAAGTGAGCCTGGCGCAGACACTGACTTTGATCAACGGGCCAACAATCTCGGAAGCGATCGTGCATCCACAAGGGTTGATTGCGAAGCTCGTCGCCGCGAAAGCCGAACCAGTGCAGGTCGTCAATGAAATCTACCTTTCCGTCTTCAATCGCCCCGCGACGGAGGCGGAACGCGAACAGGGTGTAAAGTATCTCGCGACGAATGGAACCGCTGAGGGGGCTCAAGACCTGATGTGGGCGCTCATCAACAGCCCCGCGTTTCTGTTCAATCGATGACCGACCCATATTTCTGGAGTTGCCCATGAAGCTGCCGACGAGCCTCGGTTCGATCCTGATAATCGCCTGCCTCTTCTCTTCCAACGCCGCCTGGGCGGAAGATGCGTTCACACGAGTTGAGGATGTGATTTATGGCCGGAAATGGGGCACGGCCCTGACGATGGACGTGTTTACACCGAAGCAGGCCAATGGCGCCGCGATCGTTTTCGTGGTGAGTGGCGGCTGGTATTCGGCCCATGAAGCGATCAACCTGGCCTTCGCCAAAGAGTTTCTTGATCGCGGCTATACCGTCTTTGCAGTGGTTCATGGCAGTCAGCCGAAGTTTACGATTCCCGAAGTACTTGAAGATCTGAACCGTGCTGTTCGATTCATTCGCAGCAACGCGGAAAAGTATCAGATTGATCCGAGTCGAATCGGCATTTGCGGAGCGTCAGCTGGCGGCCATCTGTCCTTGATGCTGGGGACGGCCGGATCCAGCGGAAATCCGGACGCAAAGGATCCGGTCGACCGTGCATCCAGTCGCGTGCAGGCCGTTGCCTGCTTCTTTCCACCCACCGATTTTCTAAACTATGGCACCCAAGGCGAAATTGCCCTGGGTCGAGGCATCCTGAAGGACTACCGCGCCCCGTTCGATTTTCATGAATACGACAAGAAAACCAAAGCGTTCGTCCCGATCACGGACGAAGCTCGCGTCCTTGAAATCGGTAAATTGATTTCCCCTGTCAATCATGTGACGAGCGACGACCCACCAACGCTGATCATCCACGGTGATGCAGACAAGCTCGTTCCGATCCAGCAGGCCGAGATCATCATTGAAAAACTGAAATCGGTCGGCGTCGCCAGCGAACTGGTCAGCAAAAAAGGACGTGATCACGGGTGGCCTGAAATCGGAAGCGACTTTAAAACGCTGGCCGACTGGTTCGACAAGTATCTGGTGAAGCCCTGATCACGCGGCAACGGACAAAAGCGACGGCACCATCGCCATCACTATCGCATACCGCGTAGTTGAACCGGTTGAAGGCTGCGAACTGTGATCACGTCCGCATTCCAGTCTTCACGTCGAACGCGGGGTCCGATGACGCCCATCGGACGCCCGTTGTACCGGTTCAGGTCAACACCCGGTCCCGGCTGAAGAACGCTCAGCATTCGTCCGTCGGGGGCAATCAGCACGAACTGCGGTCCACCTGGCGTGGCGTTGGTGATCCGCTGGACGATTCCGGCCCCATCAAATGAGGGCGTAGGGCCTGTCGACGGGGCGGCGGCCGGCGCCTGGCCCGAGGCGACGGGCTGAGCCGGGCCAAGCACGGGTGCCGACGATCCAGGTTGAGTGATCGGCGTTGGCGCCTGCTGCGGATCGGCCATCGGTGACGGTTTGACCGAATCAGGCTGGAATTGAGCTTGTTGCTGCTGGAGCTGCGCATCACGCTCTTTTGTCTCGGACGACAGCTTATAGAAATCTATGTAGTCCTTGTAGACCTTGCGATAACGCTTGACCGCATCGACTCGAAGCTTGATCGTGGATGTCATCGAAGCCAGCCCAACGTCAGCATCGAGCTGTCGATACTGTTGTTCGAGCGTATCGAGGTCCCAGGTTGGCGGATCATTCTGAATCATTTCGCGGAACTGTTGATCGATCTCTGTCAGACGCTGTTTGCCGGCCTGTTTTTCGGTCGCGGTTTCCGTTCGACTGGAGGTGGCTTCATTCGATGACGAATCCGTCAATGACTCACGAACGACTGGACCAGTGGAAACCGGCTTTGCGAATGCATCATCGTCTTGCTCTGCGATCGGACCAGTGCGCTTCTTGGGATGGTCTGATGGGAAGGGATCATTTCGAAACGCATCAATGGGGACGATCGACTTTCGGGCGATCCAGCGCCATTCCCCTTTCGGCGGGGCAATCTTTAGCATGACACGCGGAGCTTCGTCACCAACTTGGAACGATTTCTCGCCAAGGATTTCGACATCGGCATCTTTGGAAAGCTCTGCCTGAATCGTCGTAAAATCGTCTGGATTCAGGTCACTGCCGACGTGAACGACAATCCGATTCTGCTTGAGTGATCCATGATTGGGGCCGTTCTTTTGCACGTGTGAGGCCCTGATCCAACTGAAGCTGCCCTCGGGCGGCTCGATCATGCACCAGCCACCCGGATCATGACGCACGACTTTGACTCGCTGGCCACGGTTCAAGTGGCTGGTTGGATAGAACTTTTTGGAACTCGGTCCGCTCCAGACATCGTCACCGTCAGCGACATCAATGACGGCCTCATAGGGAAACGTGCGTTCTTCGGCGGGCACCGTGACGACCGACGTGAAAAACACGAAGCCGGCAATCAAACACGGAATACGCATGACAGCCTCCGCTGCGGACTCGATGCAGTGTTGAAATTTGGGGGAATGCGATCCGCGACTCGAATGCTGCCACGGATCAAATCTGGGAGATGTGGCGCGGGTTGTAGCCCACCGGCGAAATCTGCTCAAGACCAATTGAAGTCGAGTTTTTCCCAACCTGTTTCGCGAGAAACACCAAATGGTGCTTAAGTCGTCGCGGCTACCCACGGCAGAGGCAGGAGGGCACTGCTCACAGATGTGTACCCCCCGCAGCAGCACGCCTGAGCGGCCAAGGTTTGACAACGCCCCAAACACGAAGGCTCAATGGGGGGCTCACTTCATCAGATGGTCGAGAATCGCCTGATCCAGATTCGGAATACGTTGCATCAGACGTTTACTGAGCGGCATGGGAACGTCGCCCGATTGAATTTCTTCGAAGTAGGTCGCGAGCGATTCTTGCGCCGCCACGGGACCGTGAATTAAGAAATGGACGATCCCCCACGAATCACGGTACTCGCGTTTCTTCATGTCAAGCAGTTCTCGCTTCGACTCAAGGTACGCAATATCGGGCTTCCAACGTTCAAATCGAATGGCGTTTTGCAGTTCACCCCGATGTGGATTCCCTTTTTCGCGACGACCGGCGGGCACTTCGAAATACTCCGCGAACCCCTCGTCGATCCAGATTGGAACATACGGCAGCGCGGTGTGCAAAAGGGCGTGCGTCGTTTCATGCCGCACATCTGTTTCCAGGTCGCTGTGGCGGTAGGCATACACGCGCCCTGCGTCGGTCCCGGGTACATACAGGGCCTGGCGATTGACGCCTTCGGGGATCCTCACGGAGATGTATTGATTGTAGCTGCGTTTGCTATTGAACAAATGAATCTGAATCGCCTGGGGCTGACATCGCAGCCCCAGCGTCTTCTCGATATCGTCTTGCAGATCTCCGAGATCCTGCACCAGTTCGTGCACGTCTCGGAGCGGGAATTCGGATCGGATCAGATAGGGGCCAAGTTCACGCTCATCAGCCCACTGGTGTGCGGCGGGCGGTTTCTTCCACGGTGAGCTAAGAGAGATGCGACTCCATGGCGCGGCCATCACCGACGTCGCGGCGACGAGGACGAAACACGCAACGAGCGAGACAGGACGCATGCCGCGGAGTATAGAATTGAACGGTATTCGGTCAAGATGACTGTTAGGCTTGGCGAGTTCTCATCAAAACGCACGCAACACCTTCACGATGTGACGAGAATCTGCATATGACATACAGACCGACGGGTTCGGCACCAGAGAACCGCCTCGTACCACTCGGGCGAGGCCTGTTTGGCGGAGGGCTCATCCTTCTCGTCTTGCGAGGGCTGCAGATGACAACGCAATTGCCGGGTCTGCCCAGCTTCTGGTATTCGAATCAATCCTTGTGGGTCTGCTTGGGATTTGGCATGACGGCACTCGGATGGCAAATCCTGTGGGGTAAACCCAAAATGCCAGAAAGCGGATGGCGTCCCGCAGTCCCCGGCCGTCGATTTCGATCGGTCATCCTTTACACCAAAGAAGGATGTCACCTGTGTGATGAGGCCGCCGAATTACTCGCACGATACGAGCGGTGGCTGCCTCGTGTTGAAAACATTGAGATCCAGTCCAGCCGTGAACTGACCGAACAATTCCAAACGTGTGTCCCTGTGATCGCGTTTGATGGTAAGATTCGATTTCGCGGACGCGTTGATGAAGCATTACTCAGACGGCTGATCGAAGGCAGCCCTCCCCAGGGCCTGAAGTCGTCCCACGGCCACGGCACGGAGGTTCAGTAGTCGCTCGACGGCTCAATACCAGCATGAATGAGTGCAGGGAATAACAAGAATTTGACGGCCAATCCCTACGCGCAATGTCGGGAACAGCGGGGCAACTGCCTTTTTCGCACTTCCCCATTCTGCTACGATGAGTTTTTCAGCTAGATTGATTTGATGCGGGTTTGGATCCTCACAACACTCCTCGATGGTACCTCAATTCTGAATTGCCCCGTGGCCAGCGTTCGCTCAACGCCATTCACGACGCACAGCGAATTATCAACGCGGGATTGAGTCGTCTCTTGTGACTCGACGAAAACCGTGGCGACAGACATCAACAACATTTTCAATCTGGTTGAGATCGCAGTTTGGAGATCGGCGAGACGGCCAGTCCAATCGATGAATGACCGGCCTGGACTCAAGAAATCAATCCTTCTCATTTGCTCACGGGCAACGCAAGACGCGGGAATCGTAGCGTGTGGAAGCAGTTGGCGAATCAGTGGGCACTGATCACCGGAGCCTCAGCGGGCTTGGGTGCTGAATTCGCACGCCAACTCGCCTCTCGCGGCATGCATCTGGTGTTGACCGCACGTCGACGCGAATTGATGGAAGAGCTCGCTCTAGAACTTCATACCAAGCACGGGACGCGCTGTGAGATCATCGTTGCGGATCTCTCCGATCCGTCGCAGCCCCAGCGAATTTTGAACGAGCTGGATGCCAAGGGAATCACGATTGAACTGCTGGTGAACAACGCGGGCTTTGGAGTTGTTGGCGAAGTGCAACAGGCCGACATCGATCGATTGCTCGAAATGATTCGTCTGAATATCGCGGCGATGACCGAACTGACTTACCGCCTACTCCCCGGAATGATCGCCCGGGGGCATGGTTCGATTCTGAATGTCTCGTCGTTGTCGGCCTTCCAGCCAGTGGCTTACATGGGCGTTTACGCGGCGAGTAAGGCGTTCGTGCTGCACTTGAGCGAGGCCTTGCACTGTGAATTGAAAGACCGCGGAGTCACTGTGACAGCGGTTTGCCCAGGGGTCACGCGAACCAGCTTCTTTGATATCGCAGGCGCTCCGGGGTGGGTGCAGAAGCACTCGTCACTTTCGGTCGAGACGGTCGTCAAAAAGGGGCTCAAGGCCCTGGTGCGACATCGACAGTGCGTGATTCCCGGCTGGCGCAACTTTTTACTGACGTTACTCGTGCGAATCGCGTCGCGACGGCGGGTTGTGATAGAATCGACGCGGTTCTTTCGCCCACGTTCTAAACCGAAAGCCAAGCCGTCCTGACGGGGTGCTTCTGGCAGAATCCTCCGTGGCATCGACATCCCCTCTGAATTCAGAAATCAGCATCGGTTACGAACATGCCGGATCGAATTGAGACCTATGAACAGGCCATTGAGTTCCTGTTTGGGCGGATCAATTACGAACGGATTCAGGCCGAGGCTTATTCCACCAGCGATTTCAAGCTGGACCGCATGCGCCGTCTGCTCGAGTTGATGGGGAACCCGCATGAGCGCATTCCCGCGATTCACGTCGCCGGCACAAAAGGCAAAGGGTCGACGTGCTCGATGCTGTCCTCGATTCTGGCTGCATCGGGATATCGTTGTGGATTGTACATTTCGCCGCATATCACCGCATTCGAAGAGCGATTTACGATCAATGGAGTGATGCCGACGCAGTCTGAGTTCATCGGATTGGTCAATCGTCTGCTGCCAATGATTACCCAGATGGACAACATGCCTGGGCGGATGCAACCAACTTATTTTGAGTTGGCAACGGCGCTGGCCTGGCTTCATTTTCTGGAGCAGAACGTCGATATCGCGGTCTTGGAAGTAGGGCTCGGCGGGCGGCTCGATTCGACCAACTTGTGTAAGCCTCTGGTCACCGTGATCACCAACGTCAGCCGTGACCACACACACGTGCTGGGTAGCACTGTCCATCAGATTGCGTATGAAAAGGCCGGAATCGTCAAATCAGGCATTCCGACGATTTCTGGAGTCACTCACCCCGACGCGCTGGCCATGGTTGAGGAGACCTGCCGTGAGCGGGGTTCCCCACTGAAGTTGCTGGGCCGAGATTTTCGGCTTGTGGATCGCCATCTGGATGAGCATGAACAGGTACAGATCGACGTCACAACATCTACATCGAACTGGCAACAGATGCCCGTGGCTTTGCGCGGGCCGCACCAGGCCGTGAATGCAACGCTGGCACTCGCCGTGGTGGATGAGCTGCGGCAGTTGAACTGGGACCTGTCCGATGACGATGTCCGGCAAGGACTACTAAGCGTAAGCTGGCCGGCGCGTGTGGAAGTGATCGCAAGACGTCCGACCGTGATCGTTGATGCCGCGCACAACTGGGAATCGGCCCGGGCACTCGTGGCGTCACTCAACGAGTCCACCAAACTTCGCAAGCGAATCCTCGTCTTCGCTGCGACGAAAGATAAAGACGTCGCTGGTATCCTGCGCCAACTGTTACCCCACTTCGATACGCTCGTTTTGACGCGATATCTGGACAATCCGCGCGGGGTATCGCTCGAGGAACTGAGCAGGCTTGTCAATGCTCTGACCGTTCGGCCCGCGCATCTCGCCAAAGATCCGCTTGCCGCCTGGACACTGGCCAAACGTTTGGCGACGCAGGACGATGTAATCGTGATTACCGGTTCATTTTTTCTCGTCGCAGAACTGCGATCGACAATCGCAGAGGAATGCCGCGCGACGCTGAATTGAGAGATCGCCGCCCCCTCTTCGATCCATCAAGCAATCTCGCTGGATGACGCGTGAGCGAACCGATGCAAGTTGTGATATTCGCCCGCGAACTCCGGGACGTTCACGACTTCGAAGTCGCCTGTTCTGCTGCGAGTTCCGCCATCCGCTGAGCCGGTACGACAAGCCGATCCCAGTTTTTCAGCATATAGTCCGGTGGTCCACCCTTGTCGGCGACGACCTGAGCAACTTGGATTGTGGGAATCATCTCGATCGCATCCCACGGACAGACCGTCAATTCGTACGGATCGGTTTTCTTCGTTGGGATATGGACGCAGACTTCGCAGCCCACACATCGCTCGACATCGATTTCGCACCACGACTGCAAGACCGAGATGGAATCGCCAGGGACTTTGTAAATGCAGTCAACCGGGCAGACTTCCAGGCACGCCTCACAGCCAGTGCAGTTGTCGGCATTGATGACGGCAACTTCTTTAGGAAGCTTTTTTCGCGAACCAGCTTTGGCCATGAATCACTTACCTCGCAACGAGTATCCAGCAATTGAACGCGACTGGAATTCAGAATTCGATCAGATGATTCAGACAGAAAAGGCGTCGACCTGACCCGATCAGAAACTTCAGGGATTCGCAGGCCGTCCGCGCAGTCCTCACCGGATACATCAAGTATAGCGTTTGAACGCCCCCCCGCGAGGTGAAGCCACGAAGATTCCCGACTTTGAAAATCGCAGGACCGCATTTTCGCCGGCACGCCAACTCAGGATTCCCACGAAATTTCGAGCGGGCAGGTCGAATACGCGGCGAATGTCTTGCTAAGTTTCTTTGCTGCTGTGCGGGGCGTGCTGCACTCCAAGTCAGAGTGACGATCGAAATTGGGGCGCACGTGAAATTCGAAGCCAGGCGATACTCCGCGCATGGGCTTTGGGATGATAGACTGTTTTTGGCGACGAATTTGTTGTTCGATCCTAACGGGACATACCTGCCGACAACTGCCTCGCTGTTCGACCTTCGACTCGCGATGGGCTCATGCTTTCACGCCTGTCTTTACTGCCGTTCGTTTGGAACTGGCTGCGAGTTCTCTCTTGAAAGTTGACCCGATGTCACGAATCCGCCGACAGAAACAACAAGCCGCAAACCCGACTTCAACGATCACCGAACCGAAACCGACCACGGCGGGATTTGGCCTTCGGGGGGTTGGATTGATCGCACTGGGGGCCATCGCATTCGCCGGGGCGTACGCCGTCACGGCCTACGAACAGAAAACGGAGTCCAAACAACAACCCGCAGCGCGAAAGGCCGCGGCGTTAAAAGGCTCGTCCGAAAACGTCGCCGCATCCGTTGAAGCCCCGATCACTGAAGCCCCGACCTCGGCCCCGGAAGGCATGGTTTGGATTCCACCGGGTGAGTTCACGATGGGAACATCAGGCCCCTCGGCCTTGCCGAACGAACGACCTGCTCATCAAGTACATCTGAACGGTTATTGGATCGATGCTCACGAAGTTACCAACGCCGAGTTTCAAAAATTCGTCGATGCAACGGGATATGTCACGACGGCGGAAGTGAAGCCTGATTGGGAAGAATTGAAAAAGACCGTGCCCCCCGGGACTCCCAAACCGCCCGATGACGTGCTGGTCCCTGGTTCACTCGTTTTCACGGCGCCGCCAACTCCTGTACCCACAAACGATGTTTCGAAGTGGTGGACGTGGATCCCTGGAGCCTGTTGGAAACATCCCGAAGGCCCCAAGTCATCGATTGATAACCGGTCCGAACATCCCGTTGTCCACATTTCGTGGGACGATGCGAATGCCTATGCAAAATGGGCCGGCAAGCGTTTACCCACCGAAGCAGAATGGGAGTGTGCTTCACGCGGCGGGCTGGTGGGGAAGCGGTTCACCTGGGGAGACGAACCTCCCAAGGAATCGAGCAAGCTTAGCAATATCTGGCAGGGCGTGTTCCCGAATCAGAACGATCAGTTGGACGGTTGGGAACGAACGGCGCCGGTCAAATCATACCCTCCCAATGGGTACGGCCTATATGACATGAGCGGCAATGTGTGGGAATGGTGCTCGGACTGGTACCGCGCCGATGCGTATGCTCAACGCATGGCGGAAAAGGTCGTCGAGAACCCGCCAGGTCCTGCCGACAGTTGGGACCCCGGCGAGCCTGATGCCGCAAAACGCGTGATCCGTGGCGGTTCGTTCCTTTGCCACATCACCTATTGCGAAAGCTACCGCACGGCAGCTCGACGCGGCACGACTCCTGACACGGGGATGTCGCACCTGGGGTTTCGCTGTGTCGTTCCGGACAAGAAGCCGCAATGAACTCCGCACCACACGTTGCAGGGCGACCGCAAAGTTGCATTGCGACTATAAAAACAGTGCACAGTTACCACAAATCGTGAAGGATTCGTGAGAGTTCGTCGTCGGCGACATCACGAGGATTGCCACTCATGCTATTGCCGCGCGAACCCGTCACGAGCGCCGGAATTTGCTCTTCCAAAACACCGACATCGCGCAATCGAACGGGAATGCCGACCTCGAGACAAAGACCTTCGATCCTGCGAATGAACCCTTCGGCCAGTTCTGGATTTGTGAGCGGTCGTGATTCGAACAGGCTTTCGAGTTCAGCCAGCTCGACCTCTCGGGCTTGCTGGTTCACTCGCAGTGCTGTCGGTAGCAGCATCGCACAGGCCTGGCCATGAGGTACCTGACAATGGACTCCCAACGCCGCGGCAACCCCGTGTGCCAGACCAAGCCCCGAATTGGCAAGTGCCAAGCCTGATAGCATCGCCGCATGCGCCATCGCTTCACGACTTTCTCGATTTGCCCCATCACGGACAGCGACGGGTAACGCCGGCAGCGCCAACTTCAGTCCACGAAGTGCCATCGCTTGCGGAATCGGCGCAGCGCGTCGGGAGATGAAACTTTCGATCAGTTGCGTGATGGCATCCATCCCGGTGAAGGCCGTTGTGTGGGACGGCAGGCTGACCGTGAGTTCCGGATCAACCAGAACGATCTTGGGAATCATCCAATCGCTACGCAGACTTTTCTTGAACGGCGCGTCGTATGACGAAATCACGGCGTTCTTGGTGCATTCGGCACCGGTTCCCGCCGTTGTCGGAACGGCGATCATCGGGAGCGGACGGTGGGTGATCTGGAGTCCTTTGCCGACGCCTTCGAGAAACTCCACCACCGAGTGACCATGGCGGTTCTGCACGAGTGCCGCAGCGGCTTTCGCGAGATCGATTGTCGAACCGCCGCCAACTGCAACAATCACGTCGGTCGCGCAGGGTTCCGACATCACCAGTTCGGACACCAACCGATCGACGTCAGCCACCTCGGGTTCGCGTGAAGCGGCCGAAAAGCGATGGACACGCAGTCCCTGCTCTTCCAGCGACGCGGCTGCAGACTCGATGACGCCGCATATCTCGAGCGTTCGGCTGCCTGAAATCAGGAAGGCACGCGTCCCAACCGTCGCGGCAAGCTTGCCCAGTTCAGAACGGCGTCCCCATCCGAACACAATCTGCATCGGTGACCAAAAATCGTACTTCATAGTCATTGTAGAATAGCCTGGATCCAATCAATCTTCATCTGTGTTGCGATCGAGACTGGAAGAAGGCTTGCCGCGAGTTCTTGTTGGAACGACAGCGAAAGATTTCTTGCGAATGGCGAGTTCCCTCTGGACGGTATCGGGATCGCCTGCCAAATTATGGCAGTGAGCCGTCGAAGACGAACGAGACGGGTCCGCGGGACTTCCCTCACCGGACTATGGCAGTTGCACCGCCATTTCGCTCATTCGCCAATCCAAAGCTCGCCCGGAATCCCATTGATTTGTTCCTGTTCTGCCGAGTCGAATTCATGCTCACAAACACAAGTTCGGCATTGCGACCCGTTTCTCGACGGCTGAGATGGGTGGTGGGCGTGCTTTTGCTTTTCGGCGGCGCGATCGGACTTCGAGCATTCGCTCAAAACAAACGCACCGCGAAAATTGACACGTGGGGCTTTCAAGTCATCGCCAGCTATCCACATGATCCGGTGGCGTTCACACAGGGGCTTGTTTTTAAGAACAATCAGTTGTTTGAGGGAACCGGCAAACTGGGTGAATCGTCCCTGCGGCGTGTCGATCTGGCGACGGGCGCAGTCGAGAAAATCGCCCCGCTGAACCATCATTACTTTGGTGAGGGAATCACGATTCTCGACAATCGGATCTATCAACTGACTTGGCAAAATCGACTGGGGATTGTGTATGACCTGACGAGTTTCCAAGTCGAGAAGACTTTTCAATTCACGGGCGAGGGCTGGGGACTGACAAACGATGGCAAGTACCTGATCATGAGTGATGGGTCGTCGACAATTCGCTTCCTCGATCCCAAGACATTCACGGTCGTGAGACGCATCACCGTCCGCGGCCATCAGGGCAAAGTCGAGAGACTGAACGAATTGGAATTCGTGAAGAACGAAATCTGGGCCAACGTGTGGTATCAAGACACCATTGTGCGAATTTCTCCTGAGACTGGAGAAGTACTGGGGTGGGTGGATCTCAGCAATCTGTATCCTCGGACGCAGCGACGCAGCAACGAAGATGTACTGAACGGTATCGCGTACGACCCGGACAGCGATCGTCTGCTGGTGACCGGAAAAAACTGGCCGCATCTGTTCGAGATCAAAGTGGGCCCGAAATAGGCGAGAGATGATCGTGCCCTGAACGGGACGTGCGTTCAGTCTGCTTAAATCGAAATTGTCAATTCGAGTGCGGTCTCGCCAGCGCTTCGCCGAACTCGGATAAAATCACCTTCAGCCAGAGTTCCATTCCCGATCACGCGCCGTATCCTGTTTCGAAAACGACATTCGAGGGGGATGCGGTGACCGACGCGAATGAGGACGTCTTGCGAGTTCCAACCAAGCCACAGAATCGTCGACATTTCGTGATGTTGTGGCTGGCTGCCATGGCCGCAATCGCCTACCTGTGCCGCACCAGTATTTCCGTTGTCGAGAAATCGATTCGCGCCGATTTGGGGCTATCCGAAAGTGCGATGGGCATGATTCTAGGCCCCGCCTTTTTCTGGACCTATGCCTTAGCACAGATTCCCGCGGGATACGCTGGCGGCCGAGTTGGCGCGCGAATCAGTCTGCCCTGTTTTGCGTGCCTCTGGTCCCTCGCAACGGCGGTGTTCGGAATCTTTCATTGGTTTCCGCTTCTGATGCTGAACTGGATGCTGGTTGGCCTTGCACAGGCAGGCGCCATTCCCGTGGCCGCGAAAACGATCGCCGACTGGCACCCAAAGGCAGAACGTGCCTTCGCCAGCGGTACGTTTGTGGCAGCCATGTCGTTTGGTGCCGCTGGCGGGGCCGCGTTGACGGGCTGGCTCGTCAGTTGGATGAACTGGAAATCCGTGTTCATCCTGTATGCCATTCCCGGGATCGTGTGGGCAATCGGTTTTGCCTGGTGGTTCCGGAATCGCCCCGAAGAACATCCGCGGATCACAAGCGAAGAACTGGATTTGATTCGCGAGAGAACCTCGACTCCAACGATCGTCATAAGTGCGTCTGCGCTGTCTGCGACCAAAGAATCAAAGATGCCCGCGGCGCTTGAGGAATCCGAGCGAACCCCATGGCTTCTGCTGGTCACCAGCCCCGCGGTCTGGTTGATCTGTGGGCAGCAGTACTGTCGGGCCGCTGGCCTGGTCTTCTTCGCCAGTTGGTTCGCGACGTTCTTACAAGAATCTCGGCAGATCACCGTCACGAAATCCGGCATGCTGTCTGTTTTACCGCATCTGGCAACTGCCATGGCCTGCCTGATTGGGGGACGAGTGGCAGACGAAGTCTTTCGCCGTACCAACAACCTGGTTTGGTCCCGCAAAGGGCTGGCGGTGGTCAGTTTGATTCTCAGCACCGTGTTCTTGTTCGCCGCCTACTTCGTCAACGACGCAACACTTGCGGTGACCGTGATCAGTCTTGGCGTCTTCTGTGCAGGACTCGCGGGGCCGAGTGCTTACGCGGTCACCATGGACCTTGGAGGCAAACACGTTGCCTCGCTCTTTGCGACCATGAACATGATCGGTAACCTTGGCGCGGGAATGCTGCCCTTGATGGTGCCGCTGCTGCGGCGGGTGATCGCCAGTAACTCGACACTTCTGGGCCTGTTTGGGGGAGACAGTTGGAATGCCGTCATCCTGTTTATTGCGTTGCTGCATCTGGTTGCCGCCCTGTGTTGGTACCGCCTTCGCATGACCGGGACGGTCTTCGAACAATCATGGCTGGCCAAAGGCAGTGCATCCGCGTAGCTATCGGTTGAAATTGCGGTGACGGACTCGTATCAACCACATCCACACCAACTTGTTCGACTTGCGCTTGCTTGTACTAACTCTGTTTCAATCGGCGATTACGCTCTTTTGATCGATCCCTGAAAGACTTCTTATGACGAGCCAGAAAACTCCAGAAAGCCGTTGTCTTGTCGGCGTCTCGCAGTGCGACATCACGCCGCCCGTCGGCATCTATCATCGAATGTGGGGGGCCGCGACACATGAACGCTCGACCGGCGTTCACCGGCCACTGATGGCTACGGTGCTGTTGATGCAGGCCGATTCAAAACAGGCAAGCGACTCTAGAATCATTATTGCGTTGGACCATTGCCTGTTCTGGACCGAAGAAATGAATCGGTTTTTGGACGTTGTCAGTACGAAAGCCAAAGTCTCGCGCGATGCGATTGTCGTGTTCTTCTCACATACACATGGCGCGGGGCTGATGGGCCTTGAACGTCGTTCTTTTCCCGGCGGGGAATTGATCGAGCCGTACCTGGACGAGCTTGCGATTAAGGTCATCAATCTGATCGCCGACTGTCAAGAACGCTTGACGCCCGCCACCATCGTCTACGGCAGTGGTCGGTGCAGCATGGCCAAACATCGTGATTTCTTTGACACGAAGAATGGTCATTACGTCTGTGGATTCAACCCCGATGGCTCAACAGACGAAACCGTACTGGTCGGCCGAGTTGTCAGCGAAGCGGGTGCTCCTCTGGCAACGATTGTGAATTATGCCTGTCACCCAACCACGCTTGCCTGGGACAACACGCTGATTAGCCCAGACTACATTGGGGCGATGCGCGAACTGGTCGAAGACGAAACGGGTGTCCCTGTTGTTTTCATTCAGGGAGCGTCAGGTGATGTTGGGCCACGCGAAGGATTCGTCGGGGATCTCAAAGTCGCCGACCGAAACGGTCGCCAACTGGGTTACGCGGTCCTGTCCACATTGGAATCATTGCCCCCCGCCGGGCAGGAATTCGAATATCAGGGGCCGGTCGTCTCAGGGGCCACGATTGGGACATGGGCCTATCGTACGGAAACGCCCGTCCGGCGAAATGAGGAATCCCAATGGACCGCGTCTTGCCCGCACGTTTCCCTGAAGTATCGCGACGATCTGCCGGTGCTGGCAGAACTCAAAGCGGAGAAAGCCCAGTGGGAAGCCGAGAAACAACAAGCAATTGCCGCGCATGACGATGACCGTAGTCGCCGCGCCCATGCCATGATCGAACGTTCGACTCGACGAATGACGCGGGTCGAGTTCTTGCCGCCGGGCGAGAGCTTCCCGTATCCCATCCGGATGTGGCGCAATGGAGACGCCGTCTGGATTGCACTCGATGGCGAGCACTACAACATTCTGCAGCGGACACTGCGTGAACGATTCCCCAATGCACCGCTTGTGATCGGGACACTCGCGAACGGCTCCAATGTCTGGTATCTGCCAGATGCCGACAGCTATGGACTGGGGCTTTATCAGGAAGAAGTCTCGGTTCTCGCCAAAGGATCACTCGAGGCAGTGATCGACGCCACCATCATCGCCGTCCAGCAACTGCTCGCCGATAAGTGATGACGCTGTCGATCGTTGATTGTAGGCCTAGATCCTCGCCTCGACCTGGTCTCTGCGAGGCGAGGATCAACGACGAGCCGTTCGAGAAGATGCGATCGACTCGAAGCGTTGCGGATGCTTGCAACGTTGCTGCCGGAGTTGCGCGGATTCATCCGACATTGAGTCATGCAACCCGGCATCGCGCACGTGGGCTATCGCAGCACGCTTGCCGACAGCGAATCCGTTGGGACCAACGCCAGCCGTTGCAGACCATCACTTCGACGGTCGTGAACCTTTGACTGAGGCCCGATGGGCCGGCCGGGAAGTGGAGTCCGACGCGACGGAACGAACTTTCCCGGAGCCCCATTCGCATCGTCCCCAACGCCTGACTCCTCGGGTTGATCAATTACGGAATCGCTGGGAAGTTGAGGCGGGATCGGAATCGAGATTGACCAGGTGTCATCTTCTGTCGGAAGCGTCCGAGGCGTTTCCAGGCTTGGAGGACTCACGTCGAGTGGCAGTTCTGCAGGGAGGGTCGGCAGCGGGGCCACCGGCGCTTCCAATTCCAATGGTCCCTGTTCGGGAACACTTCGAAGCTGTGGCGTGTTGCGCGACTTCACCACCTGGGGTGTCGCTGTGATTTCCGTCCGAGAAGGAATTCGAAGCGTCATTCCCAACTTCACGTCATTGGGGTCGGTCAATTGGTCAAGATTCGCTTCAAACAGTTCCGGAAATCGACTGGAGCTTCCCAGTGTTTTCGCGGCAATTGAAGAAAGCGTTTCGCCTTTTTGGACGACATGGGTACGAGTCTCGCCCCCCGGTCCCGCACCTGCCGACCCGCGACTTGTACCGTGCAATTCCGACGTGATTTGTTCGGATGCGGGACGAAGTTCGTTGGGAACCGTGATGGGCGCAAATTCAACGACTTCCTCACCGATTGTCGCCTTGGGCCGAAGCTGGCGGTCATGTGAGTGCGTGGAACTTGAATTATTGTCGCCGCCGGAATTCAGCGGGCTCCAATAGCTGGCACTGTCGGGTGATTGATCGCCGGAGTGACTGGGGTCGGCCGCACGCTGACGGCGGCGATCCGAGGCTTCGACAGCTTCGATCCCTTTGAGATAGGGCCGAGTAGTTCGTTCCGCAATCCGCTCGTCGAGTTCTTCGGCGTGCTGCAGCCGAAGTGCAGGTGGAACGGTTCGCGTTTCGTTTCGGAAGAAGAACGCCGCGCAGGCGCCGACGAGAAGCACTCCCAGTGCTAATCCGATTCGTTGATCTTGGTGCATTATGACCTCCTGAACCAATTGTCGATGCCGTGCGAAACGCGATCGAACCGATCAGAAACACGTCTTGGTGTGTTGCCGAGCGGATCGATGAGCCGCATCACGGTTTCGCCCTGCATTAAAGGCCGCACAGAGCATCGTCACAGATTAAAGATGGATCACTCCGGTCGATCGTGCGACAAGAACTTGTTGAAAAATGGCCTCTAATCGCGATCCCGCCGTTTTTATGACCAGATTGCCGACGATTGCGATTTCGCCGGTTGTGATGAGAGCGAGGATCGCATCGATTATCGCGGCGTCCAAAAACTCGCATTCTGCTACAACACATTTCTCATAAGAACGTTGCGGCAAGATCCTGTGTCACGTGGGGCACCGACGTCTCCGCTCGTCGGCTGCGACGAACTCGCGATTCATCTGCTCCCCAATGCCGGTTACGAACTTGGCGTCTCATCCCGACATCACATCAGTGAAATGCCACTCTTCCTCGTGAAGTTTTTGGTTTTAAGACTGGTGGCCGCAGAATCAGGTCGATAGAATCTAAGAGACAACTTGAGACTGAGTCTCAATGCGCGGATTACTGATTTCGTTCTCACCCGAAGGCGGACCGCATGGCGAGTGCAATTTCACAGACCCTACCACTTGAAGTGATGCAGGTGGGAGAGCGTGGCGTCGTAGCGGATGTTTTCGGCCAGCCTGAGCTGGTCGTGCGTCTGGCCGAAATGGGCCTGCATCCAGGTGTGTGCGTTCGCATGGTGCGCCCCGGCTCCCCCTCAATCGTGGAAATCAATCACCAGCGGTTTTCGATCCGATTCGAAGAGGCTGCAACCGTCCTCGTGGATGTTTCCCCATGACATTGAATGAGTTGCGAGTCGGACAGCAAGCGACGATTGTCGATGTGGTCGGTACTGATGGAATCTCGAGTCGGCTAATGGAAATGGGCCTGACGGATGGTGAGACGATCACCCTTGTTGGATTCGCTCCTTTGGGTGATCCGATCGAATTCCTGATTCGCGGCTATCGATTGTCACTTCGGAAAGCGGAAGCCAGCCGAGTGCTCATTACCTGCGACGGCCACATTCCTGTGCCGCCTCAATCCAGTTAACACCCCTCGCGGGATCGCTTGGGATCGACAAAACGACTGTGAGGAACGCTGAATTCGGGCGTCCGAGTTTCGGAATCTGCGAATCAGTCTCATTCTCTCCGCTGAATAGCCCCCTCTGCTCCAACTGGCCCTCCCTCCTCGCATGAGCATACCGGACACTCCCACCGCCCAAATTCCTCTCCGTCGAACGTTAGCCGACGGCTCACGACTTCCGGAGCGAACGGTCGCTGTGATCGGGAACCCCAACACGGGCAAAAGCACGCTTTTCACCGCGTTAACGGGTGTTCATACACGGATTGGGAATTACCCCGGCGTCACCGTCGAGAAGAAGTTGGGCTGGTTCGAGTTTGAAAATCAGCCCATTCGGCTCGTCGATTTGCCCGGAACATACAGTCTGTCCCCGCGCACAATTGATGAACTGGTCAGTGTCGAAGTCTTGCTTGGACGCCAGGCGGATCTCGGAACGATCGACGCCGTCGTCTGCATCGCGGACGCGTCCAATCTCGAACGAAATCTCTATTTGGTCAGCCAGGTGCTCGACCTCGGTTTGCCGACCGTGCTCGTCCTGAACATGTGGGATGTTGCACAAAGTCGAGGCGTTCAGATTGACATCGACGAGCTTTCGAAACGGCTGGGCGTGACCGTTGTGGCCTGTGAAGCACACCGTCGTCGTCAGATCGAACAAGTCCGATCGGCCATTGTACACGCGTCGCATTTGCCACGCGTTTCGCGTGCGGATCTTTTCCCCCCCGAATTTCGCAACGAAATCGCGCGCCTTCGAACGGATTTGCAGCAAGCCACCAAGCGAGAGTACCCAGAGTACCTCCTTGAACGAATGTTGCTGGATATTGGCGGCCAGTTAGAAGTGGAACTTACGAAGCAGGACTCCACGAACCTGACCGCTTCGCTGATTCAGGCACGCGAACGACTGAACGCCGCGGGGTGCCGCATTCCCAGTATTGAAGCGAAAGTTCGGTATGGCTGGGTGCGACAGCTCTTGAGCGGAGTCATGACGTCCCCCGCAGTCCGACCGATCACCTGGACCGACACACTGGATCGTTGGTTGACGCATAAAGTCTGGGGATTGATCGCGTTCGGACTGGTCATGTTTGGCGTGTTCCAACTGATTTCCTCAGTTGCGGAACCGCTGATGCAACTCTGTGAACTCGGCCAGCAATCCGTGGGAGGAGCGATCGGATCATTGCTTCCCGTGGGACCGCTGCGAAGTCTGATTGTGGACGGCGTTATCGCGGGTGTCGGTGGGATTCTGGTTTTTTTGCCGCAGATCTGCCTGTTGTTTCTGGCGATTGCGATACTGGAGGATTGTGGCTATCTCGCTCGTGCGGCGTTCCTGATGGACAAACTGATGACCAAAGTCGGACTGAGCGGCAAATCGTTCGTCCCGCTGATGTCGTCGTTCGCATGTGCCATTCCGGGCATTATGGCAACACGAACCATTGAGAACCGACGCGATCGCATGGTGACGATCCTGATCGCGCCACTTATGAGTTGTTCGGCGCGAGCGCCCGTCTACTGGCTGATGGTGGCGGCGTTTTTTCCGAAGATTTCGTGGGCGGGCGGATGGATCACTCTTCATGGCGTGATGCTGTTTGTCATGACATTCTTCGGTGCCTTCGTCGCGATCCCGATGGCTTGGCTGCTGAAAAAGACGTTGTTCCGCGGCGAGACACCACCATTCGTCATGGAGCTTCCATCCTACAAAGTTCCTTCTCCGCGGATCGTACTGCATCGTGTCTATGATCGGGCGAGTGCGTTCGTGATGCGGGCCGGCACATTGATTCTGGCCACGTCAATCTTGATTTGGCTTGCCAGCTATCTGCCTGCCAGCCACGCGAAAGAAGAAGCGGTCATCGCCCAGATTCAAGACGTCGAATCACAACTTGAATCCGAAGTTCGCCAGGAGACGCTGTTGCGTGAAGAGCGAAATTCGCTCGGCGAGGATGATTCGGAAAATGCCACTACAAAGCGGGCTGAAATTGACACTCGATTGGCATTGTTGGAAGAGAAGTTGCAACCACTGCATGCACTTCAAGACGAGCGCAACAAACTCTCAGAGCAGATTTTGGCCGACAGTTACTTGGGACGATTCGGAAAAATGATCGAACCGGCCGTCATCCCCTTGGGCTGGGACTGGCGCATCGGCGTGGGAGTGCTTGCCTCGTTCCCTGCCCGCGAAGTGATCGTTTCCACGCTCGGCACAATTTACAGTCTGGGTGGCGACGTCAATGAACAGAGTTCGGGACTGCAATCGGCGCTGCAAGAGGCTCGGTGGCCCGATGGCCGGCCGGTCTACTCGATCCCGGTGGCCATGTCGATCATGGTGTTCTTCGCGTTGTGTGCACAATGTGCATCAACGCTCATGGTGATTCGCCGCGAGACAAATCACTGGGGCTGGGCTCTGTTCACGTTCACCTACATGACGTCACTGGCATATGCCGGGGCCTGGATTGCCTACCGTGTGACCGCCCTGTTGATTTCGTGAACCACACGAGCGATGGGCGGTAATGCTTTCGGCATCGCCACGTCGTTAAGTTTCATTTTTGACTCCATCGACGAACCGCGACGTGCAGAGGGGCGTGGTTTTCTCTGGCCCGTGATTTCGTTCGCCTAGCGGCTCACGTCAAGTTAAGTGGGACCAAGGGCGTCCGCGCAAATACGGCCGTCGCTGTGGGCTCCGGGCTCAACAAATCGAATCAGGAACGAGGACTGCAAAGAAACAGGATGCTCGGTCCACTATTTCTGCTTCGCGCTCTCTTCCGCTTTTCGTTTGCGGTAGTCGGCCAGGACCCCTTCTGGATCATCATTGAAGGCATCGCGGCAACCAGTGCAGCAGACGTAATACGACTTTCCCATATAACTGACTTTGATCGTTCCCAGTCCGCCGGTCACGACGCATTCGGGGCCCGAATTGCCCGCCGTTGCTAATCGAGTTCCATCGCGCTGGTAACCAATCTCGGCGACACGTGTGTAAAACGACTGCGGTTCGGGACGTTTTTCCATCAGCAGGATGACACGATTTTCGTTCATCGGCGTGAGCGTTACGCGGTGAATGTCCTTGTTCTCGTCCGCCTCGGACTCGAAAATCAATCGCTTTTCGTCTAGCTTTCCGCGATAGGTTCGAGTCGAATCGTCTTGCAGAGTGACGCTGAGCGTATATTGCTTCTTCGCGTCATCGAAACCAAATAAAGCCGACTTCCACAGTTTGCCCGATTCGATGTTCCAGCGAATGCCGTGGCTCTGGGGTTTCAGTTCCCAGAGTGCATCCGCACGCTCTTGCCATGCACCCTGTTGCGAACCCCGTTTCGGCTGCCCGATCCCGCGCCAGCCACCAATCAGTACTTGAAAATCGTGTAGAGCCTGGATCGTTGCGGGCTTCGCAGTTTCCTTTTCTGCCTCAGCTGCAAAGGCCGTCATGACGGCGACCACGCCGCCAAGGCAGATTGCGATGAACGACAGTTCCCGACGCATGTTCACCTCTTTGCTCCATTTGAGTCATTCTGACTACCGTGAGTATCTCAGTTTAGAGGCCAAGAATCCAGAGGTTTGTCACCTGACACGGAACGGAATGGCGAGGGCCATTCAAGAATGAGAAGAAACGCGGAGCGGGCCGATAAGCCGGGTTTTGTCGTGGACGATCATTTCTCTCGACCGCCGATTGCTCGGCGGCTCTAGCAACCTACCCGGACGTCAGACGAGACGGACAGCCTCGTGCCGTCGACCTGTTTCCAAGTCGACGAGCGACGCCCTGCTTGGTCTTGCTTCCGATGGGGTTTACCAAGCCGAACCGGTCACCCGATCCGCTGGTGCGCTCTTACCGCACCTTTTCACCCTTACCTCGTCACCGAGCCTCAAAAGCAAGCTCATGAGGCGATGAGTGACGATCGGCGGTTTGTTTTCTGTGGCACTGTCCCGGTCCTTGCGGACGGTGGGTGTTACCCACCATCGTGTCCTGTGAAGCCCGGACTTTCCTCCATGTGAAGAAGCGAACTTCTTCTCACAGCGATCGCCTGGCCCACTCCGCGAATGGGAAACTTTACGGAACCACGCCGATTGAAGATAGTAGGAACGCCGTATCCTGGAAGAAATCTTCGACAACTGTTCGATGAAACTCTGGGAAACCGCCTGAACTTCAGACTCAATCACCGTGTCCGGCACGTGAACGGAAACGACAGCAACCAGGTCTGGTCGACGATCTTCGGAGATACCTTATGGCTGGAATTCCCTGTTGGCAGGTTGATGCTTTTACAGACCATGCGTTCGGAGGTAACCCCGCCGCGGTCTGTTGGCTCGAACAGGAAGCCGAAACCGCCTGGATGCAGTCAGTCGCGGCCGAGATGAACCTTTCCGAAACCGCATTCGTCAGGCGGTTACCTGACTCCATGGAACTGCGATGGTTCACCCCAACCATCGAGGTCGACCTTTGCGGTCACGCGACTTTGGCAACGGCACGGGTGCTTTGGTCTGAAGGTCTCGCGCCGAAAGATCAACCTCTGCGATTTCAGACGCGCAGCGGCCTGTTGACGTGCCGGTTGAGCGGCGAACTGATTGAACTGGATTTTCCCGCGACTCCGCCGATACAGATCGACGTATCGCAAGAATTGATCGACGCCTTGGGCATCACTCCACTTTATGTTGGTCGATCGAAGTTTTATCAATTGGCGATCGTTGACTCGCCAGCGACAGTTCGCGCGGTAAAGCCTGATTTTCGAAAGCTGGCCGAAGTGCCGACGCTGGGTGTGATTGTGTCCGCCGCTTCGTCCGCCCCCCCTTACGATTTCGAATCACGGTTCTTCGCCCCACGGATGGGTGTCGACGAAGATCCGGTCTGCGGCTCGGCACACTGCTGCCTGACACCCTTTTGGTCGCAAAAGCTCGGTAAGAAAGAACTCCTCGCCTATCAGGCATCGGCGCGGGGCGGCATTCTTCACCTGCGCTGGGAAGGCGAACGCGTCATTCTGGGCGGACAAGGTGTCGTCGTATGGCGCGGCGAATGCCTGTGCTAAACGTTCGGACCACATATTCTTCGTTGAACCATTGTCGTTGAACCGGGCTTCTTCGATGAACTGCGTCGCGTCATTTCATTTCGTCTTTTCGCTCAACCTCGCCTCGTTGAGAAGCGCGGTTTTATTTTTTCCCCTCTCTCTCGAATCCATACCAGTCGGTAGGTCACTCACATTCACTCCATCGGCGAATTCTTCGCTGCGTTTGATGCCCCTGGCAGAAGGATGCAGATCCATGATGGCGCCGTCGCCGCTGGCTCCGGATTGAACAAGTCAGATAGATGTGAGCGGATCGCTACACCTCTTCGTCATCAGTCCCACTCACAACAGGCCTTCGCCCTGAGAGGCGATTCAACGTCTCCATCCATCACTTCCCATCCGACGAACTTCAGATCGCGTTCAGGAAAAAACCGCAAATTTGACCCCCACGAATCCCAGCCGAATGGCGGACAGGTGCCCATGAGGTCGATACAATCCCGAGACCTCACCGAGTGAGACCGCAGGCGCCAGATATCGACCGCTATATGGAGAATTCGCTATGAAGGCCGCATTTATTCGTGAAACCGGTGCGCCATCGGTCATCCAATTTGCAGACGTCCCTGACCCCGTTCCTGGTCCGACGGAAGTGCTTGTCAAAGTCGGTGCCGTGTCGGTCAACCCGATCGATACGTATATTCGCGCGGGGGCCGTCGCGATGATCTCCAAATTTCCCTACATCATCGGAGCCGATCTGGCGGGAACGGTCGAATCTGTCGGCAGCGAAGTCAAGCGATTCAAAGCGGGCGATCGCGTCTGGGGAAGCAATCAGGGCCTGTTCGGCCGTCGTGGTACGTTCTCGGAACTCGCAGCGGTCGATGAACGCTGGCTATATCCGACACCGGCTCGAGAAACCGATGCGGAAGCCGCTGCCGGTGCATTGGTCGGCCTGACAGCGCATGTCGGTTTGTTTTTACACGCGAACCTGGCCCCGGGTGAAGTTGTCTTCGTCAACGGTGGTGCAGGCGGTGTGGGCTCGGCTGTGGTCCAGTTGGCGAAAGCGGCTGGTGCGTTTGTCATCACGACAGCCGGTAGCGAAACAAGCCTAGCCATCTGCAAACAACTCGGTGCCGATCTGGTGCTCGATTACAATTCACACAACCTGGATGATCAGATTCGTGCGTTCAGCTTACCTCACGGCGGCGTTCACTTGTGGTTCGAGACCCAGCGCGAGCCGACGCTAGACCGCACGGTGTCGGCGATGGCACCACGAGGCCGAATCGTCCTGATGGCGGGTCGCGCGGCGCGGCCTGAATTTCCTGTCGGACCATTCTATGTCAAAGATCTGCGAATCATTGGCTTTGCGATCTTTAATGGAGCTCCAGAAGAACAGCGGGCTGCGGCGGATAAATTGAATACGCTCTACGAATTCAATCGTTGGAAACCACAAGTTGGCAAAACCATGCCGCTCAGTGAAGCCGCCGCCGCCCATCAACTGCAGGAGGATGCCACAGTGAAACGCCTCGGCAATCTGCATGGCAAGATTGTACTGATCCCCGAGTAACCGCCGGTCAGAAGCGGCTGACGGCAAAGCATGTTCGAGTCGTGCTCAAGTGCGATTCACAGATGCCCTTGCTGTCTGCAAGTCGACTCACTCGCCTAGGCCGACGTCGTGACAATCAAAATGAACAGAATGAACAATCGGTTTATGATTTTTCACCGTGCCGCAAACATTTGCAAAAATGGATTTGATCAGATGGAAAGAGAAATTGGACACCTTGTGATCGAATAAAATCGAGTGTCCTGCTTCGCAGGGTCGAACTTGATTTTGATGAGCTGACCAACCCTTTCCTTTATGACTGCCTGATCGCAACAGTGGTGTTCGGTCGTCGTCCTTTCAGCCTCTAGAACGGAATCATCCTTGGCGGAACCCATTCGAGAAGAACTGCAGGTTCAGCATCGTACGGCGGTGCTGGTTTCAGTGCCCGATCCAACCCGAAAACTCGGCAAAGAAAGAGCGCTCGACGAGTTGAAGGGGCTTGTGAAAACCGCAGGTGTGAAAGTGGTGGGCGAACTGGTCCAACTACGCGGACGCCCACATCCGGGAACATGTCTTGGCAAGGGGAAAATCGAAGAGCTTAAAGACCTGGTCGATGCGACGGGCGCCGAACTGATCATCTTCGACAACAATCTAACTCCGTCACAGGGGCGGCATCTTGAGCTCGAAACGAAGCGGATCATCGTTGATCGTAGCGAACTGATTCTCGATATTTTCGCCACACATGCTCGGTCAGCCGAAGCACGTCTGCAGGTCGAACTCGCGCAGCTTCAGTACACGCGTACTCGTTTGAAACGGATGTGGACCCACCTGGAACGCATCGAAGGGGGTATCGGAGCCAGTCGAGGTCCTGGTGAAAAGCAAATTGAAACGGACCGCCGGATCATCGATCAACGGATTGATGAACTGAAGCTTCGGCTCGCCGAAGTCGAGGTTCGACGTGAACGCATGGTCCGTCAGCGTGAATCCCATTCGCTCGTTTCCGTCGTGGGATATACCAACGCGGGAAAAAGTACATTAATGAATGCGCTGACGGGGGCTGACGTCTATGTTGCCAATCAGCTCTTCGCCACGTTGGATACTCGCACGCGAAAATGGACGATTCCGTCGTGGGGTGAATTGCTGTTGAGCGATACCGTCGGATTCGTGCGTGATCTGCCACATTCACTGGTCGCATCATTCAAATCGACCTTGGAAGAGGCAAGGCAGGCCGATTTGCTGCTGCACGTCGTCGATGCCTCAAACCCTGAAGCCGAACAGCAGGCCGAGACAGTCGAGCAAGTTCTCAACGAAATCGGCGTCGAGATCCGGAATTACATTCTGGTGCTCAATAAGGTGGACGCTGTCCAAGATCGCGGTGTCGTCGATGTCTTGCGGGCGAAGTATGCGCATTCGGTGACCGTTTCGGCACTGACCGGTGAGGGGCTCGACAAACTCGGCTTGCTCGTCGGTGAACTTCTCGGTGAAGGGTATGTCGATGCGGAAGTCACTACGTCCGCAGGAAACGGCAAGCTCTTCGCGTTTCTGGCCGAACATGCGGAGATCACCGACACCCAGTATGTCGAATCTACTGCGATTCTTCGTTGTCGGATTTCGCGAAACATCTTGTGGCGTGTGAAGGGCGAGAATACGACCGTACGCGTCATTGATCGACCTCAACCGTCGTTCGTGAATTAAACACGATCTGCCAAGCGATGATTGAACGTTTCGAACGAGAGTCAGACGCTCATTCGACAAACAGAAATTCGTTTGCGTTGAGTAGAGCGTGACAGAGATCGGCGAATGCTTCAGCGGCATTCGCCGATCGTTTTTCATCCGCCGTGCCCGCCGAACTCGGCGGTAGCGACGACTCGGTGGATGTCGCCGACAGATCTGCGATCACGGTTTGCTGGTCAAACAAGAAGCGGACTGCCGACTCCAATTCTGCGTCCGTCGCAGCTCGCCCGAACGTCATCTGCCAGGCCTGCCGAACCTTCTCAGCAGGATCGGCCGACTGGGCAGAGGCACTCGAACGCGAGGCGAGTTCTCGTCCCGCATGAATCACAATCTGATTGTTCAGCAGCATCAGTGCTTGCGGTGCGATGGTCGTCTTCGTGCGACAGCCACACGATTCGTGCATATCGGGAAAATCAAATGCGGCCATCAACGGATAGGGCAGATTTCGTTTCGCAAAAATGTAGATCGAACGCCGAACCTGCTGTGATGGTTCGCTCAATTTCCATTCGTAGTTGCTGAAGTTTGGTGGCAATCCAGGACGAATCCCAGGGCCATACATCGCATCGTTGAGCTGCCCCGACGCCATCAACCACGCGTCACGGATCCGCTCAGAGGAAAGGCGACGACGAACGAAGCCGCAATAGTCCGACGAGCGAGCACTGGCCAGAGACACCGTCTTTGTTTGCTGGCGATAGGTCGCCGACTCCACAATCCGTCGATGGATCCGTTTTGACGCGAATCCGTGCTCAATGAAATCGCTCGTCATCCAATCGAGCAATGCAGACAGAGACGGCTTGGGCGACTGAGTGCCAAAATCATTCGCGTTCGAGACGAGTCCCTGACCGAAATGCGTTTGCCAGATTCGATTGATCCAGACACGGTGTGTCAGTGGATGACTTGCGGCCGCAAACCAGCGCGCCAGGAACGACCGTCGCCCCGACGTCTGCGAACTAGGGGGCACGATCGCAAGGGGCCCGGGGGTGATGTCGCTCCTGAGAACGACGGGAAAATGGGGTTCAACCACTTCACGCGGTTTGTCATAACTTCCATTTTCCATCCGGCAGGTCGCAGGTGGCGATGTGGTCAATTCACTGATAGCCATGACCTCTGTCCGCGAAGGAGCAACCGGCTGGCTTTTTGAGGCCTCGGCCAGTTTTGCCAAGAGCTCGTCACGCCGTGCACGTGCCGCATCTTCGAGATGCCTGGGAATGTCGTCCTCTTTGACTCCCATCTGCCGCGCCGACCAGAATGCCAGTTGACGCTGCATCGTTGTGCGGTCTTCGATGGGCGTGTCGAGGGCCTCAAGGACTTCCGGGGGGAACTTCATCCGCCTTTCGCCCTGCATCTTGACGCGTGCCGGTCGTTCCAGCTGGTTCAGTTCACGCCGCAGACTGGCCGTTTCATCCAACCAGGCGCGTTCCGCGCGACGAAACTCGTCGAGTTGCAAATGAGTTCCAACGGCACTACGGTCTTCGAGGACGATTCCCGAGAAAAATGCCTGCAACTGGTAGAAATCGGTCTGCAGAATGGGATCGAATTTGTGGTCGTGACATTGAGCGCATCCAATCGACAGCCCAAGGAATACCGCGCCGACATTTCCTGTCAGATCATCGAGTGAGGTCTGACGCGCGAGCAGGATATTCGAAGCGTTACTTTCATCGGGCCACATGCGGCAGTACGCCGTCGCCGCCAGAGACTCGGGATCATCTGGAAAGAGTTCGTCGCCCGCCAATTGATCCTCGACAAATCGGTCGAATGGCAAGTCACGATTGAATGCCCGAATGACGTAGTCACGGTAGGTGTACGCACGGGGCCTGAGCGGATCTTCTTTGAATCCCGCTGTTTCCGCGAATCGAACGACATCGAGCCAATCACGTCCTGCTGCTTCGCCGTAATGTGGGCTCGCCAGCAGTCGGTCCACCAATCGTTCGTAAGCATCGGGTGATTGATCGTCCAAAAACTCGGCCACATCCGGCGGCGACGGCGGCAGGCCGATCAGATCGAATGTGAGACGCCGAATGAGTGTCGTGCGGCTGGCCGCATCAGCCAAATGGACCCCCTCATGTTGCAGGCGGTCTGCGATGAAGCAATCGATTGGACTTCGAACCGTCGAATCGCCTGTTGGCGATTCCTGAGTCGAATCAATCCTTGGGACGACGCTCCGTTCAACGGGGCGGAACGCCCAGTGATTTCGCTCCGATTCCGTGAACTTTGGCGTCTCTTGCGCCATCGCCGAAGCGATCACGCACAAGACTAGCGCCAGGAATTGAAGACCGTGTCGTATCGATTCGCGAACCATCGCCATCTCGACGGACCTCCGGGCGGATTCGAAGTCTCACTTTTCACGCAGACACGCATAAGGGATGATACGAGCACGAGCTTGCATTCATCGTGACGTCGCCAAATCCTTTAGAATCAGGACTCAGGCGACATGGGGATCATAAGCATATCGTTGCGGCGGTTGCGAGTGAAAGATCTTCCGGAGGTCGCAGTTCAGTCATGTATCAAGACGAGAGGCCGCGATCACGGAAGGGGACGAATTTTCCCCTTCCGTGTTTAAGCGACATTTGCCCCGCGATCACAGGATTTCCAGGGTCGGCATTTTAGGAGCAACCAGCAGTTGCTTGGCGATTTGCATGGCCACCTGCTCACAAATATGCAGCAGCGGTTTTCGTGAGGGATTCTCTTCGCTGAACAAGCTTGAAATCTGCCCAGCATCCCCTCGAATCCGGATTCCTGCGTCGATCGGCAGTTCACCCAGGAAGGGAATGTGCAGTTCTTCGGCTTTCGACTTGGCGCCGCCGCGACCGAAAATCTCACCCGTCATATTCTCAACGATTCCGAGCACCGGAATCTTCACCTGATTGAACATGCTGATCGCCTTGACGGCATCGAGCAACGCGACCTGTTGTGGGGTGCAGACAACGACGGCACCCGCGAGCCCGAGCGTTTGTGACAGTGTCAGCGAGATATCACCCGTACCCGGCGGGAGATCGATGATCAGGTAGTCAAGCTCGCCCCAGTCTGTGTCTTTCAAAAACTGCGTGATCGCACGATGCAGCAGTGGGCCGCGCCAAATCACGGCCTGATCCGGCTTCAGAAAATATCCCATCGAAATGACCTTAAGGCCATCCGACGAGACCGGCTGAATTCGCTCAATCTCTTCGCCCGACTTGGTCATCACTTTCACGGCCGAGGGCCGTTCGGTGGAACCAATCATATGTGGCACGCTAGGGCCGTAGACGTCCGCGTCCATAAGTCCCACCTGGCAGCCGAGCGTCTTCAGGCCATACGCCAGAGTCGTCGCGACGGTGCTCTTGCCGACCCCGCCTTTTCCACTGCCCACGGCAATGACGTTCTTGGCACGGAGACCGAACGAACCACCCGACATGGCCCCGCGGACGACCGCCGAGAATTCCACATCAACTTGCCCGACCCCAGGATCGGACTGCTTCACAGCTGCAGAAATGGCTCCAGAAATACGTTCACGTCCAGGATAAGCGGGCGTGGGCAACTCGATTTGCACCGAAACGACTTCGCCGGACCGGCGAACGCCTTTCAGCATTTCGAGTTCGCCGAAGTTGCGACCGATTTCCGGATCTTTCAAGCTCTGAATTGTTTGCGTGAGTTGAGCGTCCGATACCATTGGTTTTCCTGTGCGTCTCAGAGCAAGATTGTTTCGCGGCCCGCGGTTCAGATCAGATGGGCTTTCGTCCCAGCCATGAACTTGCCATAGGCCGCGTCGTCAGCGAGTTCGTGATCTCGCAGCCTGTTGCCGCCATCGACCGAAGATCACAAGCTGTTGTAGCACTGCATGGGCAGAGCAGCAACGATTGGCACGTCGTCTGCGATCGGCTTGATGAGAATTGGCAATCTCAACTCGTCCGAACTGACGCAGTTCGTGTGGAGCCGCAAAACCGTTACTGCCGATGTTGTCGGAGATTTTCTCGCGCGCAGAACATGCTGCACACAACGTGAGCACTGAAGCATGATTTTAAAGCACGGCACGCAAGCAGTGAGAGATGACCGAAGCGACAGATCCTGTTAAAGTCATTTCAATTCATAGATCGCATCGTGATGTCTAGACGTTGGCATTCTGATTGCTCATGAAGTTCGCAAAGCAGAGGCCTCGTGGCGCTAAATCCTTTGTTCCCCAGTTTGAAAGCACAACTTATGAGTGGAAGTACGGCTCGTTTTCAGGCAATCCAGGCAGTTACGAAGTACCAAGCCCTTTCCGAGCCATTGAATTTCGCCGCGACGACGATGGCCGAGGTCTTCGGTTCGAATGTCTTCAGCACGAAGGTGATGAAAGACCGATTGCCTAAGAGCGTCTTCAAATCCGTCATGAAGACGATTGAATCCGGCGAGCCACTTGACCCCGCGGTCGCGGACACCGTCGCCGCTGCCATGAAAGACTGGGCCATTGAAAAAGGGGCGACGCACTATGCGCACGTCTTCTACCCCTTGACGGGCCTGACCGCTGAAAAGCACGACAGCTTCCTGGCCCCTGATGGCCTGGGCGGCGCCGTCAACGAATTCAGCGGATCAGCACTGACACAGGGCGAACCAGACGCTTCCAGCTTCCCTTCAGGCGGCATCCGCGCCACGTTCGAAGCCCGTGGCTATACCGCTTGGGACGTGACAAGTCCTGCCTACATTCTCGAAAACCTGAATGGAACCACGCTGGTCATTCCCACCGCGTTCTTCTCGTGGACCGGCGAAGCGCTCGACAAGAAGACGCCTTTGCTGCGATCGATGAAGGCGTTGAACACCCAGGCACAGCGCGTGCTAAAGCTGTTCGGACATAAAAACATTCCGCTCGTCACAGCCTCGGCCGGCCCCGAGCAAGAATACTTCCTGATCGACCGCAATTTCTTCTTTGCTCGCCCTGACTTGATCAATGCCGGCCGTACCCTGTTTGGTGCCATGCCGCCCAAGGGACAGGAATTCTGCGATCAGTACTTTGGTGCGATTCCCGATCGCGTCCTCGCTTGCATGCTCGAAACGGAACGTGAACTGTTCAAGTTAGGCGTGCCCGTCAAGACGCGTCACAACGAAGTCGCTCCGAGCCAGTACGAAATCGCCCCGATCTACGAAAACGCGAACGTCGCTGCTGACCATCAGCAATTGTTGATGCTGACACTGAAGAAAGTGGCCGCAAAGTACGGTCTAGAATGCCTGCTGCACGAAAAGCCATTTGCTGGCGTTAACGGTTCGGGCAAGCACCTGAACTGGTCGCTGGGAAATGCCGTTCAAGGCAACTTGCTCGACCCGGGCAAGACACCGCACGAAAACATGCAGTTCCTGGTCTTCTGTGCGGCAGTGATTCGTGCCGTTCATAAACACAGTGCACTGCTACGCGCCGTCGTGGCTCACGCAGGCAACGATCATCGCCTGGGTGCCAATGAAGCTCCTCCGGCAATTATCTCGATCTTCCTTGGCGAACAGCTTGCTGATGTGTTCGAGCAGATCAAGAAGAGCGGTTCGGCATCGAGCAGCAAGCAAGCGGGGCTGATGAATGTCGGTGTCGACACGCTGCCTCCATTGCCGAAAGATGCTGGCGATCGAAACCGCACCAGCCCGTTCGCCTTCACCGGCAACAAGTTCGAATTCCGTGCTGTCGGTTCAAGTCAGTCACTGTCGGGACCGCTGGTGGCGTTGAATACGATCATGACAGAATCTCTCGATTACATCGCAACGGAACTGGAGAAGTCCACCGGCGGCGATCCAGCGAAGCTTGCCAGCTCGGTCCAGACGCTGCTCAAATCGATCATCAACGAACATGGCTCCGTGGTGTTCAACGGCGACGGTTACTCGGAAGAATGGCATGCCGAAGCCAAGAAACGCGGCCTGCCAAACAATAAGCAGACGATCGATGCACTTCCCGCCATCACCGATCCCGCCGTCGTGTCGATGATGGAAAAGTACAAAGTCTTGACCCCTCGTGAAGTTGCGAGCCGCGAAGAGATCTACTTCGAGCAGTACGTGTTGACGCTGAATGTCGAAGCACGCATCACGCATGAAATCGCGAAGACGATCATCTACCCAGCCGCCGTCCGATACCAGTCGGAACTCGCTGCCGCGTCTGCAAACTGCAAGGCAGCAGGAGTCGACTTCGACGCCGCGTTGCTGATCAAGCTGAGCGGATTGATCAAGACGTTGAACGAAAAGACGGCTGCGTTGGAACACTTGAACGAAGAAGGTGGTCACGGCGGACACGGCGTCAGCAATCCGAAAAAGGCGGCCGAACGCTGTGCGTTGAAGGTCAAGCCAGCCATGGATGCCGTGCGTGCTGTCGTCGACGAACTTGAAACAATCGTTGCCGACGATCACTGGCCACTGCCAACGTACCAGGAAATGCTGTTCATCAAGTGATCTGATCGGAACGCAGTGGACTCGCCCCGATGGGCCGACCGCTGGCCGACAGGCGGCATCTCCATCAGGAACAAGCCCCTGAGATGAACGAACCTGAATGGCCCGAGACCTCAAGTCTCGGGCCATTTTCTTTTACCAGAACCTCGAAAATATGGCGTCATCCGCACAGAACATCGCCCTCAGGCGAACCAACGATACGTTTTCGGCTCAAGGTGAATACTCGATGTGATTTTCACCCGATCGGGGCACTCGACTGCCCGTGGAGAATACGGTAACAATCTCTCAGTCTCCGCTGATTTGCCTGCCAACCGGAAAACACTTGGCCATGAAGATTGCTCTCGCTCAGTTGAATCCCACCGTGGGGGATCTCACGGGAAACAGCCAGTTGATTCTGGAAGCCACACAACGGGCCGTGACCGTCGGTGCCGATCTGGTTGTGTTCTCGGAACTGGTGGTCTGCGGCTACCCGCCGAAGGATTTGCTGTTACGCGAGGGGTTTGCGGCGGCGTGCGACATCGCGGTGGAAAAGCTTGCGGCAGCGATACCACCCGGAATCGGAATCATCCTTGGTCATCCGACGCATTGGCAAGTTCCGTCTGGCCGTACTGCAAACGCCGCCAGCCTGCTCTGCGACGGAAAAATCCTCGCAACCGTCCACAAGATGCTGCTGCCCAATTATGACGTCTTTGATGAGCGACGTTATTTTCGCCCGGCGGACCGTGTCGCGCCGATCGAATTCAAAGGCGTCAAGATTGGCCTGCATATCTGTGAAGATGCCTGGTGGGGCGAGCCTGACACGTTCCATCATACCGATCCGATGAGTTTTCCAGACCCCATCGCCGAACTGGCAAAAGGCGGTGCACAGGTCCTCATCAATGTCTCGGCGAGCCCATTTGAGGTCAACAAGACTGTTCGTCGCGATGGGATTCTGCGGCGGCATAGCCAGCGACACAAGGTCCCGTTCCTGTTCGTGAACGAAGTCGGCGGGAACGACGATCTGGTCTTTGATGGACATAGCGTTGTGTTCGACGCCAAGGGGGTAAAGGTCGCGCGACTCAAGGGGTTCGCCGATGATTTCACGGTGATTGACCTCAAGCAGCTTCCATCACCGCCGCATGACGTTCCAATGCCAGTCCCCGCTCAATTACTCGATGCACTCATCCTGGGCCTGAAAGACTACATGCGCAAGTCCGGGTTTACAGGCTGCGTGCTTGGTCTGTCGGGCGGCGTCGACAGCACGTTGGCGGCCTACATCGCAGCACAGGCCTGCGGAGCCAGCAACGTCCATGGGATCATGATGCCCAGCCGCTACAGTACTGGACATAGTATTGACGACTCGAAGGCTCTGGCCGATCGATTAGGAATCGACGCCCAGGTTGTCCCGATCGACACTGTCCACAAAGCGTATGAGCTGCTGCCACTCGCCGGCGACGACTTGGCCTCCGCCCCGGCGGGGCTCGCCGATCAGAACTTGCAGGCTCGGATTCGAGGAGCGATTGTGATGATACGCAGCAATCACCATGGTTGGCTGCCGCTGGCGACGGGAAACAAGAGTGAACTTGCCGTCGGCTACTGCACCTTGTACGGCGACATGGCGGGAGGCTTCGCCGTACTGGCAGATCTCTTCAAACGCGACGTGTATGCCATCTGCGAATACATCAACGAAACACGGGAATGCCGCGAAGTGATTCCGCGCAACGTGATCACGAAAGCCCCCAGTGCCGAACTGGCACCAGACCAGTTCGATCAGGATACGCTGCCGCCCTATCCCATTCTGGATGGAATACTCGAGGGTTTGATCGAACGAGAAGAGTCGGTCGCCACCTTGGGAAAACGGTTTCCGATCGAAACCGTTCGCTGGGTCGCAAAGAAACTGGACCGAAACGAGTACAAGCGCCGCCAGATGCCGCCCGGTATCAAGCTATCGGAACGCGCTTTCGGCAGCGGACGCCGCATGCCGATGGCCGCGCGATTCGAGATCGAATAGTACGGCGGCACCCGGAAAAACTCGCTCAATCAGCTTCATTCGGCTGTTGGGCGCGGACGATTGGACCAGTGGCCAGATGGATCACTTCCACTTACCCACACGCCCTTCTGGTTCCAATCCATGTACGCGTGAACGTCCGCCGGTGCGTATCGCAGCGTCAAGCCGCAGCGTCGGCGATCCGACATATTGGCGTTCGATCCGTGCAGCAGCAGGTCCGAATGCAGCGAGATTTCGCCCGCTTTCAAGCAATCGTCGACAAAATGACCGTACTGCTCGACGTTCTCGATCGTCTGATTGAGAACGTTGTGTTCCTTGGGATCGCTGGGGCGGAACGTCATTGCACCGTGGTGATGCGAGCCTGAAACAAACCGCATGCAGGCATTTTCGACATCGGCGTCGTCAATGGCGAGCCACGCCGTGACCGCTTTTGACGGCGTCAGCGGCCAGTAGCTCGAATCCTGATGCCAGGCAACTTGTTTTCCGTCTCTCGGCATCTTGCAGAAAAAGTGTGATCCCCAGCCGACCACGTTTTCGCCCAGCAGGTCGCGCACACAGGCGACGATCTTGGCGTTCGTCACGATGTCCCAGACACGTCCGTACTTCAAGTGCGCGGAGCTGATGGAGTAACTGTCCCCGCCTGCTGCGATAACTTTGGCCAGAAGCTCATCGAAGTATTGGCGAAGACTTGCGATTTCGGTCGTGGAGTAAACTCGAAGGCCCGCGACATATCCTTCGCGATTGAACTGCTCAATCTGATCCTTCGTCAAAACCTTGGGCGAATCGTTGCGGACGGGATGAAAATTGAGATCCCGGGGAAGCTTTGATAGCTCTGTCGGGTCGAGAACGGCTTTGAATTCGGTTGGCGCAGGCGCGGACATGAGCGACTCCAGTTGGCATAAACCACGAACCATCCATGATTTGAGTATATTCAGCCAGTCAAAGAAGCTAAAGTGAATGTTTTCGGCGAAGTCGAATTCGGTTCAACTTGCAACCCGCGTGGCGATAGTTATACTTCTTCCTCCCCTAAGGTCCGTTTTGGTAAGTGGCCTTCCCGACGAGAATTACGAACGCGATTTGAGGTTGTCATGGGTTCCGAATGCGCGATTTGTCAGAAGAAGCCGGTTCGCGGCAACCAAAAAGTGGAACGCGGTAAGGCCAAGTACTTGGGCGGTAACGGTCGTAAAACGACAGGTATCACCAAGCGTTGGTTCCGTCCAAACTTGCAGTCGCTGCGCATGCAGACCGGCGAAACGTCGAAGCGCGTTCGCGTCTGCGTACAGTGCTTGCGTTCCGGCCTGGTTGTGAAGCGAGTGGTCAAGAAGCCATTCACGATCGAAGCTGAGTAATCCTCGCGCTGACGCGTCGGCATCAAGGATTTGCCGGCGCGGTCACTTCCGGTAGCCAAGAACTGCCAGTTGGAAGCACCATGGAATTGTCGCGCGACGATGTACGAAAAGTGGCGGGGCTTGCTCGTCTAAAGGTCACGGAAGACGAACTCGATTCTCTTGCGCACGATCTTCGCGCGATGATCGGATACGTTCAGATTCTGAACGAAGTCGACACGACAGGTGTTGCTCCGATGGTGCATGCCGTTGAGCTGCAGAATGTGCTGCGCGCGGATACGCTCGTTCCGTCTCTTGAACGGCCGGCAGCACTCTCGAATGCGCCCCAGACAGACGGTGAGTGTTTCCTGGTACCAGCCATCATCGACGGCGAGTGACGTCAATCGACATGGCACGGCTTGGTCGCGCAGGAAGGGGGAGACCGCATCGTCTTCAGAGACGACACCATCGCGGTTGTTTTCCCGAATAGGAAGCTTCGCACTTGGCCTGCATGCTGCTGAAAAGCGGGATGGGCAAACTGCGTGAGCCATCCCGCTTGTGCTCGCATCATCAAATTGACCCGCCGAACGTGAAATCTCCGTTCTGCACATCGATCGTAATCGTCGCGCCCTCAGCGAAATCGCCGCCAAGGATTGCGTTGGCCAGTTCATTCTGAAGCCGCTGCTGGATCACGCGCTTCAACGGACGCGCACCGTACACAGGATCGTAACCTTCTTCCGCTAGTTGCTTTCTGGCCGCATCGGTCACGACCAGCGTGAAGCCGTTTTCCTCAAGCCGTTTTTCGAGCCGTACCAGTTGCAGATCGACGATTTGGCGAATCTCGTTCTTGCCTAGGGGGTGGAACACAATGACTTCGTCAACGCGATTCAAGAATTCGGGTAAGAACTCTTTTCGTAATGCTTGAAGGACTCGACGCTGAATTTCTTTGTCGTCTTCCTTGTCGGTCAGATCCATGATCGTCTGGCTGCCGATGTTCGACGTCATCACCACGATCGTATTGGTGAAGTCGACCGTCCGGCCGTGACTATCCGTCAACCGGCCATCGTCGAGCAACTGCAGTAGCACGTTGAAGACGTCCCGATGTGCCTTCTCGATTTCGTCGAGCAACAAAACAGAGTACGGCCTGCGGCGAACCGCCTCCGTCAGCTTGCCCCCTTCTTCGTATCCGACATACCCCGGAGGAGCACCGATCAATCGTGCGACGGAATGCTTCTCCATGAATTCGCTCATGTCGATCCGCACCATCGCTCGTTCGTCGTCGAATAAGAACTCGGCAAGTGCCTTGCACAGTTCCGTCTTTCCGACACCGGTTGGACCAAGGAAAATGAACGAACCAATCGGTCGATGGGGATCCTGCAAGCCTGATCGCGATCTGCGGACGGCGTTCGCGACGGCCGTCACTGCTTCGGACTGATCGATCATGCGGCGATGGATATGGTCTTCCATCTCGAGCAATTTCGTCTTCTCCGTTTGCAGCAGTCGCGAGACCGGAATTCCCGTCCAGGTGCCGACCACCTTTGCTACGTCCTCTTGAGTCACTTCTTCACGCAGCAAGCGCTGCCCCTCATCTCCACCAACCTGAGACGCACGTTCTTCTGCCTTCGCCAATCGCTGGCGAACATCCTTCAGCTTTTTCTCAACATCAAACGCTTTGACAAAGTCATCGTTCGAATTTGTGCGTTGAGCCTGCGAAAAGGCCTGTTCATAGGCGGTATTGAGCTTTTCGATTTCTTCCTTGAGCGGACGGATCGAGGTGAGTGCATCCTTTTCGGTCTGCCAGCGAGCCTTGAGCGCATTAACGCTCTCTTCTCGATCGGCGATTTGCCGACGAAGATCCTGCAATCGCGTCTTGCTGTCGGCGCTCGATTCTTGCGAGAGTGCTGCCGCTTCGATTTGCATTCGCGTCAATTGACGAGTCGCTTCATCAATCTCTGCCGGCATCGAATCCATTTCCATCCGCAATTTACTGGCGGCTTCGTCGACCAGGTCGATCGCCTTATCGGGCAGAAATCGATCATTGATATAACGATCGGAGAGGGTGGCCGCGGCGATCAAGGCATCGTCGGTAATGCGCACGCCGTGATGCGACTCATAGCGAGACTTGAGGCCACGCAGAATCGAAATGGTGTCCTCGACGCTTGGTTCGTTCACCAGTACAGGCTGGAATCGTCGTTCAAGCGCCGGATCTTTTTCGATCGACTTCCGGTATTCGTCCAGTGTTGTTGCACCGACGCAGTGTAGTTCGCCGCGCGCCAGCGCCGGCTTCAAAAGATTCGCCGCGTCCATCGCCCCTTCGGATGCACCGGCACCGACAACTGTATGCAACTCGTCGATGAACAGAATCACGCGTCCGTCGGCCTCGGACACTTCCTTGAGCACGGCTTTCAGGCGATCTTCAAATTCACCGCGGTACTTGGCCCCGGCGATCAGCGCCCCCATGTCGAGCGCGATGACCCGTTTGTCTTTCAGATTCTGGGGAACGTCACCCATCACGATGCGGTGGGCCAGACCTTCGACAATCGCGGTTTTCCCGACACCGGCGTCACCAATCAGAACCGGATTGTTCTTTCGACGGCGCGACAGGACTTGAATCACACGGCGTATTTCCTGGTCCCGGCCAATGACAGGATCGATCTTGCCGGCTTGAGCGAGCGCAACCAGATCCTTTCCATACTTTTCGAGTGCCTGGTACTTGTCTTCGGGGTTCTGATCGGTAACAGACTGAGACCCACGGACGGTCTTGAGTGCACTCAAGACATCGGCTTCGGTGACACCATTCAGCTTCAGAACACGCTGAGCCTGATCGTCGACCAGTGTTAAGGCGATCAGCAAATGCTCGGTTGAGACGAAGGCATCCTTCATCGCGTCGGCCTGATCGGCCGCTTTATCGAGCACTTGTCGGATGGCCTGACTGGCTCCGGTCTGTCCCCCCCCTGAACTGCGGGGCAACTTTGCAAGATCGGCTTCAACGATCCCGCGCAATTGCGGGACGCGAATTCCAACCTTTTCGAGTAACGGTTTGACAATCCCGCCTTGTTCGTCGAGCAATGCTTTGAGCAGGTGCAAGGGCACGAGTTGCGCGTGCCCTTGCGACTCTGCAGATTGCTGCGCCGATTGAAGGGCTTCCTGGGCTTTCACCGTCAATTTGTCGGGACGAAATGCCATCGTTAATCCTCCTTCAGGCGAGACGTTTTCGTGGAACTTCAATTCTGAAATGGCACATCGTTGAACTCGCGCTCGCAGGCAAATGAGCCTGCGAGCGAATTCTTTGAACGTGCCACAATAGAGTCATTGTGCCACTAGCCCGCCTTAACTTTTCTTTTCAAATTCGGCGTCAATGACTTCTTCATCGGGCTTGCCGCCATTCGCAGACGGTTCGGGAGCTGCCCCGCCGGCCGCTGCTCCAGCGGCACTTTGCATGTGCTGGCTCAACGCCATACTGGCTTGCTGCAGCCCATCGACAGCCGAGTTGATTGCCGCGATATCTTCGCCCTTTTCAGCCGCTTTCACCTTTTCGATGCTCGCTTCAACCGCACCCTTCGACGCGGCATCCAGTTTCGCACCATGTTCCTTCAGGATTTTTTCGACTTCATAGACCGAGGTTGACGCCTTGTTCTTGGCTTCCGCCAGTTCGCGTCGGTGCTTGTCTTCCGCGGCATGCGATTCCGCATCCTTCTTCATCTTTTCGATTTCAGATGAATCCAGTCCGCTCGAGTTTTCGATTTTGACCGAGTGTTCTTTGCCTGTGGCCTGGTCTTTGGCTTTGACGTTAAGAATCCCGTTCACATCGATATCAAACGTCACTTCAATCTTCGGCGTACCGCGAGGTGCCGGCAGAATGCCTTCGAGATTGAATTGGTTCAACAAACGGTTGTCACGAGCCATCGGACGCTCACCTTGGTACACGCTGATCGTCACTGCGGTCTGTCCGTCAGCAGCGGTCGAGAATGTCTGCGTCGCCGTCTTCGGAATCGTGGTGTTGCGTTCAATCAGCACCGTCAGCACGCCACCCTCGGTTTCGAGACCGAGCGACAGCGGTGTCACGTCAAGCAGAACCATATCCTTGACGTCGCCCGAAATGATCCCGCCCTGAATCGCGGCCCCGATTGAAACGACTTCGTCTGGGTTCACGCCTCGGTGCGGTTCTTTGCCGCCAAACATCTTCTTGACGAACTCTTGCACCTTCGGCACGCGAGTCGAACCACCAACCAGCACGACTTCATCAATCTGGCTGGGTGACAGCTTGGCATCGCGCAGTGCGTTCTCGACCGGTTTGCGGCAGCGTTCGACCAGGTGATCGATCATTCGTTCAAATTCGGCACGGGTCACCGTCAACTGCAAGTGCTTTGCACCACTCGCGTCGGCCGTGATGAACGGCAGATTGATATCGGTCGACTGTTGGCCCGACAATTCCTTCTTGGCCTTTTCCGCCGCTTCGCGCAGCCGCTGCAAGGCCATCGCGTCTTTGCGCAAATCGATGCCATGTTCCGCCTGGAACTTGTCGGCGATGTGCTTAATCAGCACTTCGTCGAAGTCATCACCGCCAAGATGAGTGTCACCGTTGGTGCTGAGCACTTCCACGAGTTCGTTATCGACTTCCAGAACCGAAACGTCGAACGTCCCACCGCCCAGGTCGAAGACCGCAATCTTTTCGTTCTTTTTATTCTGCAGGCCATATGCCAATGCTGCCGCGGTCGGTTCATTGATGATTCGCTCGACCTTCAGGCCAGCGATTTCGCCCGCGTCTTTCGTCGCCTGACGCTGAGCATCGTTGAAGTACGCTGGAACCGTGATCACGGCACGGCTGCAGGTATGACCGAGGTAGGCTTCCGCCGATTCCTTCAGCTTGCGCAGAACCTGCGCCGAAACTTCGGGAGGAGTGTACGTCTTCCCGTGAACTTCCACTTTGACGTATTCCGTAGGGCCGCCCACGACTTTATAGGGAACCATCTTCTCTTCAGATTCGACTTCGTTGTGTCGTCGTCCCATGAATCGCTTGATCGAGTAGATCGTATTCTTGGGATTGGTCACCGCCTGTCGCTTCGCAGGGTCACCGACCAGTCGATCCCCTTTCTCTGTATACGCAACGACGCTCGGGGTGATTCGATTGCCATCTTGGTTGGCAATGACCTTCACTTCGCCACCTTCCATGACCGAAACCACGGAGTTCGTCGTTCCCAGATCGATACCGATAATTTTTTCTTGAATCGCCATAGCTAAGTCTCCATGGGTGAGAGGAGGGATCTGTCGTCAGAAATTCGCGTTGTTGAAGAGAATCGCAAAGTGCGCGCCAACATTGGCGAGACTGCGAAAAATCGTGCAAACACCAGTATTTATGGCGATTCCACGACGGAAACAGAAGCGGCCGCAACGCAGGACTGCCAAAATTGCAAGTTTTCGGGAAACCATCACTGAACCCGACGCTGCCAATATGACAGCTTGGTGGCCGGGGTGTATTCGCTTCTTCCATGTGGATGAAATCTGACTTTCGCTCCAAATACGAATTCTTCCACGCGACGAGCTTACGATCTGCAATCGAATCACGCTGCTTCAATGATTTCGAGGCGCGGCCGGATATCATTTGAGGGACGGTCGCAATGGTCGGGATTGTTAACTTTCGCCATAAAGGAGTTGCAGACCGATCGCCGGCAGCCGTAAACTGCAATTCGGTCAACGCACATATGTCAGACGGATCGCCGTGGGTCGCGCGTTTAACGTCAGTTGGACGCGCAGAGAGGCGTCAATCGACGATTTCGCCCGTCGGCTCTTTGGTGTCGGTGTTCAACCTCGGTCAAGCGGTTGGCCAAGATTCCATGGCAACGGATTTTCAGATGGATCTGTGGCAGCGATTGTCAATTGCCAGTGTGCTGATCGCCTGTTCGTGCCTAATCTCACGAATTCTCGATGCAGCAGATGCACGGCTCGAACGAATTCAGGCCGTATTTTCTCGCATCGACCAGGATCGCGACGAAAAGCTGACCATTGCCGAATTCACCGCCGATCGAAAGCCCCTCGGCGCGGCACAACGCGACTTTCGACTCTTCGATCGCAATCATGACCAATTTCTGAGTTCTCATGAATTCGCTTCGATTCCCGGTGCCGTTGCCCCGGCCGATCGCGAACCGACCAATGATCCGATTGTCGATCTCGTTGATCAATTGATGTCAGGCATGGACCAGTCTCTTGATAACTGGAACGAAAATCCCGACGTCGAAATCAACGTGAACCATTTCACCCGTACGGTTCAATCTTCATTTAAGAACGCTCATATCCGCTTGGATCCAGTTCCCGCGGATCTCAACCAGGACCACAAGATCAGCAGGGCGGAGGCCCGACAGTTTCTCGAAATCCAAATGGGAGTGAGAACCGATCACGGAACGCTGCTTCGTGCAGCAAATGGTCAGATCCTGAACTATGGCCAATTCCACCAGTTCGACCTCGATCACAATGATCAACTCGACCGGGCGGAGTTTGAAAAATCGATCGATCCTGCAGAGGAAATTCCACTGACATTCGAATCTGCAGACACGAATCAGGATCGCAGTGTTTCGCTGGAAGAGTGGGGACGATTGGGAGGCGAGCGACTTGTTGATCCGATCGCCGACTTTCTCGAACTCGACACCAATTTCGATGCGTACGTCGCTCCGGATGAGTTGGCCGCCCGAATGCAAAACGAACAACATCACGTGCTGAAAAAGACCTTTCCCGCTTTCGACCTTGATCTCGATGGCAAGTTATCACTGGCCGAGTATCGCATCACGATGCGGGCGAACCCCGCTTGGAACTGGTACAAAGTCCCCGCGGACCAAAACAATGATGGACACCTGGAATTCGCAGAGTTCTCATTCGAGGGTGCATCGTCTCCGCTGCTGCGGTTGATGTATTTCAAACAACTGGATCTCAACAGCGACCAGCGTCTCGAACCGCATGAATTCCCCCTGCGAATCAAACGTCCGAACGAATTCTATTCGCTGCAGGAGGATGGATCGAACTTGCAGTTCCTTTGGGGGGGCGAGGATCATCCCGTCATTGGATCTCCCACCGTTTCACCCGACGGAAAATGGTTGGCATTCGACGAATTGCCGATTGGATCAACGGGAGGTGAACAGATTTACGTTATCCCGATCAAAGGCGGTACCGCGCGGAAGATCTGTTCGGGAGTGATGCCGTCGTGGTCACCAGACAGCCGCCTCCTGGCGTGTTCACGTCGCGCGCCACACTTTGGCGTCTGGCTGGCCGATGTCACCACTGGCGAGACCGAAATCATTGTGCAAAGCCATTGGGGGCAATTATCCCCCAATGGTAAATCCCTCATGATCGGTGTTCCGAATATTCTCGTGTACGACATGGAAACCGAATCGAAGAAGTCAATTCTTGGCACTGGGACAAATCCCTTTGTCAAAGTTTACCGAAACGGCGCCTGGTCACCTGACTCAATGCAGTTTTGCTTCAAGGGCCGCAACACGGAGAATCAAATTCAAATTGCCACGGTCCAAATCGCGGGTGATCCGAGTAACTCCACCCTTCAGGTGCACCACACTTTCGCGATCACGTCGACCACGAACTTCGCCTGGCACCCTTCCGGGCACCGCGTTGTGTTCTCGATGCCTTGTCTCGAACGCGACGGGTTGCGACAACTCTACGAGTTCGATCCAGGCATCCCGGGATCGGTCCAACTCGTCGCCGGTCAGGACCCAACGCGCAACAACATTGATTCGTGCTGGACGCCGGACGGTCGACGTCTGATCTTTGCGAGCGGTGACTTCTGCGACGATTGACGGCCAGGCGTTAATCAGACGCAAAGGCATTTGAATCGATGAATCCCCATGCGCCCAGAAGAGTTTCGCCATGAATCAGCTTAGTGGTCAGATCGCAGTGATTACCGGTGCCAATCGTGGAATCGGTAAAGCGATTGCGCATACGTTCGCAGCAGAAGGCGCTGCATTGGCCCTCTGTGCTCGTAGTGCCGATTCGCTGGCAGAAGTTGCCAACGAGTTGGCCGCGAACGGAACCGACGTCTTTCAGCAGACCTGCGACGTCTCTAATGAGGCCGACGTCGAACGATTCTTCGCAGAAGTCGAGGCACGATTCGGGCGAATCGACCTACTGGTCAATAATGCAGGTGCATTCGACGGTGGACCGCTCGACGAGCTTTCGCTGGACGCGTGGAATAATGTGATCGGCGCCTGTTTGACCGGAACGTTCCTTTGCAGTCGCGCCGCGTTCCGGTCGATGAAACTCCGACGCGCTGGAAAGATCCTGAATATCGGATCGATCAGCGCGCAGCGCCCTAGAGAAGGCAGTGCCCCCTATTCGGCCGCGAAGTTCGGCGTCTGGGGACTGACTCAGGCCGTGGCGCTTGATGGCCGACCGTACGGAATCACTTGCTCGTGCTTGCACCCCGGCAATGTGATGGTTGAGCGTCGCGCGGATTCGGGGAAAGAATCTGACCGCGAACCCATGATGCAACCCGACTCCATCGCCCGCGCGGCACTGGCAATGATGACATTGCCGGCCGACGTGAATTTCCTCGAAGCGATTGTCTTGCCACGCGATCAAGCCTATCTGGGGCGCGGCTAGTCGAGCTTCAGGGGCCCAAGCGAGCTTCGCGGCGTGCGCACGTGGTTTTTCAGTGCCCATCACGTTCTCTCGATCGTACGGCGCGATACCGGATTGACCTTAACGAGGTGGCGCTGTGCAATTAAGAACGTGCGTTGGCACGCGCGGACGTCTCACCAAATGCAGCTCGATCCGCGTTGCAAGTGAAACCCCAATTTATGCCGAATCTGCGTGACTCCGAACTCTTGAAGTTCGTTCGCGCAAATCGGAGACGCTTCATCAGAAACGACGCAAATCTCCGCCAGTGGCCATCGGTGTCGTACGGCATTTAGGGCATCAACTCGTCCAGAATCCCACGGGTCGGCATCAAACAAGACGAGCGATGGCGAATCCGCAACCAACTGATGCCCCTCGGCACCAAGCACATCAATCAAGAACCTCCGGTACGCCGGGTCTGGAGAATCCACGAGAATCGTCAGTCGTTCGACGCCGAGAGGTACAGGTGTGTTGTCAAACGCGAAAACTTCTTCTTTCGACGCCGACCACAAAAGCGGGCTGCGATCATGCTGGCCAGTAATCAGCTGCCACTCGTGGTGCAGTCGTTCGGTGGCAGCCCAAATGGGCACCCGCACGGCCTGCGGCCAGAGGTCCCGATTCCGGCCGTCCGACTCACACCACGCCCCCGCACAAACAACGACGCGGGCGAGAGGCGCAATGGCTAGCAACTGAAGAATCTCTATTCGCGAATATTCGTCGGACCAGCCTTGAAGAAGCACAATCAGATCCGGAATGAGATCATTCGCAGACTCCAATCGACCGACAATTGTCGAGTACACCGTCAGCGATTGGGGGTCTGCCTGCAGCAATTCGCTCAACCAATCGCAGATTGGCCGCATTTCGGCATGATCGCGGTTCCCAATGAGTGCAATGACGGGCCCGCAGTCTGCTTTCGTCGTGTCGTCTTCGAGTGGGGTCATCTCTTTCGACTCGTCGATCTTCGCTCTACGAGCGCGCCACATTGTTCGCCTGAGCACATCAGTCGCCGTGCTTCTGTCTAAGGCGTGGCGACAGACGCAGCATCAACTGGACACGTTCAAACTGATCGAGCCATTCCTGAATGACGGCGTCTTGCAATGACTTGGCCTGCGGGACAAGGCCCGTCGGACATGCGGCACCGCTGAGTGATGCCGCAGTGTCGCGATATTTTGCCAACGTCCGATCGCCATAACGGCCACAAGGCGCTCCGTCTTCGGACATTAACAATACCGACGGCACGCGGCGACCACCGCAAATCGACAGTTCATCAGCAATCTCGCTGTGATCATCTCGATCAAAGTATCGGATCTTCAGACGGGCTGTCTGTTCGGCAAACAGATCGAAGATCGGACATTGCTGGATACAGTCTCCGCACCAGGCTCCAGACACGACCATCACATGCATTTCTCGCTGAAATCCCGCCAGCAACGCCTTCTGGTCGGGTGTCAACGTGACCTCGCTGCGCACGGCATCCCAGCGTTTTCGTTGATCAGCCGAGGCATACCGGTCAAGAAATTCAACATACCCCAGTCCCGCGGGCCATTTCGCGAACAAATCCATGCTTCACCTCAACGGTCGTCAAATCACCGGTCGTCACCGAGCCATTCCGGTGACAAAACAACGTGCTTTGGCCATAGCCTAGAAGATGGAGCACGTGCTGACAATTCGGAGTGCGTCCCGTTGGTTGACTCAGCTCGAAGACCGCGCGGATCCAGGAATGTTTGTCACATTGCCGACGGCTTGCGAGTATACCGAAAGCTGGCTGCATCAATGGACAAGTTTAGGTATCGAGCGAGCCAGGTTGCCAGCCCCGCTTGCGTCAACACCGTTAGCGACGCGGCTGCCCCAAATCACGGGATGTGCTATTGGGGCGATACGGATCGTCGTCCTCTTCTGGCGTTGGCACGAGCACCGATCGCCTTGTTGGGGCTTCGGTTTCACGGACTGATGACGTACTGCGTCGATTTGTTCGCGCGGCGGAATCGTAGTCGCGATCATCACGAGGACTTCGAATCGAATCGTCATCATAGTATTGCGCTGGCGTGCGTTTAGGCGGACGCGGAGCGGGCAAATCCACTTCCTCTTCATCGACGAACGACTGCGAGCCAACTCGCGAATTCGTGCCGCTGGCGTCTTCGTAAACGCGGCGGGCACTCGAATTGGTCGGCCGAAGTGTGGCTCCGTGGTCGGGCAACATGTCTGCGTTCAAACTGGCATCAAAGTCGGGCAGATCCAACGGCAATTCCCCTTCGACCTGCTTCAGATAGGGCCTGAGAATCTGATGCATGGCTTGTGGCAGGATCGGATAGACGGCGTTGATAATTTTCGCCGCGATCGTTCGCGTCTCTGACTTCAGAATCTGTTCCCGCGCAGGTGGAGAATAAATCAGAAGCACGACAGTCGCCGACAGTGTGAGCAGGACTCCTTTCAGGAATCCCAGTAAGGCACCGATATGGCGGTCGAATTCGGTCAGCTTGGCCTTTTCCAGTCCCGCCCGGAATGACCGGACCAGCAGGTATACGATCAGCGCCACACCGATGTAGATCGAAACCAATGCGTACAATCGATTCTGTGGTGGATCACCAAAATAGTGGGCCATCGTCACCGACATCGGCATCGCAATCATATAGCCGAAAACCAGCGACATGATCGGAGCGAACTGCCAGGCGGCACCTTTCCAATAACCGTGGACGGTAATGAAAAAGACGATCAGCGCCATCAACCCATCGTAAGCGGTGACTCCGTTAAGAAACGTCATGATCGAAGTCCTTCGCGTTGCTGATCCACTGCGACCGAGAGCGTCGGGCTCTTCGCGGGCAACTTAGGGGTGATGAGTTTTTGGTTCAAGGGAGGATTGTGCTTCCGCGAATCAGCGCCAATGAGCATCCGTACGGCTTCCGTGACGCGGCGGCTGGGCTGGCTGTTGTCGGGTATTCATCTGGATTCGCGTGTTCATTAATGGCGGTGATGGAATCGATGCACTCGCGGGTCTGATCGGTTCATCTGACAGGTTGCGGATTGCGGCCCGATTCGGTTCCAACTGCCCCGGATTGGCTCGCATGAATGGCGCGGCAATCTCGGGGTGCCCTTGATCATGCGCGGCAAAGAACGACAACCCTGCCAGAAGCGCCCATGTGCCGGAGTTCGCCTGGGGTGAGTTGCCAAAAAATTTCATTGCGGTTCCAAACGATTTCTTGAGCCGAAGGTGCACTCCCGAGAATTCAACGGCCCAGATCTCGTCCAGAAGCAAGTGAACCAGATATCCGATCGTAGCGCCGACCGCCTTGAAGTTGCGGCCGGTGCTCACGCCAGTGTCACACAGGCAATAGGCAATCAGCCCCGCGATTGCGGCGGCTGGAAGGCTGTGAAACATTCCACGGTGGACGGACACCCTGAGCATCTGCCCGCATCCGAAACGAATCAGCAGATAAAGCGGTGCGCCAAACAGCAGAATATTCTCTGTCGCCAGGCCTTCGTAATGAAACCGATAGAACAACAGCATCGGTGCGACGGCCGCAAGAAAGCTGAGCGTTTCGCGGGCAGGAATCGCGTGGTCACTGTCCAGGTCAGGCATGATGCCTGCGATGGAGCACAGCCCGCCACCAATGGCGCATGTCGACAGCGGCAGGTTCAAGACGTTCACGCCTACGAAGGCGTAGGCCGCCCCGACGACAGTGCTGACGGTGATATGCGTGTGAAATCCGGCCATCGGCGTCCTTGCCTCAAGTCCGAAGTGTGTATCCGATCGGCGTTCAACGCGAACAAACCGAACCACTCCACGGAGTTACTTCTGCAACGAAAATCACGCGGCCCGCTCGATTTACGTACTTTCGCGCGAGCGGACCGTATCGGGAATCCGTTATTCGGTCAAGATGAGCCGCCTTGAATCTACCGAAGTCCTTTGTCATTCGATCATTGAGCGCAGACCGCGTGTACGAAGGCGATGTCGACGCTGACGAAAGTCACAGCTGCCAAATGTAAGCCTCAGCCAATTTCGGCAAGTTGATTCAAACGCTTCAGTATCCGCCTCTGGAACCAGCACATCAGCAGAACGATCGCCAGATCCGTAAACAGAGACATGAGACATCGAGATTCGATGGAATGACTGAAATTGATTTTGCTTAAATAGAATGCCGTCGTCGTCAGATAGACCGTCAGGGAGATTGGCGTGGCTGCCCAACCAAAGTAAAGCGACAACAAAACCAGGAGCTGGAGATACGCAAAGACGCTGATTCCAAAACTCATCGTGCCAATGACGATTTCGACACGGCTCATCAAATCGGGAATGCCTTCGTGAAAAAGTATCATCAGCCAGATCATCAAGAAGGGAGCGGCGATGGTCGGAGCCAAACCCAGAGCCCATCCGCAATATTTGTCAAATACAATCTGACTCAGGGTGTAAGGTGTCTGAACGAGCGACGCCCAAGTCTGATACCGGATCTCATCACGAAAAAGTCGACTGGCGGACCAGCTGCCATCCAGCAAACCGAAAAAGCCAGAATAGATCGCCGACCACGCAAACGTGAATCCAATGTTCGTAACGCCCACGACGGCTTGATGCCACAGGTATACGCCAAGCCAGATTCCGAACAGAATCACGATACGCATGGCGGTCCATCGAAGTCCACCCGCACAAAACTCATACTCGCGCCAGCAAATGGGCCTGGACCAGCTCCGCTGCGATGTTCGCGAACTTGTTGTCGGGCGTGTGAGCAATCCAAAAGGGGAATCCTTGAACACGAAACGATCGAAGACAAACCACGAGATTCCCAGGCACAGCGATCCCGTGATCAATCCAAATGTGACAGCGGGACACCACGGGGAATCTGTAAATCCCGTTTGAGTCAATTCCATCAAACGGTTTGAAAGGCTGATTCGGTCCACAATGAACGCCCCGAGGGATGTTCCCCACATCGGACTGAAGGTCATGATCAACTGGGGGATCAGCAAATACGCGCCAATCACAATCGCGGTGAGACGCGCGGCCGTCGCGCCGGTGGGCTGGGAGACCGACACCAGCACGCTGACAAATACAAGCAGCCATAAGTACGCCGCGAGTGCCATATAGGCGGCGATGACTTGCGGCCACGAGATTCCCCCCAAGGTAATTGCCACAATGGTAAATGGGAACTGGATTGCGATCAGTAGCCCGGCCTCGCAAAACAGGCTTGCCGATTTTCCGAGAATGACGGCAAGGGGACTGACGTCCGCGAGGCGCATCAGGCCAAGTGTGTCTTCCTCTTTTTCCTCTGTGATCGTCTGCGAGAAGCCGAAGACGGCCGCCATCGAGAGAAAGAAGGCCGTGATTCGCAATTGCGATTGGAAAAGTTCCAGTCCCGATGCCGACTTCCATGTGGACGATTGAAAGTAACAGACCGCCAGGTACAGCGTCGCCAGCATTCCAAAGCGAAGTCCGTGCAACCCCAGTCGGCGGCAGTCCGATTCCAATGTCAGCTTCGCCAACTGCCACACACCATGAAACATGCGTGATTTTCCGAGAAACGCCGCGCGCCTCAATCGAATGATGACAACACGTCTTACGTGATATCGTGCCGAGCATCGCGACGCAACAGAAGCGCGAACGTTAAACAATGTTCATGCAAACCTGCCGTTTTCTTTTCATGATACCCCGCCACAGTTCCAGCGAAAATCAGAGCTTCCCAAGAGACTCAATCCGAACGTGCGATTCGAAGCCTTTTCGACAAACAACATCTGGACGAGCCGGGGCGAGGCGTCGGAAACGAAAAAAGGGCAAATCGTCCTCGACGACTTGCCCCCGCGTGTGATTTCGAAATTCGGGATAACCGAATCATGCAATGCCGCTCACAGCGGCGGACCAACGCGACCGCTTCGATTCATGTTGAGATAGATCACCAGCAACAGCATCGCTCCGCCGATTGAAAGGAACAGCCCGCCGGCATGGATATTCGGGTCTGCTGGCGAGTATCCAAACACGGCCGACGAGATGAATCCCCCGACGAGTGATCCTGCCATCCCCAGCAACATTGTCAGGAGGACTCCCATCGGCTGACGGCCGGGCACCAGCAACCGCGCGAACAATCCCGCCACCAATCCAATCACCATCCACCACATGAATGCCAGCATGTCAATCTCTCCCCCCACAAGTCGGTTTCAATGACCGAATTCAATCAGTCGGTCTGGAATGAAAGCAACGTAACGCAATTCCGATGCCATTTGCCGTTTGCCCACTCGATTCAATACTGTTCCGGCGTTTTTCAACGCAGAAGCGGCAACATGTCGAAGGGGCTGGCCTTCATGAATCGGCGGCGAAAGTGATCCATCCGACCGGTTTGAAACCAGCCTGGACACGCGTCATTCGCATCGTGGGCGGTCGGCGACCAGAATGATCGAATGGGTGATGGCACGCATTCAATGCGCGAACCAATTCTCATCGTCGTCGAAGTTTGGACTCGTCCCTACTGGAATCGACCATAGCTGCGAACGCGCATCAATCCTTCAGCCCCGCACTTTGCGACATCGGCCGCGAGTTCAAGGGGAAACACATTCCATGGCGCGAGATCGAGTGGATCAACAAACCAAGCTCCTGAGATCGTTGCACATCGTGGTTGCGGAGTTTCTTTGCCTGCGGTGCATTTGAAGTACAGCTCCACCGAGTGACCGCCGGAATTGAAAACATCGCCCACCGCAATCAGTTCACCCACTTCACAAGTCAGGCCAAGCTCTTCGTCCAGTTCGCGACGTAAGCAGTCTTCAAACGTCTCGCCGGGTTCGAGCCCGCCACCGGGAAAACAGCGCCACCGCTCAGGACCGGTGCAATGCTCGACGATTAGGATCTCACGGCCACGAAACACCAATCCCCCGATCCGAACTCGAGGCCCACGCAAGCCGCTTGCCACATCGCCTGCCATTTCCATCTCCGTGTCTGACGAATCCATAGGTGATTTTTGAGGCGTTTTGAAGTCAGGGTACGGTACCTCAGTTGCCACCCAACGCGGACGAAGCTCTCCGCGACGCATCGACGACACGGTCCGATTTCCGTTTTGGGGACGGGGCGGAGCGAACGGAATTGAACTTGAAGTTGACTCCGCATTCGCCAAACTCATTCGATGCGGGCGGCTTCATCCACAGGAATCAAGACGTCGCCGGCTTGGCTCACTTCATTCGATCGCACTTCCGCCTGAGGCTGCACTTGGGCCGCATCGGATTCGATGGGAACAGACTTTCCATGGAACCAATAGCGACCTGGGCGAAGGTTCGGGAGTTCAAATGTTCCGTCGCGCCGGCTGATCGTCGATGGACAAGAATTGGATGGCTCTCGCAAGCCAACTGTAGACGCTTGCACGAACATCGAGGCTACTGGTTTCCCCTGGCGATTGACGACTCGTCCACGAACGGTTCCCGGGTTGGTGAGACGAATTTCCAGATCGTGAACCGGTGATCCGACCTCAAGGGCGAATGCCCGACTGATACCGCTTGCCCATTTGATTCCGACATTGTTGCGTTGTCGCTGCTGCGCAATCAGGTGATAGGTCGGCGTTTCGCTGCGAGGCAAAAGGAATCGGAATCGGCCTTGATCATTAACCTGATGAGGATAGTCCGTGATTCCTTTGGAGTTTGTGTCTGACGAATCGACCGCCAAATGGACTTCCGCATTGGAAACCGGCTGGCCCTGTGGATCAAGCACAATACCGCTAACTTCGACGCCGGATTCCAGTTGGATCTGAACGGGTGACATCCCGGGGCGAAGCTCAAATGTCAGTTTGTTGTTCGAGGGAACGAAACGAGCTTGTTCACCATTTGACACGGGTATCGCTTGTTCAGACGCCCATCGCAGGTGATTGGGGGAATAGATCTGGAAAGTGAGCTTGCCGGACGGGAGTGCCGGATAGGTGACAATCCCTGTCTCATCACTCTTGCCGCTGCTTCCGGTTAGGTCTGCGTTGTCATACAGAATGAGCGTGGCATCAGATATCGGTTGACCCGATTGCCGATCGATCAGCTCGGCGACAAATCGTACACCGGGTTCCAATTGAATGTCGAGCGGCCGATGTTCGTTGTCGAAGATCGACATTTTAGTCCGTTCAGCTTTACTTCCGGAATGGTTCAGTGGAACCCATGCCACTCCAGCGGCAGCATGTCCAGCGACAATGCGATACTCCGCGGGCTCGACCAGCAACCGATAGCGCCCGTCCGCGTTCGTCATGGTTTCCGTTTTCAGATACAGTTCGGACTGAATACTGGAACTATAACTCTCGTGAAAGGCACGAACGGGCACGTGTGCTGCGGGCGTTCCATCCGGTTTGTGGACAGTGCCTTCAAACCATGTGTTGCGATGCAATTGAATCGTCATTTGGCCCGAACCAATCCGAACGTCTCTCAAAGTGGGGGCAAAGCCCTCTTTCACGAAACGCAACGGAATCACCGCCTCTTCACCCGGTTCGATCATTTCCGGATCAAAGCGATGATGAAACTCCCCTTGAGCGTCGGTTCGAATTTCGAAGCAATCTTCATCGACCAGAAGCACCTTGACGCCTTCGAGTGGATGGCCCTCGTAATCCTCGACTCGACCAGACAGCTCGGTCGAGTGCTCAGGAGGTGAGGCCGACAACTCGTCATCGGCCAGCTCAGATTTCACATCAAACTGAAGGGCCGGTTGGGGCTCCATGTGCAACGTCACCTGTGTTCTTTTTCCTGGAGTGAGCATGACCCCCAGGAACGGTGACCCCATGATCTTTGGCATATTTTCGAGGACGGAGGACGATTGAGCGGCGTACTTTTCATGCGTCGCGAAGAACGTCGCCAAATTATAGCTGGATGGAGCATCGGGCGCGACGCAAGGTAAATCGACGATGGTGACTTTTCCATCTGCGTCCGTATCTGCAGAGTATTTTCGATGATTGAAATCTGAATCGTCACGATCCCCGTTGATTTGCTGCTCGCGAAGTCGCGTGGCATCGTCTTGGCCTGATCTCAGCGCGGTTGCCCCCCAATGAAAGAACATTTGATTGGGGTGAAACTGCACCTTTACCCCAGAGACTGGGCGATTCTGTGCGTCGACGGCCGTGATTTCGCACGACGCTGTCCGCACCATGGGCACGGCCCGCTCGTGAATGTCGGTCTCATCCACACGAACCAACTGTGGAAACAAGTTGGATGCACCGGCGAATCCGATCTCTCCACGGGGAAAATGGTTGCTTGCCTGGAACTCTTCGAATTCCGCCTGGGACGGTGTGCGAGAATTCCAACCGTCGCAGAGCGCGATGAGTTGCAATGTTTGATGGGGTGGCAATGAATCCAACACGAACGTTCCATCTTCCGCAATTTTTGCGGCGACGCTCCAGGCGGTTCTCTGTGAATCAATGCCGACGAGAGGAACTATCTTTCCTTGAATTTTTCCGTTTTTCACTGGCCGAGGCACATCGTCTGCCAGGCGCCCTTCCAAGCGGACTCCCCGTTTCAACGTCAAGTCCAATGAGATCGGGTTGCCCGCGAGATGCTTCAGATCAATGACGTCACTGAACCAGGTGGTCCCTTGTTCTGGGAACTGAATCAGTTGGAGAAACGGACGACTTCCTTCGTCTGTGAGATTAACGCGCCGATATGTCACGACGCCCGCTTCTTCCGTCCAGTCTGTCGAATAAGAGCCCGCAAGCCACGGAACGACGCGTGTTGCCAATTCCGTTTCGCCGACACGCCATCCACGAACCACGAGGGTGTAGGAATCCGCCAAGTGCAGTTGGGCGTCTTGCCGGAGTTCGAGAAAATTCGACCAAAGTGGGTGATCGGGGTGATCCACCTTCAAATACAACTGCCTGATCCCAAGTTGCAGCAGACTCTTGGGGAACCCTTCAGGAATGCGATTGGATTCGTATCCCCAGGGTGAACTCCCGGCGTTGGCGCGACCGTTGAGTCCCCGCAAGAGGATGGCTTGCTTCACGACTTCCGACGGCAATCGAAAGCGAACAAAGCCCTCGGCGTCACTCTCAACAGTTTGCCAGACAACGTTATCGTTCCCCCAGGAAGCTCCTCGAAAATCGGAGACGAAACTCGGCAGAACACGCGCCCCGGCGACCGGCTTGTCCTGCGTGTCGAGCACACGAAACACAATCTCAACCGGGTTCGCGTTGGCAACTGCCAACGCTTTCTCCAAGGCCTGATTGACGGAATCTTCGGTCGCCGCAGGAGCCGAAGCTGGTTTTGGTTTCGCGTTCTCGTCATCCACGATTGTCAGCACATCCGCGGGGACTTCCGTGGACGAAGGTGGTGCTGCGGCAAGTGACGTCAAGCGAATCATCAAACTCAACACAAGCAATCCACTCACACCGCTAACCACGAACAGTCGATTTCTCTGGGGCACCGATGTCTCCACACGTCGCTCGGACGACAAAAGGGACGCCACACGCTGCTCCAAACGATGCGCTTTCGGGATGACACCAATGCCCAGTAAGAACGCTTCATTCAAGCGTTTGCCGACGGCGACCCGTAACAATGTCTCTGCATATTGAAGAGCGGATTCCTGGGTGAGCACGAAGTTATCACACATTTCTTCCCGCAACCGACGCATTTCGCTCGCCAGGACATACACCAACGGATGCGGCCAGAACACCGCGAGCACCAGGCGCAATAAGACGTCAAAAACCAGATCGAATCTCTTCAAATGCCCGCACTCGTGTAGCAGAACGGCCCTGAGATCGTGTCGCACGTCTGCACTCAGCAAACTCGGTGGAATAGCAATCTGCGGGCGAAAAATCCCGATCACTACAGGACCGGCTAGTGCCGGATTCGCAGAAAGTCGGGGCCTCGATCGCAATCCCACACGATCAGCGCACTCGTGATTGAGAGCCAAACAGTCCGCATCAGTCACAAGTTTCGCGGTCCGTCGCAGGCGGAATCCGTTCCCCACCGAGACACCGATCATCATCAAATGGAGAACCGTTCCGGCAAGCCAGATTGCCGCGACCATACTCATCCACGACCACCTGGGTGTCGGACTTACTGTGATCGGCTGAGGGGTTTCATGGGAGACAAATTCACGGGAGGCAGTCACCGCTGGAGCCACAGTGATTGTGAATGCGTCCACAATTTCTTCGCGTGATCCGGCGGGAGGAGTCTCGATGGATGTGCGGGGCGGCAAACGACCGGCACCATCAGTTCGATTCGCCACAGGAACGGGCGTCGGTTGCTCGGGTGTCAAACGAGAGATCGTCTGCGTATCGGACGATGGAAGTACAATCGCTGGCCATACCGGAAGTTGCCATTGCCAATTCACAAGCACCGCACGGCCCGTCACCACTCCCGGCGACAGAGCGACCAGAATGAGCGCGGTGCGCCACACAAAATCGCACAGGGAAGGTCGCGAGAAAACCAGTCGACTGATGCCCCAGGCCGCCAGCAGAATGACCGTCACCGCAACGAGAGTGCCTTCAACCCGCCCCATCTCTCACCTCCATGTTGAGCTTTTAATTGAGCCCCGAACACCAGGCTTTCGAAGAACCTACGATTTTTTGCCGCGGGCGGTTTCGATCTGCTGCCGAATTCGCTGTGCTTCCTGCGGCGAGATTCCTCGCCCTTCGAGCAGCGTCATCATCAAAGATTCCGACGATCCGCCAAAGAACGTGTTGACCAATCGCTGCACCGCTTGCGTGAGCGTAACTTTCTCGCTCACGCAAGCCCGGTAGAGTTGGACGTTGCCGACGGATCGCTTCTGCAGCCAGCCGCGTTTCTCCAGACGATCAAGTACCGTCAGGATCGTATTCCGCGCAACCGGCCTCTTGGCCGAGATCGCCTGCCAGACGTCTGAGACGGTAATTTCCTCATGCTGCCAGACCACCTGCATGATCTCGAGCTGCGGTTCCGTTAACGCGGGAAGCTTGGGTGACGTCGCCATGATGAACTCCTTGCATTGCTAATCCCGACGCATGTCGTTGTTTACCTACTTGTGTAAGCAGAGTCAAGCCGAGCCGCGCGTTCGAAGCAACTTCACCCGCGAATAGTCGCATCCAGTGACCGTGCGATCGCGAAGAACTCGGCTTGAGATGCGAGGTGCACAAGAGATTCGCTGAAACGGTTAGAGATTCCAGCGACATTCAGAGAGATTCTCGAGATGGCTAGAACTGTTGAGGAAGCCAATTGTCCGGCAGTCCTGGTCGCCGACTCTGAGATGCGTGATTGAACCCGGCGCGGCGTCGTACATGATATTGGCAACAAGGTTGTCATCGGCAATCCTCATAAACCAGTTGACCAGGCAAATCAGGGCGTACGCGTGCGTGACGAGGATCACTACCGCATCGTCATTCCGATTGAGGCCATCGGCAAACGTGACGATCCGTCGATACAGGTTGCGCCAACTCTCTGCCCCTTGATACGGCACCCAATCGAGAATGGGCTCGACGGGCGGACGACGGAGTTTACTCGCTTCGGTCTTGGTTCGACCGGCGGCGGTGCCATTGTTCAGCTCCCGTAACTCGGGTGTGAAAACGGCATTGCACTGTAGCGCGCTGGCTATCGGCTCGGCCGTTTCGCGGCATCGCTTCAGGTCTGACGAGTACACCTGAGCATTTCGGCCGTGAAGCTGTACGGCGAAGAATTGAGCCAACAGCCGAGCCTGGCGGTGCCCCACGACGGTAAGAGGTACGTCGGTCCAGCCGCCCGTCAGTTCGCCAACGTGATGCTGAGACTCGGCGTGACGCACGAGGAACAGGTTCTTCATGAGGTCGAATCCCTCCTGGCAACGCAGCGAAACCAGGGCAACGAATCAGGCAAAGAGCATCCAAATTCCCGCGAGCCCGATCACGGAGAGCAGCATGGCGACCGTGATGCTCAACGGCCATGGCGTCAGGATGAGGGGCTCACCGCGCCGAAGCCTTCGAAGTGTCAGGAAGTGAGAGACCCCTGCGACCATGGTGGATGCAATTCCCAGGATGATCAATGCGGCCCCCATTCGGATTGCCCCCTGATGCAGCCTGATGGTTTCGGGCGAAAGATGTTTCTCTTCCAGCGTCCGGAAAAAGCCGACCATCCCGAAGCCAAACCCCGCGATGGCCAATGTCGTCCTGATCCACGCGAGCGTCGTGCGGTCCATCGCCAGTTGCGTGCGGAACTCGGCCAGGTCTGTCCGATGTTCTGCGAGCGGGACTCGCGGGTCGCTGGTGCTCGATTCCTGATTCATGACGGGGTCTCGTGTTGAAGAGAGAACATGCACATCGGGCACTTGTTTCATTCTGATTAAACTCATTATTGTCGCATCTCGAAATTTATTCCGGATAAATATTGAGGATTCGCAATGGCCATGGCGAAGGTCATCGGAAAAGGAAAGTTCTTGAAGTTGGTGCGTGAAGGAACGTGGGAATTCGTCGAACGTGTGAATGCACGAGGCGTCGTTGCGATCGTTGCACTCACACCGGACCGGCGAATTCTCTTGACCGAACAATTTCGCGCTGCGGTGGGACGATCCGTGATCGACTTGCCGGCGGGTCTTGCAGGCGATGTCGCTGGCCAAGAAGACGAAGCGTTTGCAACCTCCGCACTGCGTGAGCTAATTGAAGAGACAGGCTATACCGCCAAGCGAGTGGACCACTTGGCCGATTGCCCCACGTCGCCCGGCCTGACATCAGAAATCGCGTCGTTCTTCATCGCGCGCGACCTTCGTCAGGTCAGCACGGGCGGTGGTGTCGAGGGGGAAAACATCGTCGTCCATTGTCCGACGATTCGCGGAATCGAAAAGTGGCTCGCCAACCGGGTCGCGGAAGGAAAGCTGATCGACGGCAAAGTCTACGCAGGTCTGCATTTTTCTAGACGCCGCACTTCGTCACCGCGTCCCGGTCGCCGCGATCAGAAATAATCCGAATTAAGCCAAGCATCGGGAATCGATCTCGCGGGCAAAATGACGATCAAACCACCACCACCACAGTCATCGCGACGCTACGCCGCGTGCTCATTGCGACCGGGCGGGGGGAGGCCATCACTAACGTCGGCAAGCGACGATTCGCGATTGACGCCCGCCGGGCCCGACGAGCCAATTGTGGGCAGGAGGTATTTCGCAGTTGCTCCGAACTGCGGATTCTGGAAGATATTCTTCGACCTGAATTCGCCATGTGCGATGAAGAGGGGCAATTTTGGCGAATTGTCACGGCATGCGAGTTGCCTTTTCATGGAAATGGCGTCTTCGTAAGCCCTGAAATGCATTTCCTGCTGGATCTATAAGCGATTGCTGCCTGTTCTTGAGGCCATGCAATTGGAGTTCAACGAATGTCGGGGCAAACGTCGACAAATCAGAGTCTCAAATAGAAAGACTTGAACGATGCTCGCGGTCTCCGATTCTGACCTCCGACCCGGCTCACCCGACCTGATTTTTCACGGGTATGAGACAACTGGTTTCTATGACGAGATGTTTCTCGACAACGGGCATCCGCGCGAACGCGGCGAGCTGCTCGCGTCTCGACTTAAGGGATTGACGGAAGGGGAGTTAACGCGACGTCAGCGCGTCGCCGACCAAGCTCTTCTGAATATGGGAATCACGTTCAATGTTTACGGCCACGAAGCCGGCACAGAGAAGATCTGGCCGTTTGATTTGATTCCTCGCATCATTGAAAGCCAAGAATGGCGGTTCATTGACGCAGGTCTGAAGCAGCGAATCAAGGCCTTAAACCTTTTTATCAACGACATTTACCACGACCAGACCATTGTGAAGGAAGGCATCTTCCCCGAGTACATGGTCACATCGAGTCGTAATTTTCTGAAGCAATGTATTGGCCTGAACCCACCTGGCGGCATCTGGTGCCACATCACCGGAACCGACCTGGTTCGGAACTCGGACGGCACGGTCTACGTGCTGGAAGACAACCTGCGATGTCCATCGGGGGTGTCGTACGTGCTGGAAAACCGCGAAGTTATGAAGCGGACATTCCCGCAACTCTTCAACGGGCTGTCGGTCATGCCGGTCGAAGATTATCCCGAGCAACTGTTGAAGATGCTTCAGCACATCGCGCCGCCCACGGCTGACGAACCGAACGTCGTGGTGCTGACTCCGGGCATTTATAACTCCGCGTACTTCGAACACTGCTTCCTCGCTCAGCAGATGGGGGTGGAACTGGTACAGGGACCGGACTTGGTCGTGATGAACGGCTACGTGCATATGCGAACGACGCGTGGCCTGGAGCGGGTCGACGTCATTTACCGCCGGATCGACGACGAGTTTCTCGATCCACTCGCCTTCCGCCCCGATTCGTGCCTGGGCGTTCCCGGTCTGATGGACGTGTACCGCGCCGGTCGCGTTGCCCTGGCAAATGCTCCGGGCACCGGAATCGCCGACGACAAGGCGGTCTACGCGTACGTTCCGCAGATGATTAAGTATTACCTGAACGAAGAAATGATGCTGCCCAACGTTCCTACGTATCTGTGCGCGAACGACGAACAACGAGGATACGTACTGGATCACCTGCCCGAACTGGTTATTAAGCCAGCGAATGAATCCGGTGGATACGGAATCCTGGTCGGCCCGCGCGCCACGAAGGAACAGCTCGACAAATATCGTGAACTGATCCTGTCTAACCCGCGGAACTACGTTGCCCAGCCGACACTTTCACTGTCCCGTGTTCCTACGATCGTCGGCGATCGGCTCGAGGGCCGGCATGTCGACTTACGGCCCTACATTCTTTACGGCGAAGACATTTACATTCTGCCTGGAGGATTGACCCGTGTGGCACTTGTTAAAGGATCGCTGGTCGTCAATTCGTCGCAGGGCGGCGGCAGCAAGGATACATGGGTTCTCAAGAACGGGACGCCGCGGGCATAGAGGTCTGATGTCGACGATTTCGAAAGAGCACTGGGCAGAGCCAGTGGCACACGGATGAACGCCGATTTCGGCAATGAGTCGCTGCTGAGTCAGTCCAAGCACGACGATAGACGCTGCGAACCGACGACGACCCCAAGACGATCACCAAGAGTTGAATTGAAAGCTTTGTCATGCTGAGCCGCGTTGCCGACTCGATCTACTGGATGAGCCGATACGTGGAGCGAGCGGAAAATGTCGCTCGATTCATCGATGTCAATTTGAATCTGGCCCTGGATGTCGGTCCCGAGATGGACCGCCACTGGGATCCGCTCATCTATACCACGGGCGATCACACCGAATTTCAAGAGCGATACCCCGAGGGGACGCAGCAGAATGTCATCCAGTTTTTGACGTTCGACACCGCCAACCCGAATTCGATTCTGTGCTGTTTGCGTTCGGCTCGCGAAAATGCTCGTACCGTTCGCGACATGATCAGCTCGCCGATGTGGGAAGAGATGAACAAGTTTTATCTCTCGGTGAAGACCGCATCGCAGCAGCAGGTGCTCGGGTCACCGTTCGATTTCTTCACGCAGATCAAGTTGTCGGCATATACCTTGGACGGGGTCGTGCAATCGACGCTCTCGCACGGTGAAGCCTGGCACTTCCATCGGATGGGGCAATTGATCGAGCGTGCAGACAAGACTTCGCGCATCCTGGACGTCAAATACTTCCTGCTACTGCCACAGGTTTCCGACGTCGGAACACAACTTGATACCAATCAGTGGGCCGCGCTGCTCAAGTCGGCGAGTGCGCTCGAAATGTACCGCAAGGCCCATGGACGCATTACTCCACGGCAAGTGGCCGAGTTTCTGCTGATGGATCGCGAGTTTCCTCGCGCGGTTCGGTTCTGTATCGGCAATGCCGAACAGTCCTTGCTGGCAATTACCGGTGGGACCCGCGGCAACTTCTTCAATCCCGCGGAACAGCAGATGGGCCGACTGCGAGCGGAACTGGATTACACAAATATCGAAGAGATTTTTACGACGGGGTTGCACGAGTTCATCGATCAGTTCCAGCAGAAGCTGAATAAAGTTGGAATCGCGATCTCTGACACATTTTTTTCCGTCGAGCCGGACGTCAAACCGCTGAAATCGAATCGCCAGACTTCAAATCGCAGTGAACAGTCGCAAGGAAGCGGTCACCAATCCCAATCTCAGGGATGAAACCACAAACGCTCGCTCTGCGTCGAATTGAAACGCCGACATCGCATCGCAGACCGCGAGATCAACGACTCGCCCGCAACCCACGACGGTCCTGACCAAAACGTCCGAAACAACACGACAGTGCCGTGATGCTGCTACCTTCAGCATCCAGACGCAGCACCCAACGCCCCCCCCCTGAAGCCAAGAGGCGAAAGACTCGATCATGACGATTCGCGTCGCACTGCATCACAAGACGACCTACACGTATGACCGGTTGGTGACTCTGTCGCCCCAGGTGATCCGCTTGCGTCCGGCCCCTCACTGTCGGACGCCGATCGTCAGCTACTCGATCAAAGTCGAGCCGGAAAAGCAGTTCTTCAACTGGCAGCAAGATCCGTATGGGAACTTTCTGGCGCGGCTCGTCTTTCCTGATGCGACGAAGAAGCTTTCCGTCGAAGTCGATCTGATTGCCGACATGACGGTCATCAATCCGTTCGACTTCTTCCTCGAACCGGAAGCGACCGAGTTCCCTTTCGAGTATTCCCCCGCGCTGAAGACTCAGCTTCAGCCGTATCTCGCGACGGAACCTCTGTCGACGATCATGCGTTCGTTCGTCGGTCGTGCGCCGCACAGTAAAGAATCGACGAACGACAGTATCGTCCATTTCAACCAGTATGTGAACCAGGCGGTTCGCTACGTCATTCGCATGGAACCTGGCGTTCAAAGCTGCGAAGAGACGCTGACCAAGCAGAGTGGTTCGTGTCGCGATTCGGCTTGGCTGCTGGTGCAGCTTTTGCGTCACTATGGCCTGGCCGCACGATTCGTTTCGGGGTACTTGATTCAGCTCAAAGCGGACGTTGCGTCGCTCGACGGACCTTCGGGGACCGCCGTTGATTTCACGGACCTGCACGCCTGGGCCGAGGTCTTTCTGCCCGGTGCTGGCTGGGTAGGGCTCGACCCGACGTCGGGATTGCTGGCCGGAGAAGGTCATATTCCGCTCGCGGCGACACCCGATCCCCAATCGGCGTCACCGATCAGTGGTGGCGTGGATCCGTGCGAAGTGGAATTCGGGTTCGATATGACGGTGACCCGCGTTCACGAAGATCCACGCGTCACCAAGCCATACACCGAGGATGAATGGCGCGAAATCGAACGGCTTGGACAGGACGTCGACCGTGATCTCGCCTTGGGCCCAAAGACCTTGACGATGGGTGGTGAACCCACATTCGTGTCGATCGATCATCGTGAAGAGCCCGAATGGAACACGGCCGCGTTGGGCGAATCGAAGAGACGGCTGGCTGGTACGCTGTTCCGAAGGCTGGCAAAGCGTTTTGCGAATGGACCTTTGCTGCATTTTGGGCAAGGTAAATGGTACCCCGGTGAATCGCTGCCCCGATGGGCGCTGGGCTGCTACTGGCGCAAAGACTTGGAGCCCATCTGGACGCGGCCCGATTTGATCGCGGACGACAATCGCGACTATGGGTACGACGAAAACGACGCTCGCGATTTCATGTATATGCTGACCGAGCAATTGCAGGTCCGCGCAGACCATGTCCTGCCAGGGTATGAGGACACCTGGTACTACTTGTGGAAGGCCCGTAAGCTGCCTGCCAACGTCGATCCATTCGACTCACGACTCGACAACGAGGAAGAGCGGGCGCGAATTGCCCGCGTCTACGAGCAAGGACTGGCCCGCGTCGTGGGTTACGTTCTGCCGATCACGCCGAACAGCTCGGCAACCGATCTTACGCGATGGATCAGCGGTCCCTGGTATCTGCGACAGACTCGCATGTTCTTGATTCCCGGCGATTCCGCCATGGGTTATCGCCTGCCACTCGATTCGCTGCCCTGGATCCATCCCGATGAACGTCCACAGGTGATCGAACTTGATCCGTTCGCAGAACGTGGTGCACTGCCGACCACCGCATCGCGCCCTCAGGCACAACTTCATGCGCCAGAAAATGGATTCATTCCGTCTCAATCGCACGAATCCGCCGCGGTGCCACGAGTTCTGCAGACGCGCGGCCGGATCTTGGACTTCGTGCAGCGCTCGATGAATGACCTGGAACCGGCATTGATCGAAGGCGACGAGGCCGCCCTCGGCTCAGATGGAACCAGGATTGGTCATGGCAATCACAACGGACGGCTTGGCCGAACGCACGAAGGTTCGAACGGCTCAAATGGTTCAAATGGCCTGTACGGTGAGTCTTCAAAATCGCCAATTGGTGATCTGTTTTCACCTGTTGTGCGGACGGCGCTGTGTGTCGAAGCTCGCGGAGGTGTGATTCATATCTTCATGCCGCCGCTTGAGCGAATCGAGCAATACCTCGATCTAGTGTCGGCGATCGAAGCCACCGCCGACGAACTGTCGATGCCAGTCCGGATCGAAGGTTATACGCCGCCTTACGACTATCGCGTCGACCACTTCAAGGTCACACCAGACCCCGGTGTGATCGAGGTCAATCTGCAACCGGCCACAAACTGGGCGGAACTTGTTCGCAACACAACGACGCTCTATGAAGAAGCGCACTTATCACGGTTGAGCAGCGAGAAATTCATGCTCGATGGTCGCCATACCGGGACGGGTGGTGGCAATCACATCGTCTTGGGCGGTCCTTCACCGGCGCAAAGCCCGTTCCTCCGACGACCAGACCTTCTGAAAAGTTTCGTCTGCTACTGGAACAATCGACCGTCGCTGTCCTATTTGTTCTCGGGACTCTTTATCGGCCCTACGAGTCAGGCGCCACGTATTGATGAAGCTCGTCATGAAGCACTGTACGAACTAGAAATTGCCTGCTCGCAGGTTCCAGAGGACGGGCCTTGTCCGCCATGGCTGGTTGACCGGCTGTTCCGACACTTGTTGACCGACCTGACCGGTAACACGCATCGGGCTGAGTTCTGCATCGACAAACTTTTCTCTCCAGACAGTGCGACGGGGCGATTGGGACTGGTCGAAATGCGGGGATTCGAAATGCCTCCGCACGAGCGAATGAGCCTGACGCAGCAGTTGCTGGTGCGTGCCTTGATTGCCCGCTTCTGGAATAAGCCGTATCGCGAAAAACTGGTTCGCTGGGGTACGACGCTGCATGACCGATTCATGCTTCCTCACTTCGTTGAACAGGACTTCAACGAGGTCCTCGACGATCTCGCCGATTCGGGATTCCGTTTTGATCGTAAGTGGTTCGCCCCGCATGTCGAATTCCGGTTCCCGCTGATTGGCGAGTTTACTTTGGCCGGAGTGAATCTGGAGTTCCGACAGGCCATTGAACCTTGGCACGTTTTGGGCGAAGAATTTGGCGGAGGGGGGGCCGCACGGTATGTCGATTCTTCGGTTGAACGTCTTCAGGTGAAAGTCAGCGGGCTGACCGATCCGCGGTATGTGGTGACGTGCAACGGCCGCCGCGTGCCGCTGCATCCGACGGGGACGAAAGGGGAATTCGTCGCAGGCGTCCGGTTCCGCGCCTGGCAGCCGCCGTCGTGCCTGCACCCCACGATCGGCGTTCACACACCGCTGGTTTTCGATCTGATCGATACCTGGAACAAGCGGTCGCTCGGTGGGGCGACTTGGCATGTTTCGCATCCTGGTGGACGCAGCTATGCCACCTTCCCCGTGAATGCCTACGAGGCGGAAAGTCGTCGTGTAGCAAGATTCTTCAAAATCGGTCACACTCCGGGGCTCCAGCCGACACCCGAGGTCGAATTGAATGCCGACTTCCCGTTCACGCTGGACCTGAGAAGATCATGAAGACAATCCGACAGGCCATGATGCGGTGGAAGCGTCTTGCGGTAGCAAACGCTACTTTGAGGTGTATGGATCGCCACGCACGGCCCTATCGAACGACAAGGAGTTGCCGATCCCATGGATGATAACACCGGTGCGGTGAGCGCTCACCTGGCCGGCGAAATCACGCCCCTTTACCAGCCCCCTGCGCCACATTTCGATGAGATGCTCGACGCAAACGGGGCGATTCGTCCGGCGTGGTCGCGATTGGCACGAAGTCTGAATACGGGTGGTACGTCGGGGCTGGTGCGACGAACGGAAGAAACGCAGCATTTCCTGCGTGAAAATGGCGTCACGTACAACGTCTACGGAGCAGCCAAAGACCTTGAACGGCCTTGGGAGCTCGATCCTGTTCCACTGATGTTCTCGGTCAACCAATGGAATCCATTGGCCGACGCCATCGCGCAGCGCGCCCGTCTGCTGAATCGAATTCTGCAAGACGTCTACGGCAATCAAGACCTGCTGCGATCGGGCGTGCTTCCTCCGAATGCCTTCTTCGAGCATCCTGGATATCTGCTGCCGTGTGTCGGAATTCAGCCCCCTGCGGGGATCTTTCTGCACTGGTATGCCGCACAACTGGCGCGCGACCTCAGCGGCAATTGGATCGCCCTGGGGGATCGCTCACAGGGACCGTCTGGGGCCGGGTATGCAGTCGAAAACCGCATTGTGGTCTCGCGGACGCTGCCGGAAGAGTTTCAAGAACAAAACGTTGTCCGGCTCGCGTCGTTCTTCATTTCGCTCCAGAACACGCTCGCCAGTCTGGCACGCAATCATCGCGAGAATCCACGCGTCGTCTTGCTGTCGCCAGGCCCCCGAAGTTCTCGCTACTTCGAAGACGTCTACCTGTCCCGCTATCTTGGCTACACACTGGTCGAAGGCGGTGATTTGACGGTTCGCGGCGATGGGGTCTACCTGAAAACTCTGGGCGGACTGCTGGGCGTGGACGTGATTTTTCGCCGCATTGGCGATGGCCGGTGCGATCCGCTGGAATTGCGCCCCGATTCTCCGGCCGGTGTGCCTGGACTCCTTCAGGTCATTCGTGACGGGCAGGTTGTTGTCGCCAATGCCCTGGGTGGCGGATTTCTCGAGGCCCCTTTGCTGCAAGCGTACTTGCCCTCTGCATGCCGCTTCCTGCTGGGCGAAGAGTTGAAGCTTCCGTCGATTCGAACGTGGTGGTGTGGTCGGTCGGACGATTTGAAATATGTGGAAGCTCATCTGGATCAATTGGTGATTCGCCCGGCGTTCCGTCACCACAACGTGAAGGTGCATATCGGTGCGAATCTGACGGACGAAGAGCGTGCAAGACTGATCGCGGATATGCGAACTCGTCCCAGCCAGTATGTCGCACAAGAGCCGGTTGTTGGCTCGACCGCGCCTGTCTGGAGCGGCGATCGATTGCAGCCCTGGCATGTCACATTGCGGGCCTTCGCGGTCGCAACGGACGGCGACTATCAGGTCATGCCCGGAGGATTATCCCGAGTCGCGATGCGTTCGGAAACGCTAAACGAATCAATGGCGGCCGGTCAGCGCAGCAAAGACGTCTGGGTCTTGGCCGATGGCCCAGTGGAGCCGGTCTCACTGCTGCGCCCCAAGCAAACGGCGCTTGAGCTGCGTCGCAGTTCGAACGACCTTCCCAGCCGCGCCGCCGACCATCTGTTCTGGCTTGGCCGTTTGATCGAACGGACCGAAGCGAAAGTACGGCATGCGCGCTGCGTCGTGGCTCGCATGACCACGGAACTGCAGCCGGCCCGGCTTACGGATCTCAAGCGAATCGTGCTCGCGATGGACGAACCCGGTGAATCACCTTTGTCCAAGGTTCCGGTGGATGAGGCTCGCTTGGGACAGACACTGATCGATTCGGTCTGGCTCTATCTGCACGATCCCCATCGAACGTACGGTCTGCTGGAAACAATCGACGCCGCTCAGCGTACGGCATCGGTCGTTCGCGACCGAATTTCGGTGGATGGCTGGCGGATTATCAATCAACTCGATTTTCCCCCGTCTCACAGCGCCACGGCGATGCGTACGTCGTCGGATCTGGCGGGTGCGCTAGCGCCACTGAATCAGTTGCTGACATGGCTGTCGGCCTTTAGTGGTCTCTGCAATGACAGCATGACGCGCGGGCCGGGCTGGAGGTTTCTGGATATTGGCCGGAGAATCGAACGTGCGCTGCAGACCTTGCGTGTGATCCGCGGATTACTTGTCGACGCCCAGACCGACGTCTTGCCGCGCCTCGAGGCGATGCTCGAAATCGCGGACAGTTCCATGACCTACCGCTATCGTTACCTGACGACATTGCAGTTGGCGCCCGTACTGGACCTTGTGCTTGCCGATGAATCGAATCCACGCGCTGTCGGATTTCAACTGATGGCGCTGTCCGAGCACGTCGGAAGTTTGGCACGGGATGAATCGGACATCGTGCGGACGGCCGAGCAAAAACTCGTCCTGTCCGCGCAGGCGACGTTACGTCTGGCCGATGTTGAATCGTTCTGCACGGTCAATGGGACCAATGACCGGCAGGAACTCGACGAATTCCTGTCGGGACTCGCTTCCGAATTGCGAGCATTGTCCGATAGTATCTCGCATACCTACCTCACTCACACCGTTGATTCGCGACAGCTTGAAGCCCAGTTGCAGATCCCCCGTCGTGCGTGAACTACGTTTTAAGGGTTCAGGATTCAGAGCTCGCTGAAGACTGAAAGCTGAAAACAGCCGATGCATTACAATGTCCGACATACAACGATCTATTCCTACGCGGATGCCGTTTCGTTGTGCCAGAACGAGGTGCATCTGACACCGCGGCAGACACCGTTTCAGTCCTGCGCCGGCTTTCAGCTGGACATCGCTCCCGATCCTGTTCGTCGGCGTTCCCGCATCGATGCCTTCGGCAATCAAGTCTGGTACTTCTCGCTTGAAGAACCGCACCATGAACTGCAGATCACGGCACGAAGTCGAGTCAGCATCGCTCCGCGCGAACTTCCGATTGCCGGCGCCACGCAGCCGTGGGAACAGGTACGCGATCAATTGATCCGTGCGGAATCACCAGACATGCGGCAGTTGGCGCAGTTTCGCTTTGAATCGCCCTTCGTACAGCTATTGGACGAAGTCCGCGACTATGCACTCGTCAGCTTTACTCCCAAACGGCCGCTGCTCGAAGCGGCTCTCGATCTGATGTCACGGATCTTTCGCGAATTCAAGTACGCGCCAACGACAACCAGTATCAGCACGCCAACGCGTGAAGTCATGAAGCTGCGCCGAGGCGTCTGTCAGGATTTTGCTCATTTGCAGATCTGTGCGTTACGGTGCCTTGGTCTGGCGGCTCGGTATGTCAGCGGTTACCTGGTGACGGCGCCGCCTCCCGGAAAACCAAAGCTGATCGGCGCCGACGCGTCGCATGCGTGGTTGTCTGTTTATTGCCCAGGCGATGGCTGGATCGATCTTGATCCGACGAACAATGTCATTCCTCAGCAACGACATGTTACGATTGGCTGGGGGCGTGACTACTCTGACGTCTGCCCGATTCAGGGCGTTTTGACCGGGGGTGGCTCGCAGATTCTGACGGTGTCAGTGGATGTCGCGCAGATCTTAGTCGATCAGCCAGCTTGATCAGGCCACTACAGGCATACGTCGGACATTTCGACGAGTACACCTCGGGCGATGCAGCGAATCACAGCGTCACACGAATGAGCCGACATCGCTTTTGTCCGTGTGGTCACGGTTTTCGCGAGCGCGGCTTGCTGCCCGACGAGCGAGGCACCCAGGCGCCACCGTGCTCGGCGGCGTCACGCACGGATTCGATGGTTGGTGGTTGATTGCCGCCAAGCTCATCGCGGGCCTCTTGGCGTCGTCGTGCCGCGCGATAGAGATCCGTGGCGTCGTTTCGTTCCTGATAGGTCAACCAGAACTTGAGCTGATTGATCGGCTCTTCCCAATGCATGCTGATCAGAATTAAGACCACGCACAAGCCGGCAAAGCATCCACCCCAGATCAACCAGACAAAATACTGATCTTGCGCTTCGCGGGTAGCGGCCATGATCACGAAAGCCGTAGCGGCCGCACCAATTAAAATGATGAACGACGTCGCCAGCCAGATGACGGCCTGCCGCCCCGAATCGGAATTCCGCCCAGCCATGGCAGATCGCTCCCGTGATATGTTGTGGCCCTCACGCACTGATAAGTTACAAAAGTCTGCAGAGGGCAGCAATCTTCCGTGGTCGATGTGCTGGAAGTCCCCGGCCTGCACCCATCGGCAGCACATCAGCTTCTGCTCCATGCGGAACTCTGAAGGCATCCAAGATTTCCGTTGATGCTGCTGGTTTTTCTCGTTCTCTCGCGACAAGCTTTTGCATGACCTTGCCTCATGCGCTCTCGTTTTTTGTCGAGTAGACGAGTGTCCTGGGTGCCTCGCAGACGCGTCCTCGATTTCGGAAATGCACAGATTGGACCGTGTCAGGTCCCTCCGCGATGGGGAAGTTCGTGTGAAGAGGCGTTTCTAATTGGGAGCTTGGTAACGAGGATTTCAAGGATACCCTCAAGTCGAACTCGTCAAACGAAACAGCCCGCACATGGATTCATGTGCGGGCTGTTTTCTGTCATCTAAACTGTCGAATCCCCGTTTCAATCGCGGTCACTTGAGGTCACTGCGTTCTGCTTGGGAACCCAATCAGGATGATTACATTTCGTCATGGCCGCCGTGGCCACCGGCCTTCTTGTCGGCGTCTTTTGGCTTTTCGGCGATCAGAGCATCGCTCGTCAGCAACAGGGTCGAAACGCTGGCGGCGTTTTGCAACGCACTGCGAGTCACCTTGCAAGGATCGATGATACCGGCCTTGACCAGGTCTTCGTACTTGCCAGTTGCAGCATTGTAACCGTGGCCGTCTTTGTGCTCGGCGACTTTCTCGCAGATCACGGCACCGTCAACACCGGCATTGTTCGCAATTTGCGTCAATGGAGCGCGGCAAGCGCGAACGATGATGTTGAAACCGGTCGTTTCGTCTTCGTTCAAGCCCGTTGGCTTGAGTTCGAGCGACGAACGCAGCAATGCGACACCACCACCTGGAAGAATACCTTCTTCAACAGCGGCGCGAGTCGCATGCAGAGCGTCTTCGACGCGGGCCTTCTTTTCTTTCATTTCGCTTTCGGTTGCAGCACCAACGTTCAGCTGAGCCACACCACCCGACAGCTTGGCAACGCGTTCTTCAAGCTTTTCACGATCGTAGTCGCTGCTCGAAGCGGCCAATTCGCGACGAATTTGTTCGATTCGCGACTTGATGTCGGCCGACTTGCCGAGGCCTTCGATGATTGTCGTGTTGTCCTTGTCGATCACGATTCGCTTGGCGCGACCGAGATCCGACAACTGGACGTTTTCGAGCTGAATGCCCAGGTCTTCGAAAATCGCCTGTCCGCCAACCATGATCGCCAGATCTTGCAACATCGCCTTGCGACGATCGCCGTATCCAGGAGCCTTCACGGCAGCGATCTTGAAGGTGCCACGCAGCTTGTTGATCACGAGCGTGGCGAGTGCTTCGCCTTCGACTTCTTCGGCCACGATCAAGAGCGGTTTGCCGCTGTTGACGACCTTCTCAAGGACCGGAACGAGATCCTTGATGTTCGTGATCTTCTTTTCGTGGATCAAAACATATGCGTCTTCGAGCACACATTCCATCGACGTTGGATCGGTGACGAAGTAGGGCGACAGGTAGCCGCGGTCGAATTGCATCCCTTCGACAACTTCATAGGTGGTCGTCAGCGACTTGCCTTCTTCGACGGTGATGACGCCGTCTTTACCGACTTGTTCCATCGCGTCTGCGAGGATTCCGCCGATTTCGGTGTCGCCATTCGCAGCAACGGTACCGACCTGGGCGATTGATTTCTTGTTCTTGCACTCGACAGCCATGCTCTTCAGCTTGGCGACGATTTGCTCGACGGCCTTGTCCATGCCGCGCTTCATGTCGATCGGGTTCACACCGGCGACAACAGCCTTCAAGCCTTCGCAGTAGATTGCTTCGGCGAGGATCGTTGCCGTGGTCGTGCCGTCACCAGCGGTATCGGAAGTCTTGCTGGCGACTTCACGCACCATGCGTGCGCCCATGTCTTCGAACTTGTCTTCGAGTTCGATTTCGCGAGCAACCGTCACGCCGTCCTTGGTGACCGTTGGTGAGCCGAAGCTCTTTTCAATGATGACGTTGCGACCGCGAGGTCCGAGCGTAACGCGTACGGCGCGGGCGAGCTTCTGCACGCCGCGGCGCATCGCTTCTTGCGCTTCCTGATCAAAGGCGATAATCTTTGCCATTCGGAGAGACTCCTGGTTTTAAATTGTCAGTTTTACGTCGGATCCGAAACTGCAGCAGTCCCACTTTGGCGTTCACTGCGAATCGGAATTACTGTTTTTTCGGGTCTGGCTCGGTTGTCACGTGGACCCGAAAATTTCAATTCGGCTCGAGGCGGATCATCGAGCGAGAGTCCGCCTGACACGGATGAGCCAGACTCATTCATCAGCCATAAATGGCGAGAATGTCGCTCTCGCGCAGCAGCAGATACGTCTCGTCGCCAACCTTGAATTCGTCGCCAGCGTAGGAGCTGAAAATGACGTGATCGCCAGGCTTCACCGTCAGGGCGGCCTTCGTTCCGTTGCTTTTCACGTGTCCTTCACCAACTGCGATGACATCACCACGTTGCGGTTTGTCCGTTGCGGAATCCGGCAGAACGATTCCACCAGCGGTTTTGGTTTCCGCTTCGGCTCGCTTCAAAACCACTCGATCACCGAGCGGGACCAGCTTGGGGTCGTTCGAGCCACTCTTCTTTGCCATCTCACCATACTCCAAGAATCGAAACGCGTTCAGTCTTCCAACGCGGGACGGATCCCACAAACGACACCACGAGACGGAAGATCGCCTAGCGAACGGCGCGCCAAAAAAACGTATCAGCCATAAGTCTCATGAAACAAGTGCTTTGCAGATATTGACGAAATCACGACCTCTGCCAACGTGGCTCAGCAGGGCGACCCGCAATTGTTTCGGCTGCCAATCTGACAGAGCAATGCTTGCCTTAAAAAGGCGACGGTTTGGAGGGCTAACCGAATCATTTGTGTCAAAGACCTTCCGGCCACTGGCTCGTTTCTTTGAGCGCATGGCCGGTTTCGAGTAACGACTTGAGGCTTGAGAGGATATGCGGCCAACCCGTCGAGACGCCCTGGATCAGTTTCGAATCAGGCTTATCCATTTCGTGCTGAACCGTCAGCTTGACCGAATCGCCGATTGTTTCGAGTTCGTAGGTCAGTCGTGAAAAACCTTCAGCCGTCATCTCGGGATCAAGATGGTTTTGCCATAGCAAGACGAGTTTCTTCCCGGGCTCGATCTCCACAACCTCGCCCGAATCAGCAACTCGCCCTCCAGGAACCACGATCTTCCAAGTGGCTCCCTTTTTCCATTCGCAGTCCTGCCATGTCTCGCACCAGAACTGGCGAGTAAATTCAGGTCTGCTCAGAGCTTGCCACAATTTCTCGGGCGTCGTGCGGATATATGTGACGTAAACAAACTGAGATTTAGCCAATTGAGTCACCTTCCAGAGTCTGCTTGAGGTCTGCGAGAATGCGGAGTCGGCTTTGTTCATATTTTCCAATCCAGCGATCGGCGATCTCATGGATCGGAACGGGATTCAGGTAGTGAAGTTTTTCACGGCCCCGGCGAACCGTCATGACCAGCGAAGCCGCTTCCAGAATCTTCAGATGCTTCGTCACTGCCTGCCGGCTCATATCGAGCTGCTCACAGAGTTCTCCGAGAGATTGCCCGCTCCTCGTAAAGAGTTGATCGAGCAACACGCGGCGACTTGAGTCAGCGAGCGCCTTGAAGGCGTTGTCCATCCTTGAGTTCATGCAAACAATTATGCAACCAAGTGGTTGCATGTCAAGCCGCAGCGATGGTTGAGTGAACTCTCGGCAAATGAAACACAATTCGCTGAATTGCGACGATGAGGACCTATGACTTCATCGGGGATTTGTTACGCATCGCGGGCAACGCAAAGCACGGATTTTCCACAACCCTGCTTTGCATTCGACGAAATCGCGGCCGCCGCCTGCTCAAATGGAATCTCGGCCTGAACGACCGGCTTAAGAGTTCCTGAATCGATCAAACTTGTAATCCGCAGCAGTTGCGATTGATTCGGCTCGACGATGAAAAACGCTCTTTTGTTGCGTTCGTCGGTTTCCACTTCGCCCGACGCAGCGATCGTGACTAGCCGACCGTTCGGGCGAAGCACTTCCCACGATGCCGTGAGCGTCTCGCCGCCCACGGCGTCGAAGATCACATCAAATTCTTGGCCCAGATCCTGAAACCTCTCGTTTTGATAATCGACGACGGTCTGTGCCCCGAGATTCAACAAGAATTCGCGATTCCGACTCGCGGCGGTCGTCGTGACGTGCGCATTTCGCCATTTCGCGAGCTGAATGGCGAAGACGCCGACAGCCCCCGAACCGCCATGAATCAGGACGCGTTCACCCGCCAGAAGCTTGCAGCGATCGAACAAACCCTGCCACGCAGTCAACGCACTGATCGGAACCGCCGCCGCCTGTTCATGAGTCAGTGTTTCGGGCTTGGCGGCGATGGAGGTCGGCAGGGTGCAACAGAATTCCGCAAATGCCCCATCGGCGAACCAATCGTTCACTCCGTAGACTTCCAGACCCACGGCAATATCGACATCCTTCCCGACTTCAGCGACGACGCCAGAGAATTCGTGGCCGGGCACGGCGTTTTGCCGCGGCTCTCCCGACGCGGTGTGCGTCGTGGGATACCAGAGCAATTCCGTGGGGGTGATCCCCGCAGCGTGAATCTGGATCAGAAGTTCGCCTGGTCCGGGAGTTGGCGGCTTGAGATTCGATTGAACCAATCCGGGCCGAGGCCGAACCGCGTCGCACTGCCAAACTTTCATTTTGGTTCCTTGAAAGATCACTCGGCTGCGGTATCCCGCGAGAATTCGGGCACCGGCGAAATTCATGTTTGCGGTCAATCCACCGTCAACAATCGTCCGGCTTGGTGAAATTCGGTGAAAGCAACATCGGCACCTTCTTTGGCCAATCTTTGCACCATTGCCATCCCAATCTTCAACGCTGTGAAGGATTTGTGGACCGGAACGGCGCGTAGCGAGTCTTCCTGCCCAGCGGACAACTTCCCGAAGGATTACTAAGCCCTCGACTGCGACCTGTTACCCGCGTCCTCCAATCCTAATTCGTGCCTGACTCAGGGAACTGATGCTCCAACGTGACGCAGTATTCACCGAATCCGACGGATCGCCAGAAGGCGAGTGCGTTTTCGTTTTTAAAGAGAACCTCAACTCGAATTCGCTTGGCTGTCGGCCAGGCGGATTGCCTCAGCCATTCCAGCGCGTGTCGGCCAATTCCTTGACGACGTCGATCGGCGACGACAAAAAGGTGTCTTAGATAGACGAAATCTGGCTCATGCCGATAAAGAGCGTACCCGACAATCTGGTCGAATTCTTTGAAGAGAACCGCCTGGTACTGGCCGTTCAGCCAAATTGACATTCGCACCGTCAGATCGTCGACGGACATCGGGTTGCGATGCCCCTCATCGCGAATCAGCTGCAGATTCAGTTCTGCGAGAATTGCCGCATCCGACACACCCGCGAACCGATATTTCAGGTTTTCTTTCATTTGAACTGTGCCGCCTTGAATCTCGCCTTGGCGAATTGGGACCTTTCGAATACGGTCCGCGTCTCTCCCTGCACCGACTCTACATATTGACCTTTATCGACGGAGAATCCTGGCGATGATGTCGTCTCGAACGGTCGCGGAGTGCGCACTGATTGGTATGCTTGTTTTCAACGCCGGCTGTGCGAGCTTTTGGCATGAATTCAAGCCGCACAGACTGCAGCGATTGAATCGTGGGCCCGCGCCTTCGCTCGATCCAGAATTTATTCACTACAAACGCAAATCACAAACGGGACTTGTCAAAAAGATCCCGCCATCCCGCAGTGCGACATTGTCTGCCAACAGCGCCGAAATCGTGACATTACGAGCACAATCCGACGCCGAGTAATTTGAGTTCCGTGGGACGTTATCGCGGATTTGCCAATAGCGTCGTCAAATGGCAAGCGACCGATTCTGCCAACCGTTTGACGTGATACCCGCCTTCCAGACAACTCACCAGGCGCCCCTGCGAATAGGTCTGGGCGACCTGCATGACAAGATGCGTCAGCGTTCCGAAATCTTCGGTTTCAAGTCCCAATGAACCGATCGGATCTTCGGCGTGCGCATCAAACCCGGCGCTGATCAGAACCAGTTCTGGCTGACACTTCTTGGCGACATCTGTCAACATCGCCTCAAACTGGCTCAGATAGTCCTTGCGCGCCGTTCCAAACGCCACGGGAAGGTTGTATTTGGTTCCCAACCCCAGCCTCGAGCCTGTCTCGTCCTTCATTCCTGTCCCGGGATAAAAGGGCGAGCGATGCACGGACAGGAACCAAACATCATCACGTTCGTAGAAAATGTCCTGAGTGCCATTTCCATGATGGACATCCCAGTCAACGACCAGCACTCTTCGAAGCTTGTGCTGTTTCACCGCATGATCCGCCGCCAACGCAATGTTGTTAAACAGGCAGAACCCCATCGCATCATGGACGAGCGCGTGGTGGCCCGGTGGTCGAACCAGACACAAAGCTTGCTGATCGGGCCCCGCCATGACCGCGTCAATGGCTTGGATGGACGTTCCAGCCGCACGCAGCGCGACATCATAGGATTTCGGCGATAGAAACGTATCCGCCTCAATCCAACCCCCACCGTCTTTCGCGAACTGTGCCGCACGGCCGATGTACGCTCGATCGTGAATCCGTGCAATCTCGTCAACGGTCGCCAACCGTGTTTCACGGATCTGGCATCTTTTCGCCAGCCCGGTGCGTAGCAGTTCGGCGTCGATCGCTCGTAGTCGCTCGGGACATTCTTTGTGCGTTCCCGTTTCATGGCCCTGAAACCGAGCGTCGCTAAAAAGAATCGTCATGGCAATCTCACAATTCGACAGCGTGACCGAATCCGCAGTCTCGCTTTTACACGCAAGGCACAAGCGGCGGCAACAGATCGACAAACTGATGCTTCGACTTAAAACTACCTACTATCCGAGACAATTTGTATCTAAAATGCCGTAGAGAATAATGTCCTCGAATAGGGTTGTCGGCTCTGGATTGCTCCTGACCGGCTTACAGTCCTCTCTCCCGAACTCCGATACAACCAGATGCTGCTGCTCGCTCAACGAAATCCCTCTGTCAGTTGGGAACCCGTGCGACTTGATCCTTCGGGCCAGTTCACATTGTGGGCGTGGTTTCGACCGGTTGCGATCCCCGGCGGCCTGATGCTTGTCATTCCCGCTCCATTGTTTGCGGAGCCAACCGTCGCCGCATTTCTGACCGTGCGGCAGGTGGTTGCGGCAGCGGGACTCGATTCGAGCCAGATTCTGTGCTGGAGCCTGGGGGGCATGAATTTCGACTCGGCGGGTGGCCATTCCCCCTTGCTCGACCAACGCCTGCTTGCACCGGTCGCCGGCGGCAATCTGGAGATGACCGTCTGGATGGCTCCTTTGCCCGCCGCTCCCTGGCCGGTTCAGGCGCCAATGATGCCCGATTACGGACAGGCCGCGATGAGTCAGCCCGCGGTGGCTTCGCAGAGTGTCTCTGCACAAGACTGGCAAATGCTTGACGCGATGGATTCCTGTTGGAATGGTGTCGTCCAATTGGAGGTTCGCGTCGCGACCATCCGGAAAGAGCTTGGATCGGGGATTTCGCGACTGAACTCGCTCAATCGCGATTTGTCTTCGGATGAACGCCGCACCTGCGACAGCAAAGATCTGCAGGAATGGGCCGACGCGCGTCGCTGGCTGCGAGACTCGATTTCCGTGTTGTCCCGTTCCGTCAAAGAAATCGATACCGGCACGACGAGCGGAGCCGGGCGACGACATCGATTTGAAGAGATTCATCGCAATCACGTTGTTCCGCGCGTTCCCCTGCCAGGAATGACCCAGTTGGTCAATGAGTTCGAGACGTATCGCAAGATTCTGCAAAACGTGTTGGCCGCGGCTCAGGCGAATGTGGCGCGCGCGGGTCGCGACGCCGAGAATCGAGCCAACGGAGTGCTGAGTCGAATTGGAGCCAAGATGCGGGCGCGACGACGATGAGGGAGTGTGATGCGAAACAGATCCGTGTCTGCCATCAATGACAATTGCCACCACCGACTGAGTCGGACCGCGTCAATCCCCCTTTGCACTTTTGAGACTCAGCATCGATAATCGAGATCGAGGCCACATGGCCAGTAATGGTCCAGCACAGCGAGCAAAGCAATTATGGCGGGTTGGTTAAGCAAAGCGACGTCGCTGTTTCAGCCACCACCACCACCCGTGGACCCGTTCGAGGTCGAGTGTGAGTGTGGTGGTCGCGTCATCGGCTTACGCACACCGACCTATCAGAAACGCCCTTGCCCTCGTTGCCAGCGGCCCGTGTTCGTCTTGCCCAGCAATCCTTATCCGCACCCCAAGCCCAAAGCCGCACCCGCACTCAAAACGGCTCCCAGCCAATCGACGACGACGAAATCCGATCTTTCGACGTCACGCACAACTGTCGATCCAGGGCCGCCACCAGCGGTCTCCAAATCTGGAAAACCGTCGGCAGCCGGACCGCCACGCGGCGACAAGGCGATCGCTGTTGAGGAATCGACACTCGCCGCAGAGCCGAAACGCCGCGTCTTCACGCCGCTTCGACTGTTGGCATTCGCCATCGTCTCGATGACCGCACTCACAGCGGCCGCTTTCTGGTACCGGTATCAAATCGACGCCGCCAAGGCGATCGTCACGAAAGCGACCGATGCGGGGGAAGCGGCCCTTCGCGAGGGCGACTTCGTGGTCGCGGCACGAGAATACGGCCGGGCGCGAGCCGCTGTCGATGTGCTGGGCCGGACCGATCGAGCGGCGAGCGACATTCGCCGAATGAGCCTTCAGACAACAGCAGCCGCGAAACTGGCGTCCAGTACCCTCACCGAGATTCTCGAAGACTGCCTGGCTCGGAAAAAATCGGGGCAGGCGAGTTCTATTCAGCTCACCACAACCGATCAGGGGGGGTGGATCATTTTTGACACACGGATTCTTCCGTCAGATGAAAATCAGAACCTCTACGAAATTGACGCACCAATGCAGTTCAAAGAGGCCACGATTCAGATCGAACTCGAAACAGAGATTTTTCGCCATCTTCCGCAGACCGAAAGTGAATCCGGCGGCCCCCGCGTGATCTTCGCCGCACAACTGGACCAGTTGGACGATCCCAGCGGAGATCCGCCAATCGCAAAACTTAGACTGAACGGGAAGTCGGCATTTCTCTGGTCTAGCTATGACGTGTATGCGTCGATTGGGTATCGCCCACTTGATCCGGAACGTGAGCAGCAGACGCGGGCATTGCTTGAGCGACAGTTGGAATCCCAGCCATAAAACCTGAAGGGATGGGCCGCGTGAGAATCCTCCGCGATGGGAAAATCACTGTTAAGAGGCGTTACCAAGCGGGAGCTTGGTAACGGGGAATCCGCGGACACTCGCAAACTTCCATTTTGGAAACACTACGCACAGTCAGAAGTGGGCACAGCCTGCATTCCCGCTCGGGAGAAACCGAGATCGCAAGAGGCGTTACCAAATTCGAAGCCCGGGAATGTGAGAGAATGCGCAACTTCAAGTCCCAGAGACCAGAGAATGGGCTCGCGATGATGGCAAGCGCCATCGCGCTTCAACAAATCGCATGAGAAGTTTCAGTGAGCTCGGTCTTCGCCCCTGACACGCCGCGCAATCGCTACAGTCCAACTCTCTGACGTCCTTAAGCCTTGGACATCGGCTCCCTGTGCAATCTCTGCCCGACAAGAGTCAGTCGGTATACAGCGATTTTCGTTCAGGTGGTGATCCGGTGAGCGCCTGTCGCCGCCGACTGATCCCTCATCCGGTGTCCGCACGTCAGGATGTGTTTGAGCGGCATATCCGACAGTTCCGTAATGGTACTGCAAAAACTGCCGAACTCCCTCCATTTCGCTCGGGGTTTGGCACGCTCCCTCCGCCGATACCCAAAAAGGGGCTCATGAAATCGGCAGAAAATGACGGAACGGGAACGCGGTCATGTCGCAAACAAATGTCAGTCGGTATAGCAATGCGGATTCAGAATGGTGGCGTCTGGTCATCCTGTTGATGGGGCTCGCATTCGCCCTGTTACTCATGGGGACCAACGTCAAGGGGGCGGAATCGAGTTCGTTCTGGCGTAGCGACTACAAGGCCGCGCTTCAGGAAGCAGAAGAAAAGAAGTTGCCGCTACTGGTTCACTTCTATGCCGACTGGTGCGGCCCATGCCAGCGAATGGAACGCGAGGTCTTTTCTACGACCAGTGTGAAAGACCTGTTGGACCGGAAGTTCGTGGCTGTAAAGGTAAATTCCGATCATCGGCAGGATCTCGTTCAGCGATTCGGCGTCGAAACACTTCCAAGCGACGTGATTGTCGACTCGCTCAATGGGCGAGTGCTCGAACTGCATGCCGGGTACCAGGATCGCTCCGCCTATGTGGCAACAGCTTCAAAGGCCGAGGCGAATTTCGTCAAAGCGCATGCCGGTGATTTGGTCGTGACCAAATCCTTGTCGAACTCGAACGAGACGCAGCCTGCCGTCGCGATCAAGACAGACCAGATTGAACTGGGTGAACCCAAGCCGGTGATCGGTCTGGATGGTTTCAGCCCGGTGTCTCTGACGAAGAAGCGTCAGTGGAATCGCGGGTCACCAAGACTGGCGTGGGATTACAAAGATGTCACCTACTATCTGACCTCGCGAGAAGAACTGATCGAGTTCCGGAACAACCCTGAAACATATGCCCCCAAGCTGCTCGGCTGCGATCCAGTGATCCTCTGGGAATCTGACAAGGCGGTCGCAGGTGACATTCGGTTTGGCGCATTCTTCGATGATGAACTGTTCCTGTTCAAATCGGACGAGCGTCGACGTCAGTTCAAGGCCAATCCCGAGAAATTCATCCGACTACAGCACGCCTTGAAGGCCGATCAAATCGAACGAACGGTAATGCGATGAAATTTGAGATTGCCGCGTCTCGGACGTGGTCAGACAACTTCATGCGGCGGGGCAGCATTGTAACGCAGCTTGTGCAGTTGCAGCGACGAGCGAAAAACCACGCTCTTTGTTGTGTCGCGGTGAAACGAAGGTTTGTCGTCGGTGGCCACAGCGCCAGTTTTTGATAGCGTTGTGGCCACCGATGATGGCTCGGACTTTGCTCGGACGGGTCGCCGCTCTAACATGTGGCGACTGTTGACGATCACCTGTTCCGTACTGCCAGGCCCGCATTCTGATGACAAATGCTGTTGAATATGCCAGCCGCCTGGTCGCGAGCCCTTCTGTCAGTTCACAGTCGAACGTCCCGGTCACGCGCATCGTTGAATCGCTGCTGCGGGAACTCGGATTCCAGACCGAGTTTCAAGAGTATCTCGACTCGGCTGGCGTTCCCAAGTCGAATGTTGTTGGCAAGCTCGGTACTGGGCGAGGCGGACTGGCCTACTTTGCACATACCGACGTCGTCCCGGCTGATACGTGGTCGATTCGCGAGCACGGGGCGTTCGAACCGACTGTCAAGAACGGGCGGCTGTATGGTCGTGGCAGCTGCGACATGAAAGGCTCAATCGCGAGCTTCCTGGCTGCCGTTAATCGGCTGCGCGTCGCATCGTTCCGAGAACCCGTCTACGTCGTCTGCACTGCGGACGAAGAGGTGGGATTCCACGGAGCTCTGTATCTCACCCAGCACTCCCCGTTCTACCGGGAAATGGTCGAATCACAAAGCCGCGTCATCATCGGCGAACCAACGGAGTTGAACGTCGTTCATGCCCATAAAGGGATCTTTGGCTTTCGAGCGATTGCGCACGGCAAGGCGGCTCATTCGAGCACGCGTGACGGTATCAATGCCAACGTGCTCATGATCCCATTCCTCGCAGAAATGAAGAAGATTCACGACGAGACACTGGTGGACCCTCACTGGCTCAACCACGCCTTTGAACCACCATGGATTAGCTGGAACATCGGGATCAACGATCTGAACTGCGCCGTCAACATCACGGCGCCACGCAGTATCTGTACGGTCTTCTTCCGTCCTATGCCGGGACAAGATGGAAATGAGCTGATTGACCGCGCTCGGCGGGTCGCTGATCAGCATGGCATTGAATTTCAACAGGAACTTGCCGGCCACCCGGTGTTCGCCGACCCCCATAGCGAATATGTGCGTGAGACATTGAAAGTCACGGGACACCCCGCATCGAGAACGGTTGGATATGGCACGGACGGCGTGATGTTCACCGAATTAAAACAGATTCTGGTACTGGGCCCAGGATCGATCGAGCAGGCACATCGGGACGACGAATGGATTTCCCTCGAACAATTGGCGCGCGGGACTGACCTCTATGAACAACTTGTTCGACGCTGGTGCCTACAATGACGGATCTCGAAGCTTCCTCGGCAGATCAGGTTCTGAAGAACTCCAAAGTGACGACCAGCCACACGGCGATGGTCATGGTCCTGCTGCTGGCCACGTTGCTGCATGCCATCTTCCTTGCCAAGGCGAAACCACTCCAGAGTGCCAATGATCGGTCGCGCTGGTGCACTGTCTGGTCGCTTGTCGAACGTGGAACCTTCCAGATTGACGAAATTCGCCAGCGACCGGGATGGGACACCATCGATCTGGTCCATGTCGATGGCCACTTTTATTCCACCAAGCCGCCACTGCTGACGACGATCGTGGCCGGGATCACATGGTGTGTGCAGCGCGTCACGGGTTGGAACCTGATTGGTCAGACCCAACAGGTCACATTCCTGGTACTGCTCATTGCGAACATCATTCCCTTTTTTCTGTCGCTGATGGCTTGGGTCGCGATTGTCGAACGAATTGCTGAAAACAATTGGACGCGGCTGTTTGCCGTCATCACGGCCTGCTTCGGGACGCTGATTACGCCGTTCCTGATGACACTTAACAACCATACGGTCGCCACGGCCGCAGTCATGATTGCGCTGTTTGCACTCCTGCGGATGCTCGATCGAACCTCGGAACACGCTCCCTATTGGCCGTATGTTCTCTGCGGTCTGGCATCGGCCTGGGCTGCCGTGAATGAACTGCCTGCGGCATTGCTGGTCGTGATCCTGTTTGCCGTGTCATATCGCAGTTCATCGAGGAAAACACTGTTCGCTTTCCTGCCAGCGGCGGCTCTGCCGATCATCGCGTTGGTGGCCACCAACGTCATTGCTACGGGAAGCTGGAAGCCTTTCTATGCCGACTATGGAACGGACAAATACCGGTTCGTCATTGATGGCGTTCCAAGCTATTGGATGCAGCCGCAAGGGGTCGACCGGAACATCGATTCTCCATGGGTGTATTTCCTGCACTGTACCGTCGGGCATCACGGCCTGTTTTCGCTGACGCCAATTGCACTGCTTGCCCTTATCGGATGGACGATGAGCGTCCGCGTGCGAGACGCGTTCCTGAAAGTGACGCTATTGGCAGGGGCATTCACGTCAGCCGTCGTCATTGTGTTCTATATGACGCGAACTCAGAACTACAACTACGGCGGCGTCAGTTGCGCGTTGCGGTGGGCACTTTGGCTGACCCCCTTGTGGCTTGTCGCGGTGGTACCTGCGCTGGATCGCTTCGCAGGGATCTGGGCCTTCCGCAGCGCGGCGAGCCTGCTGCTCGCTGTCTCGGTCTACTCCGCCTGGCAGCCGATCGACAACCCATGGCGACAACCTTGGCTCTTCCAATGGATGCAGAGTGCTGGATGGATTGACTATTCCGAAGAGCGCCCATCTCTGGAGGAACGACTCTGGACGTGGTTTCCGTCAGTGCCAGATGTGGCTCCTGGCGAAATGGCCTGGGTGGAATTCGAAGTCGCGCGACCGGGAACCTCGAATCGATTCATCCGTCTCTTGGGACGAATCCAAAACAAGGGAACAAAGGACGAACTTCTGGAACTTGAAGTCCGGGAAACGTCCGATGACGGAATCACCGCCCCACGAACTAGAAAGATGTGGATCGACCCGCAAAACTTCAGAAAACAGATGCGTCCGTCGGAATTCATGCGATGGCTTGACCCCGACGTCATCCCCGCACAGCAACAGGACGATTTGGCATTTGTCCGCGGGCTGCCCCGGCTGGTTGGCTATGACCTCAAACAGCGCCGCTACATGAAAACGGCCCTGCGACGTGAAGCGCTGTATTGCAAGCATGTCGCGGCCCATGTCGCCTTTGCCACCAATGAAGATGACCCGCCACTGATCTATCGATGCGATTCCTGGCAATCAGACGCCGTTCCCTTTGGCGTGGTTCAGGTGGAATTTCATATCAGTCCACCGGACGGTAATGGAACGCTGTTTCACGAACGCTGGACGGTTCACGACTGCTGGCCCAAGGTTGCCCCCTTCAAAGAACCTTGAGGTTTCATGACGGAGCTTATGTCATCTGGGCGAACCTGACATGCGTTCAGAGCGTCTGCACGTCGGCCGTCCCTGCTCGGCCTGGAATGTCCGAGTAACGTCTTGACGGGCTTTGAATAAATGTCGAGTGACGATTCTGCGTCCGAGTCGGAACTGGCATCCATCGGACTTCGGCGGCAACTTTTCCTGCTGGCGATCCCTGTTCTCGGTGAGCAGTTTCTGACCTTCTGCATTGGATTTGTCGACGTTTACCTGTCGGGCCGCTTGGGAAAGAACGAGACGGCGGCGATCGGATTGTCGGCCTATGTGTCGTGGCTGGCGTCGATGATTTTCAGCCTGATCGGAACTGGCACCACGGCGGTGATTGCGCGGGAATGGGGGGCTGGCCGGTTCGATGAGGCGAGAAAAGTCGCAGGGCGTTCATTGACCATGATGCCTGTGATCGGGTTCATGGTGTTCTGCCTGTTGCAGGTCATGGCGAGTGGCTTCGCGCGGCTGCTGAATATGGAAGGCGAGCAATTGCGGATCGCGGTGCAATTCCTGCGCATTGACGCCTGCGGTCAGTTCTTCGCGGGATGGACGTTAATTGCCGCGGCCGCGTTTCGCGGATCGGGCGACATGTGGTCGCCGCTGCGAGTACTCATCTGCACGAATTTGACGAACGTCGCCGTTTCAGTGGCCTGTACCTGGGGACTGCAACTTCCGGGAACGTCGATCTGGCTGATTCCTCCCCTGGGCGTGATTGGAATTGTCGTTGGGACGACGACGGCGCAATTCTGCGGGGCCACCTTGATGACGCTACTGCTGTTGTCCAGATCTCCCGGATTGCAGTCACGACGACTTCACCTCACTCGAAGCGACTTTGGTTTTCACCGCGAGACGATCTGGCGCGTTGTCCGCGTCGGTGGACCGGCGGCTTTGGGGGGGCTTTGTACGTTCTTCGGGCATTTCACATTCCTCATGGTCATCGCCCGACTCTCTGACAAGGGTTTTGATGGAGCGACCTTTGCCGCACATATCGTGGGAATTCGAATCGAAGCTCTGTCGTATCTGCCCGTCGAGGCGTTTGGTATTGCCGCTGCGACATTGGTCGGGCAGGCTTTGGGCGCGCATCATCCCGCGCGCGCCAAGCAGGTTGGCTACGAGGCACTCCGCCAGTGTCTGTGGTATGCCGCGGTGATGAACGTTGTCTTTTTCGTCTTCGCACCGCAAATCTACGCGAACATGCATACGGAACCGGAAGTCGCTGTGGTCGGAGTTCCCGCGTTTCGATTGATGTCGTTTTACCAGATCCCGAATGCAATTCTGATTGTGTATGTCTGTGCCCTTCGCGGAGCGGGCGATACACGATTTCCGCTACTGTGTTCTCTGATCGGAAACGTATTCGTCCGGGTCACGGTCGGGTATTTGTGCGGCGTCTATTGGCATCAAGGGTTATGGGGAGCGTGGATCGGCATGGGAGCCGACAACATCCTGCGATCGATTTTGATCTCGCTGCGATACATCTCAGGTCGATGGACGCGGATTCGCGTGTAAGAGTCTGAAACGTGATCGCTTGCCTGAATGAACTCAGACAATCGTCTTTAGAGTGCGACTTCGCCTTGAGAGATTCCCCAAAAACAGCCTGTTGAAATAACGGGGACTGGCTCCGCACAGATTCAAATGGACCATGTCATCATGAACACGACGGTGCCTGCCTTTTTTTCAACAGGCGGCTAGGGCCCACCTTCGACAATCCTCGAATACAGTCGGACGCTCAAGGTTTTGTCTGTCGCGCCACGATAGACGACTGGGATGGTGGCAATCAGTTCTGGTGCGGCAAAGCCCTGACAAAACTCTTCCGGCAAGGGATGCTCGGTCACCACATACGCTCGATCAACATCCGTCAGATGACGAGGTGGACGCGTGAAATGACTCGGACGTGTCAGTCCATCGATCTGCTGCGTCGGGAGAGACTCAAATCGAAGGAGCGACGTCATCTGGTACGAGTCAGTATAGACCGGCAATGGTTCCGCATGCTTCCGCACGGTGTCTGCAATTTGTTTCGCCGCGTGATTCAAGGCGATTTGACGATACACTCGATCGCCCTTAATGGGAACGACCGGCAGCGGGTGGATCAGATGCACGGTGATCGCGAGCACGGCGATGACAGGTGGCAAGAACGAAGCCGCTGTCGACCAGCGCCAGGCCCGGGATGCACGAACCGTTTGATACCACTCGCTCGCGAGGGGCCAGAACGACAGAAAACAGACGAGTGCCCAGTTGCCTTGCACACGTGTCTGCGCCGACTTGTATAGAAAAAAAGCCAAGGGTAAAGCATACAGGCACAAACACACGCGAAGGCGTGCCGTCCGACTGAGAGAAAAGGTCTGTCGACAAACCCACGGGAACAGGACAAACGGCATCGTGCCGAACAGCAACATCTGTACGCCGACGAATTCTGCAATCGAGATCATGCCATTCTGAGATCTCTCGGCCGCATGTCGCCATTGATATAGCAGCGGCTCAAAGTTCTGGGTGACATTGTAAATCAGAATGGGTGAGGCGACGACGACGGCGATCACGCCGTGCATCAGATAGCCGAACAACCACTCGCGTAAGGGGCGACGCGCCAGTAGAAAACTGACGAAGCCAGCGGGAACGGCAATCGCCATGGTGTATTTGCTCAGTCCGCCACAACCAAGTATGACTCCCCCGATCAGCCACCAGGCAAACGGCACGCCGCCCGGGAATGCAGGAGACGTGTCGGCGTTTTGATCGACGCTGGCAACCGCGGGGTCAGGGTTTGAGTCTGTGGAGAAACGCCGCTGGAGTTCCACCAGCCACCACAAATATGCAGCCCAGCACATAACGAGCGGCGAATCGGGCGTCATCAGTACTGCGCCGATTGTGAACAGCGGGCTGAAGATCACCGCCCAGACGAAGGGCTTGAAGGACGTTAGGCGATCAATCACATAAATCGCAAACGCAGAGGCGACACATGCGAAGAAGCGAAATCCAAAGACCGTGTCACCCAACACCATCGTTGAAAGCCGCATCAGCACTGCCGTCATCGGAGGATGATCGTAGTAGCTCCATTGTAGTTCTTTCGCCCAGCACCAGTAGTAGACTTCGTCGTCCACTGCCGGCAGAACGGCGGCCAGAATCAAGTAGACCGCAAACAAGGCTGCGGCACGCCACCGACGACTCCGTTCTTCCATGACTTGCTCGCACTTCCCTCCGTGATTTCCCACATTCGCCCGATCATCGTCCAATGTTCAGCCGGTCGGGGAAAGGCCGAAGAAACGACTCGTCCGATATAATTGCAAGTTTTTCGCGACGCCAGGTCTGGGCTTCGAAACGCTACTCGGGCAGAGGCCGTTCGAACACAACGATGTGTTGTTTGGGCAACGTCTTGATCGTTTCTTTCCACTTTAAACCAAACTCAGGCTGACTAATTTCACGTTTGATTTGCGCCTCAGACATCTTGTGCACAAGCTTGATCATCACCTTGGGATCTTCGCGACGATACTCGACGAACGCCACGCGTCCGCCAGGTTTGATTGCTTTCGATAGTTCCAGCATCGTTTCGAAGGGAAATGCGAATTCGTGGTAGACGTCGACCATCAAGGCCAGATCGAGGCTTTCGGGCTGCAGATGAGGAGAGGTCTCATCCGCGAGAACCAGTTCGATGTTCTCGATTTTCCTATCCTTAATCTTGTCTTCCAGCAGATTGAGCATCTCTTGCTGGATATCAACCGCGAACACCTTTCCTGTCTCACCGACTTTCTCGGCCATCTTCAGAGTCAGTACGCCCGATCCGGCGCCTATGTCGGCTGCCACGTCGCCTGGTTGCAAGTTCAAAGCGCGGATCAGTTCGGTGAGCCGTTCCTCTTCTTCGCGTTCCGGTCGTTCGAGCCAGTCTGCAGCGGGGAACCCCATCACCTGTGCGATTTCACGCCCCATGTAGAACTTGCCGAGCCCATTCGGATCGTGATTCTCTTTGAAGACGTAACGTTTCTTCTGTTGCTTCGGCACTGCTTTCGTTGAAGCGTCCTGGGCCGCGAGCTGCGACAAGAACTCACCACGGGACAGCAGCAGCCAAAGCAAGCCGGTCAATACGGCGCAAAAAACGCACGAGATGCGAACCGAGTGGCGTCTGGAAGAAACGGAACGGATCACCGTGGCAGAACCACAAGATGGGTCAAGGTCGGAATGAGATTCTCGCATTTGCGCCTCCTCCATGCTTCGTTCCTCGTTCCCAAGCTCCCGCTTGGGAACGACTCTTACGATCTCGGTTTCTGCAGAACGAGAAGGCAGCTTGATCACACTTCTGTGCTTTCCCTCGTTCCCCAGCGGGAGCATGGGAACGAGGGAAAGCTGGGCAACGCGTCTCTTACCGGAAAGGCATCTCGCGAGCCGAGAAACCTTTCCGCCTACTAAAATCCCCGTGCCGATCGGATGTCATCGAAATCACGCAGGTGATATCCAATCTTCTCGTAATCCAACGTACGGCAAAGTGACCGCACGGCGACTCCAAGTCCATCCGGACCGCTGAAACCGCCGAACTGACCGCCGCCCTTCAAATGCGGTTCCAATTCCAGGAAGACACCAGGAGCCCCCAGCTTCTTCATGCGTTCACAGAGTTGCGGCAGATGCTCGCGCAGATCGCGCAGGATCAGTTCATGTCCCGAGTCACCAATGTCACAGGGAACGAAATTCTTCAATCGTTCTTCATCGACGACTCCCGTCCACTTCAGATTCGGATCAACGCGATAGTCCTTGATATGCAACCAGCCGAGGTGATCTCGCATCGCACGGTATTCAGCCAGACACTCAAGTGGACTGAGATTTTGCGACGAAATATTTCCACCGTCGAAGATACAAACGAGATTCGAACGACCGACGGCTTGGGCCAGTGCGGCCAGCATTCGTCCGTTCTGTCCTACGAGGTTCGCTTCCACCTCCAACCCATATACCAGGCCTGCCGCGGCACACGCGTCAACGATCGGTCCCAGCCGATTGGCCGCTTCTTGAACGTAGGGCGCGGGATCGTGGCCTTTGGGATGATAGAACGAAAAACCGCGAATCAACTTTGCATCAAGCCCCTGAGCGGCACGGATCGTACTGGCCACGTCCGTCTCGAGATACTGCTTGTCGGTGACGTACTTATTGTGAGACCCGTCATCAACATCCTGCAGTTTCACTTTCCCCAGACGCGACCCGATGCTGGCGACTTTCACACCATACTGGCCATGCAGCTCTTTCAACCGGCTTAACTCGCTCGCGTCCAGTTCGGTAACATGCTTGACCTTGCCGGAACCGGTCACATCCAGAAACCGCGGGCTGTAATAGCTGAGCCCCATCGCGGCGATTACCGACAGTTGCTCGACGGCGGTTTTGGAGTTGGCCCCCTCGTCGGCGAACGCGCTGAGGACGATTGTCGGTTGAGTCGCCATGGAAAGTTCCCATTTCGGTGTGGAAAAAGCGGCGAGACGATTCCCGCCGCCATTCAAGATGTCAATCTGGCTCGTGCAAGATAGAGTCACTTAGTGGCACAACCACTCGGTCCTGACAAAGTCATGAGCATCGTGAGCAGGCACGCTGGTCAGCCCGCAGCAAGTTATCAACATGTCGTTTAAGGCTCGAATCTCTACTAATAGCGGTTCGCTTTATCGGAGATGTCTTTTCGGCACCAGGCACCGTCCCAGCGAATGCATTTCACGGCCTGATAGGCACGCAACTTCGCATCCGAGATCGTGTCTCCGATCGCCGTAACGCCAAGCACTCGCCCACCATCATTGACGATCTGTTCGCCCACCCGTCGTGTTCCGGCATGGAACACTTTGGTGTCAGGGACAAGTGCCGCATCGTCAAGTCCACGGATAGGAAGCCCCTTCTCATAGTCACCGGGGTACCCTGCCGACGCCATGACAACGCACAATGATGGACGTGGGTCCCATTCGAGTGGCTCGATCTGGTCGAGCTTCCCTTCCGCACAGGCGTACATGATTTGGGCGAGATCCGACTTCAGCCGCATCAACACTGCTTGCGTCTCGGGATCGCCCAGACGGACATTGAACTCAAGCACCTTGGGCCCTTGGTTCGTTAACATCAGGCCGGCATAAAGGCAGCCACGAAATGGACGTCCCTCTTTGTTCATTTCATGAACCATGGGAACCAGGATCTTTTCGACGACGGTATCAATGATCTCGTCATTCACGATCGGCGTGGGGCTGTACGCACCCATCCCGCCCGTATTCGGACCGGTATCGCCGTCGTGGGCCGCCTTGTGATCCTGTGCGGCTTCAAGTGGCACGATCGTATTGCCATCGACAAACGCCAGAAGACTGGCTTCTTCACCGACCAGGCGATCTTCAATGACAATGCGCTGTCCCGCCTCGCCGAATTCCTTGTGCAGCAGCATGCGCCGGATTGCGTCACGGGCTTCTTCATTGCTATCACAGACGGTGACACCCTTCCCCGCCGCGAGGCCATCCGCCTTGATGACGAATCGATCGCCCTCTTCGCGTTCTTCGATGTAGCTGATGGCTTCGGCGGAATTGGTGAAGACGCGGAAGTCGGCCGTCGGAACGTTCGCCTTTCGCATGATCTCTTTGGCGAACTTCTTGGAACCTTCGAGTTCGGCCGCCTTCTTCGTTGGGCCGAAAATCCGCAAGCCCACCTTCTGAAACTCGTCAACGATCCCCTGCACAAGCGGGACTTCGGGCCCCACGACTGTCAGGTCGATTTTTTCCTTCTGGACGAACTTGATCAGCTTGGGAAAATCTGTGGCGGCAATATCGACATTGGTGCAATCCAGCCCGATGCCGGCATTCCCTGGTGCACAATAGATTTGCGTCACGGACGGTGACTGCTTCAGCTTCCAAACCAGCGCGTGCTCACGTCCGCCACTTCCAATTACGAGAATTTTCATGTCGCCGAAATTTCCTGCAAAAAACAAATCGACTGGGCGAGCTGCCAACGTCTGTCTCGGTCCCTTCAGAGACCGAAAGTGGGACGATTCCGTTGCGTTGCGAACGACCAAGACGGCTACGATTCGCCGATTTTCTGCGCCGAGTTCTTTTCATCGGCAATTCGTGATGCGAATTGTCGATGACAGAGATTAACAGCGCCACCCCTATTTTCAACATGTCCAGGTGAACGGAATCGCGACACATGTAGAAACAACAGCATCCGGTACCATTCGTTCCATCGGTCGTGCGAACGAAGGCAACTGATTGGAACGCTATTCCAAGTAGGTACCGCGCAAGGCGCCAGCTTCGTATTCAACGACAAGTTGGGCGGCTGTCTCTTTGCTGAGAGCGCCGGCTTCCACTCGGGCGGTCACCTGCTTTCGGTACGATTCGACCAGTTGTGCCCTGTCGTAACGTGCAAAAACCAGCATGTCGTTGATTCGGCTGCCGTGAACCAGCTTCGTGACGTGGTAGCGTCCATCACTATCGATCACGACTTGTGCCTCGTTGGGATTTCCGAAAAGATTGTGGTGGCTGCCCATCACCTCTTGATACGCGCCGACCAGGAAAATGCCAAGGTAATAGTCATCGCCGACTTTCCACTTGTGCAGTTCCAGGGTCTCTTTGACATCCTTCAGATCGACAAATTTGTCGATCTTGCCGTCGCTGTCGCAGGTCACGTCGACCAATGTCGCGAAGTCGGACGGGTTTTCGTTCAAGCGATGGATCGGAACGATCGGAAACAGTTGCTTGATCGCCCAGCTATCGGGTGCCGACCGAAATAACGAGAAGTTACACAGGTACTTCTGCGCCAGGATTTTCTTCAGCGACTCAAATTCGTCGTCGGGAAACTTATCTTCCTCTGACTCTTTGAGCGCTCTCGCGCAGGCCTCCCAAAACAAGACTTCGCCTTTCGCGCGATCTTCGAGGCTGATCAGACCGAGGTTGAATTGCGTATGCAGTTCATCTTTGTGTTCGAGCGCATCATGGTAGTACTCGGCGTAGTTCTTGCCGTTGATACCGTCGCACAGATCCTTCAGCTCGGTGATGACCTGTGGATCGTCGGCGTCGATCGTGATCTCTGGCTTGTCTTCGGCAAACGTCTCAATTTCGTCGCGGATCGAAGTGATAAAGACGGTGTGATAGGCGGTCATGAACCGTCCGCTTTCCGTCACGAGATTCGGATGGGGCACATTCTCTTCGTCGCAGACCTGCTTGATCACATAGACCACATCGTTCGCAAATTCTTGCACTGTGTAGTTTACGCTCGATTCGAATCGAGTCTGTGAACCATCGTAGTCAACCCCCAGCCCACCGCCGATGTCCAGGAATTCGATTCCGCAGCCGATCTGCCGCAGCTTCGCATACACGCGAGCCGCCTCTTTCATGGCGTTTTTGACACGCTTGATGTCGGTGATCTGTGAGCCGATATGAAAGTGAAGCAGTTTCAATTGGCCGTCGAGCTTGGTCTCGCGCAGCAGACGCACGCAGTCGAGCAGTTCTGAGGTCGTCAGTCCGAACTTGGCCGAATCGCCACCAGACGAGGCCCATTTCCCCGACCCACGCGAGTACAACTTTGCACGCAAGCCGATCCAGGGCGCCACGCCGAGCTGCCCTGCCAGTTTGATCACCATCTTCAGTTCGTTCAACTTCTCGACGATGATTGTCACGCGCTTACCGGCCTGGACGCCCAGCAATGCGGTCCGAACGAATACCTCGTCCTTGAATCCATTGCACAGCAGCAACGATTCCGGCGTTTGCTCTTGGGCGATCGCCGCGTAAAGTTCTGCTTTTGAGCCACACTCAAGCCCGACTCGAAGCCGACCGCTCTCACGGAGAAATTCTTCCACGACTTCGCGACGTGGATTTACTTTCATCGGAAACACAGGGTAGTGCAGGCCGCTGAAACCATATTGCGAGATCGCGGACTGATACGCTCCAGAAAGCGCCCGCAATTGACTGGTCAACAACTGCGGGAATCGAATCAAGAGTGGCATTTGCAACTTGTGCTTGGACAGCAGATCGTCGACCAGTTCCTTCAGGTCGACGTACCGCGGATCATCCTTTCCGGGCCGGACCAGGATGTGCCCCTTCGAACTGATGTCGAAATATCCTGCGGACCAGTTCTCGACACCATAGACCTGTTGAATACGCTGTAAGACTTCGTCGTTCATGACTTCTCTGGTTCCTGGTCGAGGGCCTGTCAATCGGTGTGTTCAAACGGGCCAGGGCAGCGGATCGCCGCGTAGTCCGGCTCGCAGGTTGACGACGGACATCTCTGCCATTTTCTGGCGAGTGCGATCGGTCGCACTTCCCAGATGCGGTGTGATGACCACGTTCGACAATCGCAGCAAAGGATGATTCCGCGGTAGCGGTTCCGGAGCGGTGACGTCCAGCCCCGCTCCTGCAATACGACGCGAATGGAGTGCCGCATATAAGGCATCGTGATCGACGACCGGACCACGGGCTAAATTCAGCAGGATGCCAGTTGGCTTCATCAGCCCCAGCTCTCGCGTGCCAATCAGATTCGTCGTTTCTGGTGTCAACGGACAATTCAGCGAAACAAAGTCCGCTTGCTTTAGCAAATCATCGAACTCGGCATAGATTACCCCCAGTTCACGTTCCGCCGCCTCGTCACGACGGCGATTGTGATAGAGCACCTTCATCTCGAACGCGTTCGCTCGTTTGGCGACCTGCCGACCGATCCGTCCCAGGCCGATAATCCCCAGCGTACTGCCAGAGACTTCATAGCCGATCATGTCGGAAGGATCATAGTGCGTGAAGCCGGGCGAGCGTGCGACATGGTCGCCCGTGACCACATTCCGTGCGACAGCGAGCATCAAGGCCATCGTCATGTCGGCAGTCGACGCATCCAGACATCCTGGAGTGTTGCCCACGGGGATCTTCCGCTCATGGGCAGCGGAGACATCAATATGGTCCACCCCGACGCCATGATTAATGACGACTTTCAAGTTGGGGGCTCGATCCATCATCGGTCCGTCAACGCGCGGATGGCCGTAGGCCAGGATTCCAACGGCTCGAGCGAGTGCGGGCGAATCGGGGCTGTCATCCCACTCCAGGATCTCAATTTCGGGTCCCAGCAAGTCACGCAGCGCGGGAGGAGGCCCATCACACATGACAGGAATTGGCGTCGGCATCTTCAGATCTCAATAGGAAATACGACTGAATGACATTCTCTCTGTGTCTCCGTGCCTCTGCGTCTTCCTTTCCACCAATGTGCGGCCCAAGTACGCAAAACGTACATGTGGGTCCAGCGGAAGTGAGGGAGTCACAAAGGCACGGAGACACAGAGGACTTTTGACAAACGGGTCTAGACTGCAGGACACGATCACATTGCTGCGCGGCGGCCCGGCTTTTGTTTGATGATGCTTTCGTTTCCGCACCCCGCGAGCGTAGGCAGCATCTTCCCTGGGCTGCAACGCCCAGTTGGGTTAAAGCAATCGCGGATCGATCGCATGACTTTGAGATCTTCCGCAGTAAAAAGCCGATCCATAAAACTGATCTTCTCGACGCCGATCCCGTGTTCACCGGTAACGCTTCCGCCCAGATCAATACACTTGCCCAGAATCTCGTCACTCGCTTTCAGCACACGGGCCACCTGTTCGGAATCGCGTTCATCGAACAACAGGATCGGGTGGATATTTCCGTCTCCTGCATGAAACACATTCACGATCCGAATTCCATATCGCTGACCGCAATCAATGATGAATTCCAGGATTTGCGGCAACTTTGTCCGAGGAACAACTCCGTCCTGCGTGCAGTAGCTGGGGCTCAGGCGACCGATCGCGCCGAAGGCCTGCTTCCGACACTTCCAAAGAAGAAGTCGCTCTTTCGGCGTGTTCGCTCGCCGAACTTCACGAGCGCTGTTCTTGGTGCAGAGATCAATAATTCTCTGGGCTTCGTCTTCGACCGCGACTTCCAGGCCGTCGACTTCAATGAGCAGGACGGCGCCGGCGTCGAGAGGAAAGCCGAAATGAAAGGCCTGTTCGAGTGCTCCGACGATTCCTTGATCCATCATCTCAAGTGCAGCGGGGACAATTCCGGCACCGATAATGTCACTGATCGCGCGGGTTGCATCCGCAACCGTTTCGAACACACCCAACATCGTACGATACGCGGCAGGATCTCGCGTCAGCCGTACGATCACTTTCGTCGCGATTCCCAACGTGCCCTCGTTGCCGACGAACAAGCCGGTCAGATCATACCCAGGCGCTTCCTCAACGGGGCCACCTAATTGCACGACCTCTCCATCAGGCAACACCACCTCGGCCCCCAGCACGTGGTTGACCGTGACACCGTATTTCAGCGTGTGCGGTCCGCCGGAGTTCGTGGCGAAGTTTCCGCCGATCGTACATGCCCCCTGACTTGATGGATCAGGGGCATAGTGATACCCACTTCCCTTGAGATGCTGTGTCAGATGGACATTGACCAGCCCCGGTTCGACGATCGCGTATCGATCGCGATAATTCACTTCTAGGATTCGCTTCATCCTGGTGAGCGTGATCATGACGCCGCCGCCAACGGGCAGGCAGCCACCGGCCAGGCTGGTTCCAGCACCGCGCGGCACGAATGGCACTTCGAACTCGTTGCACAGCTTGACGATGGCGACAACCTGCTCCGTCGTCGTCGGAAAGACCACGACGTCTGGAGACTTCTTCTCGACGACGAATCCATCGCACTCGTACACGAGCAATTCATCGGGATCGTACAGCATCGATTCGATGCCCACGATCGCTTTCAGGCGTTCCAGAAGCTGATGCGGACGCGGCATTGATGTCCGCGAATCCGAGTGAGATTGAGTTATCGACATGGATCCTGCTCAAAACGATCGAACAACAGTGCGTGAATTCCAAATCCTGAGGCATATCCAATGGTTATAGCGAGTCTGGGCGCGAGACCACAGGCAGCGCCAATTCTAGAGTCGCTCGCCGCGTACGCTCGCCACTTCCGAAATGGCGTCCCCCATTGACTCGGCGTCGGCAACGAAACGGCTCGTCCATGACCGCGGATCACGTCAGATTCAGCTGCCACGAGACACCAAAGCGGTCGTTGAGCCAGCCGAACTTGGTGCTAAACCCATAGTTTCCCAGCGGCATCAAGATTTGCCCACCCTCCGAAAGCTGCTGAAATACCGTGTCGAGTTCGGATTCGGATTCGCACTCTACGAATAGCGAGATCGAAGGCGTGAACTGAAAGTCATGATGAACGGGTGAATCAAAGCAGATAAACCGTTGACCATTCAGCGAAAATTCGCCGCGTTTGATCAACCCTGGTCGACCCAGATCGCCGACCTTCCAGGCCTCATCCAGAAGAATCTCAGACCGCTTAAAGAGCGAGACGTAGAACGACATCGCCTCACGTGCCTTGCCCTCGAACATCAGAAATGGAGTCGTACTGTGTGCCATGGTGCGTTATTCCCCGGTAACGAGAATCGCTCAATGGCCCGTCGAACGAGTCCACGAGCGTGGAACCATCCTCCCAACAACACGAATCGAGGCTGTTATCGACTTAATGGTAGCCATCAGCATGAAAGTTGTCAGTTGACACCATGACATCAGAACTGACGGATCACGGCACCGACACGTCAAGCGAACGACGAGACCGCCGCAGAAATCGCTCGTCAACCGATCTGGCACGTTCACGGGGGCTCTGCTTTGACGAGTGCCACCGACCGCGCATGGTGTGTGCACGGCAGTCGATTCTGGTCGTACGGTCTGAACGACCCGTTAGCGACGTTTCGCCGTTTCAGTCGTCAGCATCACCTGCTGGAACTTTTGAAACGACAGTCGCTTGAGTTTGGGGTCTTGCAGTTGCTTCTCCCAGTCGGCGATCAGTTGCCGATCGGTTTCCAACAAGCCCCAAGTCCAATCGTGCTTCGCGACCAGATGCACTTCCGGATTCGCCCCGACTCGCAATTCAACGGATTTGGGGACAATTCCACGCTGACGCATTTCCTGGTTGAGAGCCAGCCGAGGCTCTGGTAGAAGCGACTGCGGATGAAGTACCGAATTGAGCTGCGCCGTCCAGTCCGCAACGTTCAGGTACTTTTCCGTCACGTTTTCGATCTTTGGCACGGTTCCTTCGACCACATATTGGAATTCAGGGGCGTGCAAGGACAAATGCAATTTCGCCTCGTCGAAGGTGACTTCAAAGTTTGGCCGCAATTGGAATTGTAGGATCTCGACAGCTTTTCGCGACACGTTTGACGAATCGTCGAACGGGGCTCCCAAATGTTTACGCACCTCGGCCTCAGCCATTCCCAGAAAACGGCGGATCTCGGACTGACTGAGTTCCGTGCGCAACTGTCGCTGCGAATTGAGCACTGTGAACTGGCTGAGCGCCGGTTCGTAGATTGTGACCTCTTGCCCTGGATCAATCAGATCGTAGACCTTGCCCGCGTGAAACAACATCAGGCTCTTGGCGACCAGCACCGGCGCCGCGCCCCTTGACGTCGTGGCCTTCGAACGATCGTAAATTTGAGTATAGACCCGAATATCCTGCGCGACCGCCGCACTGGCGACACACCAGAACCCCACGACCGCCCAAATCGCTCGATGCCACATTTTCATGTTTCGTCCGCCTGACTTCACTTCCGTTCACCATCCCGTTTCGACTGATTCCTGAAAGTCGTGAGCAGCCTGCGCGGGACGGTAAATCTAGAGGCATTGTCGAACAAGGCGAGTTGGATGCATTCCGAGCACTGCGATCGCGCAATTTATGCAAAGTTGATCGTGTTCGGCTGACTCTGCCGCCTTGGCGAATCAAGTTGCTTCCGGACGCGAAGTGAAACCGATTCCAAACAACGATCGCCTTTGTGATGCGATCAGCGTTCCCACCGACGACGGGTCGTCCCGGCGCCTGTTTGCAGTAAGTAGGCCGTTCTCGCAATCCCGCCTCTCTTTGAGTGTCATGGCGAGATCGGTAGAACGAATTCGATTGTGTTGAGATTCCGTTCGTGCGAATTGCGAAACCCTGCCCGAAAACTCCTCTTGACTTAGTTACGACAATTGTCCATCGCGTTCATTGAACCCCATCATCGCGGCATGTAAACTGCGGGGGAACGGCGAAATGTATCGATTGGGAAATTCGTTCCATTGACGTAGGTTTTACCCGTTGGTGGGATCGTCATCCCAGCACGTCGATGAGTTTCAACCTGTCGCACTCGTGTCCAGAGGGATCGTGGACGATAAACAGCGCTGGCGAATGGAATTGCCGTCATGGGCGCGTGATCCAGGTTTGATCGGCAGGCAGTCGACCACCTTGGAACAAAACATAGCATTTTGAATGGAGCGGATTCATGACGGAGCGGAAGACTCGGACATCATGGTTGTCTGAACGGTATTGGCGAAAAAACAAGCTGGCTCACAGTTTCGCACTGCTGAGTGTCATTGGCTTGGCCGCGACGGGCATTTTTGCCGTCGAAGACGCTGCGAAGCTTTCGGGCACGGGCCTGAGTGGAATCTTTCCAGCGAGTCCCCCCGCAGACTTGAGCGAAGGCGAATTCGCCAAGCTCGACGGCAACTGGGCAGAATGGTCGAAGAGTGCCTCCGCAGCAGTGGCCGACTTCTATTCGAAGATCGACAGCACAGACGCGAATGCACAGCGTCAGGCGCTGGGCAATCTGAAGATCAAGCTCGACGTGATGCGACGCGCGCTCGACGATTCCCGCTATGCCTCGCTGCACAATCCGCTGACCGCACTGCATAACAGTCTGTCGATGCGAATTGAACTTGCCGAAGCCACCCTGGATACGCTCGAATTCCACGATGTCAAGCAGACCGGCAGCAAGATCAAGACGCGCGCCGCTGAACTGCAGTCGAATATTGATGGGTTGGAACGGTACCTGTCGACGATCGGAAATGGCTCGCTGTGGCTCTCGTACTTCAAAGTGGAAGACGTCAAGACGGCCCTGGCGGCTGATCCTCAAGGTCCAGCCGCTCTCGCAGCTGCAAAAACCTCACAGGCCAACCTGCTGGGCCGCAGCTATCTGCTGGACGGAAGCCAAAAGGAATTCGCCAGCCGCCCCGCATTTGAATCCTACGCGAACGCCGTCAACCTGTACGTTAGTTCGGCCGCCTGGTCGAACGCTGATGAAGCTATGAAGTCGTTGCGGAACGAGTTCAAGTCACTGGCGACTGCCGTTGATACCTATGCAACCACGGGCGAAAAGGCCTCGGATCTGCGACATGCGTTTGCCCGAGTGCGTTTCGTCTCGGCCGATGGTGGCGAGCGTGTCGCGTCATCGCTGCAGAATCGGTTGTTCAATTACAACCTGCGTTTGCTGGTTACCGAAGATTTCCTGAACCGTTTGATGTCGCAGAATCGCCAGGAAACCGGACCGGTTTCAGACTGCGTTCTCGGAGCGACGGTCAGTGGGTGCCAGATCACCAATACGACGGTCAACGTCGACTTGAAACCAAGCAACAACACTGCGCGGTTCGATCTGCGTTTGAACGGCCATATTCAGTCGAACACGCAAGGCGTGACACCACAGGCCACCGTCTGGACCTTTGGCAACCACACCTTTACGGCGTCCAAAGAAATTAACTTTGACGGTGATCGATTCAGCACGCGGCCCGCAACGATCAGCGTTTCACCTCACAATACCACAACCGGGATCGCGACCCAGTTTTCGGGCGTGCCGATTCTCGGCGGAATCGCCAACCGCATTGCGGCTGGTGAAGTTGAAAAGCGACGTGGCGAAGCTGAAGCGATTGCTGCCAGCCGAGTGCAGGATGGCGTACTGCCCCGATTCAACAGCGAAGTGGACTCGTCATTTGCCTCAGCCGGCGACCAGCTCAATCGCGAGTTGTTCAGCGGACTGCGAAATGCCGGACTGTTCCCAGATAGCTACAGCTATCAGTCAACGGATCGCCTGCTGACGATGAATGCACGACTGATGTCGAAAGATCAAATCGGTGCAGATGTCCCCGAAAGCAGCCTGATGACCGCCACCGGCGCAACGGCACTGTTGCACGAAACGGTTTTGAACAATGCGATCGATCAAATGGGGATTGCAGGCCAGACGCTGACCGAAGCGGAACTGCGAACCAAGATCGAAGAGTTCCTGACGAAGGCACTCAATCGCCCGTTCAAGTTCGAAGCACCACCGGCCGATCCGAGCGCCTTGCCTGCTGATGAAAAACCAGGTGAAGAAGAAAAGTCACTGAGCGCGATCATCTTCGCGGCCTCAGATCCAATCCGACTGCGAATCGTCGACGGCGAACTCCAAATTGTGATTCGTGCTGGCTTCAAACGTGAAGGCCAGGACGATATCCCAACGCGAGAAATCACCGTTCCGATTGCCTTCGACGTGGAAGGCACGAAGATCAATGCACGACGCGGAAACGTGATCGTTGCAGCGGCTGAAGGCCAAGGCGGCGGTATCCAGATTAATGCGGTTGTTCGCAAGAAGATTCAATCCGTTCTGCCTGACCGTGCTGTCGATAGCAAGATTGAGTTCAAAGCTCCTGAGAAGACTCTTGTGGCTTACGTGACAAAGATCCGACTGGTCGATGGTTGGGTCGCCATCTCGATCGACTGAACAGTCGATTTGATTTGAATTAGCTTAAAACGCAGCCGGGGTTCATTCTCCGGCTGCGTTTTTTTGTGGAATCAAATCCTGGCGTCACAATTTTGCCGCGATAGCCTGTTATGGCGTGACGGGACGGTCTGTGTCTCGAATAGCTGAACGATCGAAATCCGGTACGATCTCGTCTAAGGAGAACCAGATGTCCGGCGCGATCCAGTCTGCCGTTCCACTATTACAGGTTTTCGACATTCTGAAGTCGATCGCGTTCTATCGCGACGTACTCGAGTTCGCCGTGGTGTCGACATCCGATCCTGCGAAGCCACTTTTCTGGGCCATGCTCCAGAATGGCGGCGCGACGCTCATGTTGAACTCGGCCTTCGAGGAACACGAGCGGCCCGCACAACCGGACGCGGGACGTTCTATCGCGCACGCAGACACCACACTGTTCTTGAATTGTGAGGATGTCGACGCATTCTATGAATTGCTGTGCGACAAGCACTGGCCTGTGGAACCGCCTCAGACGACCTCATACGGAATGCGACAGGTCTACGCACGCGACCCGGACCAGTTCTGTCTCTGTTTTCAGCAGCCAGTCGATCAGCCCGAAGGTCTTTGAAATCGGTCCAACCACATACGGCCCACGTATTTTGTTGCGGGCTCCCAATTGGCCGGACCGTGGCATTTCTGTGCTTCAGCTTGGCAGTCCCAAGGGCCAACCAAATCCTTGCCCCATCTGCGGTCGACGCCCAATTCACGAGATGTTGGCGAGCGATCCATAAAGCTCCGGTCGGCGGAAGCGATACAGGTATTCCGGCTCGGCGCGCGCTTCACGCAAAACCTCCGCGGACAGATCGCTGATCAGCATTCCTGGTTCGCCAGACGCGGCAGTCCACTCGGTCATGATTTGACCTCGAGGATCGACAATGATCCCTCCACCCGGAAATGACTGACTGACGCCAGCACACGTCACCGTCCCGACGTAGTTACAAGCAACGCCGTAGATTCCGTTTTCAGCACAGCGTGACCTGATCGGTAGCGAAGCCCAGTTGGCCCAACCTTGGGGTGTCACTGGTGGTGGATCGGCCGCAAACGGAAAGAGGGCGATTTCCGCGTTCTTCACGGCCAGCAATCGCGTCGATTCTGGTAACAGAACGTCGAAACAGATGTTCACACCGACCCGGCCCAAGGGCGTGTCGACCACGTCGGGGACACCGCCACCGCAGTAAAATGGCATTTCGTACATAGGAACATGCATCTTTCGCCACGATCCCAGCAAGCCTTTGCCTCCGACCAGGACCTGCGTATTGTGCAGGACGTTACCAGCGTCCTCGAACATTCCGGCCGAAATCAACACTTCGGATTCGGCAGCGATTTGCGACAATTGTCTGACGGCTGGGCCATTCACGGGCTCTGCGATCTTCCGACCGACCTGTAACGCTTCTCGCACCCACTTGTCATGATCACCCGTGGGGTGGTTCGGGATGAACCCCGACAAAGACAGTTCCTGGAACAGAATCAGGTTCGCCCCCGCGGCCGCTGCTTTCTTTGTCCAATACGCGATCTTCCGCAGATTGTCAGACAGGTTTCCAGGTTGAGTGTCGACTGCGACGGCGGCGATCCGGACGTTGTTCAGCATCAATGTGGTGACCTGGGAATACGTATCGTGTGAATTCGAGTATTAGTTCCCGCGACTCCAAGACATCCGAGGGGAAGTGGATGTATAAGTCTCCTTGGCGGAAATGGGAAGGGACTTTCACAAACGGTTTCAGGCTCAGTTAAGTCAGGCGGCAAGCAGTACGGAATTCCATCCAGAATTCCTCGTTGCCAAGCTCCTGGTTGGCAATGCATTCTGTACATCAGAAATGTGCACGAGGGTTCCAATCCACTTTTCCGGACGACGGGAAAGATGAGCGCAAGATGCTTCGCAAAGCGGGAGTTGCGTAACGAAGAAATGAACCGCAACACATGGAACGCGGCTTCTTTTCTTGCGCCATCGGCAAGCGACTGTCAACCTTTGACGACATGCGCGAACACAATCGCGCCGGTCATTCAAATGTCGAACTCCGATTCAAATATTCTTTGCATAGTGAGGACAAGACTCGTGTCTGTCAGTTGAAGACGCTCACAGCACGAATTCGAAGGACCTCGTCATGACGACAAGCGAGCAACTGCTTCGGGACTACGCCCTGTCTGGCGATCCCGCCTGCTTTCGCGCGCTTGTCGAGGAACTTGGCGGGATGGTCTATGCCGTTGGCCTGAGAATTACCGGTGACCCCCATGCGGCTGAGGATCTTTCACAGGATTGCTTTCTGGAACTGGCTCGCAAAGCGTCAACGATTCGGACATCCGTGGCGGGTTGGTTGCATTCGACCGCAACCAACCGTGCCCTCAACCTGATCCGATCGCGGAAGCAAGACCGTAAGCGGCTCTCGTTTGATGCGGCAATCACGCCCACGCGAGAGACCGAAGACTTTTCCGAACTTCAAACGCTCATCGACGAAGCCGTCGATGGACTCGATCAGCAGTTGCGACAGATTGTGGTCAGCCATTATTTAGAAGGTAAGACTCAGGCCGAGATCGCCCAGCGCCTTGGGGTTGATCAATCCACGGTCTCGCGTCGGCTGGCACAGGGATTGGACGACGTCCGAAGTCAATTGCGCCGAATGGGTGTTATCACGAGCGTCACGGCGCTCATCACCGTTCTTGGCCACAGTTCGGCGAGCGGTGCACCAGCGACGTTGACGGAGACGGCAGCCAAGATTGGTTTGGCCGGCGTGGGCTGGACCGCAACAAAGTCCTCGACGTCGACTCTCGGGCTATTCCTCAGTACGTGTGCTGCGACCGCAGGGAATCTCCTGTTCTATCTGATTTGCGAGGGATGGCTGTTCGCTCTCCTGGTTGTCGTCGAAGTCGCAGCTTTCGTATTTCCGCCCAAATGGTTCAAGGCCGCCATGACGGAACTTCTCGGAGGCATCGATCCTTGGTCTCATCCTGCGTTTCCGTTCAAACGATGGACCTGGACGGTACCTCCTCGCGACTGGAAAAGCCGGCTCGCCGCTTGGTTGTGGGTCGCGAGCGTCCTCAACCTCGTCGCATTCGCGGGGATCCACAATAACCCGATTCAATGGGTTCAGCCGAGCTGCATGGCAATCATGGGAACCGTCTTCGGCCTGATTCCGGCACTCCGGCTAGGGATTCGAGTCTGGTATTCTCGATCCAATTTACGTCAAACAAACGCGGAGACATTTAATCAACCTCATATCCATGAGACGTGGGAAATGGTCGCCACCGCGATGGCGTATGTCATCTTCAGTGTCTCATTCCTGATTGCAGGGGCAGCCATCCACAATCCCGAAGAGAGGACGTCGTGGATCCGTCACCTCATCGCCTGGTGCAACCTCGCTGGCAGCGTCACATTTTTCGCGTATGCCATGACTTCGCGATGGCGTTCTCGATCGAACGATTCTCAGTCGAGAATCCGCTCCGCGGACAGTGAGCAGGCCGATCGTCCACCGCGTCATTCCAATCTCCAATTTGTATTCATGATGCTCTTTCTTGCGGGAGCGATCGCGTTCCTTGCCAATGCACTGCTGTCGGCAATCATTTCCGTCTCTGTGTTGCGCGAACCCTATGTGCGTATGGTTCCGGTTTCCGTCGTGCTTAGCGGCGGATTCGCTCTGTTTTCCGCGATCGGATTTTTCTCGTTCCTGTTTCGAATACGAGATCGCCTCGTCCGCTGGAACTACGTCTTCCTTCTCGCCGTGGGGATTGGGTTGTCGGCAGGGGGGCTGACGGCGATCGGTTACGGTGACTATCTGGCGTTGATGATGCCTCCCTCACCGGAACGCCCCGCAGAACAGCCGTTGACCGCACATGAACTCGCCGCTCAAGAAGCGGTTCAAGAACTCCGCCGAAAATACGCCCGAGTAATGTCCGCAGTGGTCCCACGCGTAATTCCCGTTGCGTACATGCAGCGCGACGATGCTCGTCACACCTTTCCGATCGTTCTGGAAGCACCTCCCACGCAAATCGATGTTCGTTCCGACTCTGTTTGGATGGAAACGCAGCGGAGATGGTTGGAACAATTCGAACAGCCCGTGCCGCCGGAACTCAAAAGCGTGAATGCATTTTTTGTACATAGATACTTCAAGGTCGTATCGAATGCAGAAAAACCCGTTTTCAGCCATACGTTCGTATGCGCCTCAGCCGCGGAGGCGCGAGCGATTGCCGCGGTCTACGGTGCCACTGCAATTCAAAAGGACTATCTGGTGACAGTCGTTTTCGAAAAGAAAGTCCGCGAACCGCTGACCTCGAATGATCAACTGATCCTTGCCATCAGACACCAATTGGAATCCGCAGACCTTTCCAATGGCCCGCCAGAGCTGCTATTGGGCTCGCCATAGCAACTCGCAAGACGGCTGTCTCGCTCAGTGCTGTGCCGCATGTTGTCGCGAATTCGCAAAAACTCGAATGCGACGCTCTCATTGAGTGGTTTCAGGTCATCTTCTTGAATAGCATCGCGAGGATACGCCACGCAATGACAGGAGGAACGCATGACAACCGCGGACGAAGCTTCGCGCCATTGGATTGTTGTAGGTGATGAGAAGGATTGCGTTTCGACGGTCGGCGACAAGCCTCTCACGGAATTGCAGGACTCTGAATTCATCGATTGCAACACCATCGAGAATGCGCAACTCATCGCAGCCGCCCCCGACTTGCTGGAGGCACTTGAAATGCTGGTGCGTTGGGATGAAACCGGCACTCCCGTTTCTGATCTCTGTTTTATGAAAGCACGGAGCGCGATCGCGAAGGCAAAAGGCGGCATGACCTGAGTCGGAGGAAGCGGATTTGGTGTGCCTTTGCCACAGGAATGACGTCCGCGTTGAAACATACCTTGATACGATCGAGAATCATCAAGAGCTGCCGCGTCGCAAATCCAATCGGCTCTCATATTGCCCTTGGAATTTCCAAGGGTTCGTGGTTTACGGTTCCGAACATTCGTTCTTCATCCGACGGCAACCAGGCTCCTTGCAGCCGGCGGGGTGAACCGAGACATTGATACAACAGATCTCCATTTCCGAGAAGGCATTCGGCTCCACTTTCATTGAGCGCGACGCGCGATTCGATCGGTGACGAGACTCTCAATGCGATCTTGGCTCCGATCAGCGATTTAATCGCGGGAGTCACAATGTCACGACGGGGTTGCTGTGTCGCCAGAATCAGATGAATCCCCGCGGATCGCCCCATGCCGGCCAATCGCTTCAGAGCTCTCTCGATCGCCGCGCGCTCGGGACGTTCCGCCTGCAATAGCAAGTCTGCATATTCATCACACATGCAGACGATCCGGGGCATCGAGCTTCCGCTGTGGCGGACATATTGCGTCAGATCTTGGCAGCTTGCGGTCGCGAACAGACGGTTGCGAGATTCCATTTCTGAAATCAGCCCTTCCAGAATCTCACTCACGTTGTCATCTGGATTCGGGACCACGATGGGCTGCCGCAGCAATGGAGATGTTCGGGCAAATTGGAAGGCATTCTGCTTGGGATCGATCAGGAGAAGTTGCAGCGTCTCGCGATGATTGGTGCTCAGCAGCGAGGCAAGCGCTGCACGCAGCCATTGGCTCTTACCGCTACCAGGAGTCCCCACCACCAGCATGTGCGCACTTTCGGAACCCGCCAAATCACACCATTCCCAATCGCCGCTCAAATCAACTCCGATGGGAATCTTGGAGCAGCCCAATAGTCCGTCAGTAGACGGCAAATGTCGAGAAAGCTCAGAGAACGGAATTGAAACTCGATCCGGGCGAGGAAGATCAATCGCAATCGAACCATCGACGACCGCAATATTGGGAGGTGACTCGAGACCAAGATACAGATGAAGTTGCTCGGCTTGCGAGGCGACACGACGAACACTCACTCCACGCTCAGGAAAGACGAAATATCGAGCGAAGGTCGGACCGATGCTCGGTGGTTTCAACTCGCGACAGCCGGCGCCCGACTGCTTGAGCGCCCGCAAAAGGACTTCCTTCAACTCGTTTGCCCAACTCTGCAATGGCGGCTCTGTGGTCACTTTGAACCTGATCTCCGCAGGAATTGGCTGCTCGGATCGCGCGAGTGAACGAGACGTTGCGACCTGATTCGCACCCGTCTGATTCGATCCGACCTGAGTGGCACCGTCGTTTCGGGCGACACTGCGATTGGCACCGGGGGCAACACCCGCCAGATGTCCGATCAAGTCGATCAATCTCTGCTGTGCGTCGACGAGACGAGACTGCTCGAATACGGTCTCGGTTCGTTCGGGGCGAAAGCTGATCAGCGCGAGTGCCGACTTCGCATTGATCTCCGTCAGGTTCTCAAGAATCAAGTGGTAAAGGCACGCCTGACCAAGATCGACTTCGGGCGAGGCGCGGCCGAGTTTCCATTCCAGCACACACCAGTGGCTTTTCTGTGGCACGCGAACGATTGCATCGGCTTGCCCGACGATTGCAACCGGTTCGCGCCAGCCTGCCTGCTGGATTTCCCGCACCACCTGCTGTTCCGCGAAAAACCAGCTTCGCTGATCTGCGGGCTGCCGCCCCTGGGCGGTGATCTCCCACCACATCTCGGCCAGCAGGTCGCAGGCTTCACACACCGCAATCCACAGACTCTCCACTTTATCGCCATGCGACTGCAATCCTGCAGACTGTTGCGTCAGCAGAGGACCAAGCAACTGATCATAGGCATGCCGCGTCAATGTCTTTCGCCACAGCGACAGGTCGGCATCCAGCGGGCGGACCACGCTTTCGACGTTGCACGGCGAGTCGGGACGGAGCAGTTCACTGAGAATTCGATGAAACAGGGTGCCGATGCCCGCTGTCGAGGGAGCTCCGTCGCCCGGCTGACCACCTGCTCGGCTGAGCGCGCGGCGAATTTCGGAAACAGTCAGGGTCACGGCCATGTTCAAACCTCTCGCGTTCTGTCACGCCTTGTTGTTCGGATCGTGTGCCACTGGTGTGGTGCTGCGAGCTCGTCCTCAATGCTTGGACTCTTAAGCGACCGCCATTCTCGGTCACAGAGGCGCTGCGTTACTCACTGGATGGGAATGTGAGGCACTGGCTGCCGGCACGCATCGAGAAGACCACGCTTGGCTCGCCGCTTACCACGCCAAACAGGTCGCCACGGCTGAACGCAGTGGTCAGCAGTTGTTGTTCAGAGACGTTCAATTTTGTCGCGGCCTTTGAGATGGACGTCAGACATGCATCTGCCAGGAACTCCTGCAGCAGATCAACTTGCGATGGCGAGGGCTCGACATCGTGGGGAGTCACCAGCAGGTCGGACATCTCTTTCAAAACCCCCGGCAAATTCTGACGCAGCCATTCAATGACCGATTCAGGAGGCACGGCCGACCCTTCAAAATCGAGATCCCCCGCTTGTGATTCCGCCATCAACCGCCGCAATGCATCCAGTGCAATCAGCGCTTCGGGAGGAACGCGGTAGAACACGGCTTCTTTACGCTCAAGCTTATCGAGGAATTGCAGTGTCTGGACCGCAGTCTTGCTGATCGGCGTGCGTTCATCCCGCAGCAGGACCAGTTTGTGCAGCTCCAACTGAGACGGATAGGCATCGTTCAGCGTCCGCAACTGCCCCCACAACCGGCGCCCATCGTCGTCGCAAATCTTGATTCCCACCTGAGCCTCTTTTTGCGGACCCGATAGGATGTAATCGAGCGCCGATTTGTTCGGATGAGCCCCCGTCGTCCACTGCGGTTCGACCGCGCGGATCAACAGCGGAATTCCATGCCGTAGCGTCTCGCCAGTGGACCCGGGTTGATTCTCTCGTGCCGCTTGTTCTGACCGCTGTTCCCACTCTTGAGCCAGCCATTCCGGCAACGTCGGATTGTTCGATGGGAAAATCCGTCCTGCAATCTGGTCGAACCGGCGTGCCGCCCGGTCCAAGAGCGCGCGGGGATGCGCAAAACCCAAGCGTCCCACGATCGCGCTCAGATCACCGTCCGTCAGCGGCAGAATCTGGCCATCCCCATTCAGGCGGGATGAAAGGAGGGCGCGGGCCTGGATGACGTCGAGCGGAGGCAGACTACAGGTCGCAAAACTGAGAATTCGTGCCCAGGCATATTCCGGAATGGCGGCACTGATTTCCTGCGCAAACTGAGTTTGCATACACGAGATCAGCACGAGATTCGTATCGGCGGCATACAAATCCACCAAAAGCTGGGCATAAGCGAAAAAGGGCAGTGTGTCAGTGCGGTCGTTCTGCAACGCCTCGACCTGATCAAAACACAGAACCAGCGGGATCTCGGGACCGGCAAGCTTCATCAAATCCGACAGCATCCGCCGCGCGATTTCCTCGGGGTCGCGATCGGGGTCTTCAGGAGCGATCTCAAGCCGCTCATACGCAAGATCGGTTAGTGGGTCACCGCGAAGCCAGCCTGCGACTTCCAGACGATGGCGATTGCGAACAAAGTGCCCCAGCACCCGCAGAAATGTCGGCGAGAGATGTTCGCGTTGACCGAGTGCGAACAGCAGATCGTCAATTTCAGCGTCATGCTCTTCACGGAGATTTTCCCACCAGAGTCCGAGGTCGCCCGCTCCGTCGGCAACACTCATCAATTGCGTGACAACCAATCGCTCAAGCTGTGAGGGGCCCTTGCCCGGCGTTCGCATGAGATCGACGGCGACACATCGGCGAGTGTGCCGTGCCAACGATGTGTAATGCGTGTTCAACGGAATGTAGGCGAACGACTGACTGATCCGTTCCAGCGTGGGATGCTTCGACCGGTCCGTGAATTGATGTCGCAGTCTTCGGATGAGGTGCGTCTTGCCGCTGCCCGCTTCCCCATGAATTACGATGCCGGCACTACTGTTTCCGTGGCGAACCCAATCCACTGCTTCGCAGCATTTTTCGAAGGTTTTCCGATGAATCGTGGTGACGTCACTTCGGTCATCGCCAACCACCCATGCATCACCCAGGACCGATCCCCGAAAGGGATTCCGGAGCGGAGTCGATAATGACGCCTCGGCAATCTCGGCAACTGCCATGATTACTTCCTCCAGAAGGTGACTGCGTTATAGAAGTTGCCGTCAGCGTCAGAGACGAAGCTGTGCCGCTCGTCGCTCGTGAGCTGTGCCGAACTGGTCTTAAACAGCAGGACCTGCTGGGCCCGATAAAGGTCGAGCAGAATATGGTCGAATCGAAGTTTCTCAATCTGCTGGAAGTCCAACCGCTGCCGCAACTCATGCATCAGCACCGGGCTGCCTTCGTCCGCGCGGGGATTAATGTCTCGCATTGCCTGCAAAATCTGCTCACGCACCTCAGAATCCGGTGTTGAATCCTCCTCACTTGTCGAAACCGTTTCGAGCAAATGACCGAACGTGGCTGGCGGCTTCGAATCGACAGCCGCCGACTGAGGCCTCGTCTCAACCTTTTCCGCGTTCATGCCGCAATCGCTTGATAGACGTTTGAGTGCTCGTTCCATCACGGCACCGAGTGTCAATTGATTTTGTTCGGCGAGATCCTTCAGATTCGCGACCGCCTGATCAATCAGGCGATCCACGAAGTCGTACTGATCCGTCGTAAAGATTTCCTTTCGAGTTTTTCCTACACGAACCTGCGCGAAGAGACGGCCGCTCGACGAGAGCGACGCAATCCAGTCGTGAGCATCCAGGACTCCGGACAGAACCGGGCTCGTCGCGATCTTCTGAATTTCTTTCTGGGTCACTCCGCTGGGGTTCTTTTGCAGCTTCTGCTCAACCAATTTCCAGGCATATTCCGCGGGTGGTTCCGTCCAATACTGGTCAATGCGGCGAACTGCGCCATATTTCCAAACGGCCCCGATCCGAAGGGCCTCGGCCAGTGCCTCGTCGCACTGGCGTATCGGCTTGGGCAACACTTTGCGGATGAGATTGAGAGAGACTGGACCCGATGGTTTGCGACGATTGATGGCTTCAACCAGTTGTTCAACACTGCATTGTTCGACGGTGGTCACTGTCATTTCGATCTCCGGGATGCAATGAATCCGACATCCGATCGTCACAGGTGCCTTCGCAAATCGCGCCTCCCTTTGGGCGCAGTGTACACACAATACCTGTCGGGGATTTGAAAACAAGGATTGATGCAAATTTAACCACGCGACGGCTTCAGAAAGCATCGTTTCACCGCGGGGCAGCTCTTGGAGAATGCGACAAATCACCCGGATCAGGAATCGGAGGAAGGCCCCGTCAATCACTTTCATCTATTGTGGTAAGAGCTTATGAAGGCGACTTGACTTTGCCGTTGCTCATTCAATCATGGGATTAGGGGGGAGGGTGGTGGTCGGGCCAAATGTGAGTGCAAATCGAGTCCGGAATTGATTCCGACTCCCCCCCATCCGGACCGTCGAACAAAGATCAATTGGCCGTTACGTCGCCCGCGCGTTTCCGCTGTATTTAATGGTGAATTGGACGAGTTCCAGTTTGACTTTTCCCATCGAATCGGTTGTCATTGATCGATGGCTTGCCCCGGAATTTACCTGCCGGACTCCTACCTGCCTCGTCCTCTGCCTTCGGTCCTGAAACCAGGATGTGCCTTATGCAGCCTCGCTTCGCTGTCATTGTTGCGCTCACGTCGCTTTCCTGCATTGCGGTTCTCGATGCCGCGGATCGCAAGATTGAGTTTAATCGCGATGTTCGACCGATTCTGTCGAACAATTGTTATCTCTGTCATGGCCCTGACAAGAACCAGCTTCAAGCCGGTCTGCGGCTGGATAAGCGCGATGATGCCATCGCCAAGTTGGAATCGGGCCATACCGCAATCGTGCCACACGACGCAGCCGCCAGCACTTTGCTGGAACGGGTCACCTCGTCCAATCCCGATGAAAAAATGCCGCCCGCGGATAGCGGGAAAAGCCTCACTCCTGCCGAAGTGGAAATCCTGAAACAATGGATCGCCGAAGGGGCTGAATATCAGGGGCACTGGTCGTTTCTCGCTGCCGAGCGGCGCATGGCCCCGGCAACTCGATTCACCAATTATGTGCGGAATGAGATCGATCAGTTCATTCTGAAGAAGCTGGAGAATGAATCACTCGAACCGTCGCCGGAAGCGGACAAGATTACGCTGATTCGCCGTGCGACGATCGATTTGACCGGCTTGCCACCGACACCCGCCGAGGTGGACGCGTTTCTGGCTGACCACTCACAACAAGCGTACGAACGTGTCATCGACCGGCTGCTCGCGTCGACCCGCTATGGCGAACACCAGGGCCGAATCTGGCTCGACGCCGCACGCTACGGTGACACACACGGCTTGCACTTGGACAACGAACGGTCGCTTTGGCCGTATCGCGACTACGTCATCAGCGCTTTCAATCGCAATCTCCCCTTCGACCAGTTCGCAATTGAACAGTTGGGTGGTGACTTGATCCCTGGCGCTACGGTCGAACAAAAAATTGCCTCGGGCTTCAATCGCTGCAACGTCACCACCGGCGAGGGTGGTTCGATCGATGACGAGGTCCTGGTGCGATACGCGGTTGACCGGACAGAAGCGCTCTCAACCGTGTTCCTGGGCCTGACGCTGCAATGCGCCGTTTGCCACAGCCACAAATTCGATCCCGTCTCTCAAAAAGAATTCTATTCGCTGTACTCGTACTTCTATTCGATGGCCGATCAGGCGATGGATGGGAACGCTTTGTTACCTCCGCCCCTGCTGAAGCTTCCCAATGACGAACAGAAACAACGTCAGAAGGGCCTCAATGACGAATCATCGCAGGTTCAGCAGACCCTCGTCGCCGAGCTTTCGAAAATCAACTACGTCGACCCGCTTCAAGGCGCCGAACCGGCCGCCGATGCACTCGCCGTCTTGCGGCGTGAAGTGGTCTGGATTGATGACGATAACTTGCCCGCAGGAGCACAACTTCAAGGCGATAGCCCTTGGGCGTTTATCACCAAAGGCGAAGGACCTGTGTACTCGGGCGAAAAGGCATCGAAGAGAACGGCGACCGCATTGTCACAACATTTCTTCACCGGGGCGAATCCCGGTCTGAAGATTGGTGAGGGCGACACGCTGTTCGCGTATGTTTATCTCGATCCCACCAACCCGCCGAAATCGATCATGCTTCAGTTCAACGATGGGACCTGGGACCATCGCATCAACTGGGGCGACGAGGACGCAATCGGATTTGGTGCGAAGAACTCGACAGGAAAACGCCTGGCTGGCCCGCTGCCCAAGATGGGTGAGTGGGTACGCCTTGAGGTCTCTGCTGCAGATGTTGGACTTCTTCCCGGTGTTCAATTGAATGGTTGGGCCTTTACGCAATTTGGCGGAACGTGCTACTGGGACCGAGCAGGTGCGGTCACATTGTCGGTCTCAAAACCCACCGAATTTGATTCCCAGATCGCTTGGGAACGGTCGGAACAACCCGTCCCGAACAAAGCATTGCCCGGCCCCGTGCAGGAAGCGTTGAAGGTCGAATCGGGCACGCGGAATGCCGACCAGCAGAAAGTCTTGCAGAACTATTTCGTCCAATACGTGAATATCGGAACGAAAGCGATCTTCGCGCCCCTGTTCGCCAAATCGGCGGAACTTGAGAAGCAAAAGAAGGATTTGGATGCGGCGATTCCCGCCACCATGGTGAGCGAAGACTTGGCTCAGCCGCGCGATACATTCGTGCTGATTCGCGGTGCGTATGACAAAAAGGGTGAAAAGGTCGAGCGGAACGTGCCGTCGATTCTGCCACCGCTGCCGGAAGGAGCTCCGAATAACAGGCTGGGCCTGGCGAAATGGCTGGTCGCGCCGAATCATCCGTTGACGTCGCGCGTGATCGTCAATCGCTACTGGCAGCAGTTCTTCGGAACCGGACTCGTGAAAACGGCTGAAGACTTTGGTGCACAAGGAACCTGGCCAACCCATCCAGAACTACTGGATTGGCTGTCGACGGAATTCATCCGTACGGGTTGGAACATCAAGGGAATGCACAAATTGATGTTGATGTCTGGCACGTACCGGCAGTCAGCCAACGTCCCTCATGCATTGCAAACGCGTGATCCCGAGAACTTGCTGCTCGCACGCGGTCCCCGCTTCCGATTTGATGCGGAAGTCATTCGCGATTCGATCCTGTTTTCCAGCGGACTGCTGGTCGAACGTTCGGGTGGAAAAAGCGTGAAGCCGTATCAACCGGAAGGAATCTGGGAGGCGGTCGCCTTTGTCGGCAGCAATACGCGAGAGTTTCGACCGGACGCGGGCGAATCCTTGTATCGTCGCAGTCTCTATACGTTCTGGAAACGGACGGCACCGCCCCCATCAATGTCGACGTTCGATGCTCCGTCGCGCGAAAACTGCACGGTTCGTCGGCCGCGGACAAACACGCCACTGCAGGCATTGGCACTGATGAACGACCGTCAATACATTGATGCCGCGCGAAAACTGGCCGAACGGATGATGGTGGAAGGGGGACAGACCCCAGACGCCAAGATGACGTACGGCTTCCGCTGGGTTACGGCTCGTCCGCCCACTGCAAAAGAGCTTGAAGTCCTGCTGAAATCGCTGGAGAAGCAACGAGCCGCGTTCTCGGCCGATCCTGCATCGGCCGAGCATCTGCTGGCCTACGGAGATTCTCCGCGAAACACCACGCTTGATCCACTGGAGTACGCAGCGTGGACCATGGTCGCAAACCTTATGATCAACCTCGACGAAACCATCACGAAATAGGCTTCGCATCGCGATGCCTTTTGACCGATTACACGATCAGGAACCTGCCATGGATCCAATTCTCGAATACAAACTGGCGATGACTCGGCGACATTTCTTCGGCCGATCAGCGACAGGCTTGGGTGCTGCAGCCCTGGGGGCCTGCATGAACCCCAGCATTTTTGCAAGTGATCTGGCGGCCGACGGCGAACGCCAGACGTTCGGCATGATGCCCGCACTGCATCATGCGCCGAAGGCGAAGCGGGTCATCTGGATGTTCATGGCGGACGGCCCTTCGCAACTTGATTTGTGGGACTATAAGCCCAAACTGGAAGAGTACTTCGATAAAGACCTGCCAGAGTCCGTGCGAAACGGCCAGCGGATCACGACCATGACCTCGGGACAAGCCCGCTTCCCGGTCGCACCGTCAATGTTCAAGTTCGCTCAGCACGGCCAGCATGGAGCCTGGATCAGCGAACTGCTGCCGGAAATGGCGAGCGTGGCGGACGATATCTGCATCGTGAAGTCGATGCACACCGATGCGATCAATCACGATCCCGCGATTACGTTCATGACCACGGGAAGCGAACTGCCAGGACGCCCCTCGCTGGGGGCTTGGTTGTCCTACGGAATCGGCAGTCCAAATGAAGACTTGCCATCGTTCGTCGTGCTGATTTCGCGTCTCGCAACAGGCGGCATGAACCAAGCCCTGTTTTCCCGCATGTGGGCGTCCGGCTTCTTGCCAACGAAACATTCGGGCGTGTCGCTGCGATCATCGGGTGATCCCGTCCTCTATTTGACCAACCCACCCGGTGTCAGCAGCAATGTCCGTCGTCAGATGCTCGACGGCTTGGGGGAGCTCAATCAGCAGCGGTTGGCGGAAGTCGGCGACCCCGAAATTGCGGCGCGTATCGCTCAATACGAAATGGCGTTTCGGATGCAGACCTCGGTTCCGGAACTGGCAGACATTTCGAAGGAACCCAAGCATGTTCTCGACATGTACGGCCCCGAAGTGACTCAGCCAGGTTCGTTTGCCTACAACTGCCTACTGGCCCGACGACTCGCAGAACGTGGTGTCCGCTTTACCCAGGTCTTTTTGCGTGGTTGGGATCACCACGGCAGTCTGCCGGGGCAGATTCGCCAACTGACAAAGGGCTGCGATCAGCCTTGCGCGGCACTAATCAAGGATCTGAAGCAGCGCGGCATGCTGGAAGATACGTTGCTGATTTGGGGCGGTGAGTTTGGACGAACCGTTTATAGCCAGGGAACACTGACCAAAGACAATTACGGCCGAGATCATCATCCACGCAATTTCACGATGTGGATGGCGGGCGGCGGGATCAAGCCGGGAATGGTGCACGGGGAAACAGACGATTTCAGCTACAACATCACGAGCAACCCTGTTCACGTCCACGACCTGAACGCCACGATTTTGCACTTGCTGGGCATTAATCATGAAAAATTGACCTACCGGGCACAGGGGCGAGACTTCCGTCTAACGGACGTGCATGGGAAGATCGTGCACGAAATTCTCGCTTAGTGAATCATCCAAGCTGGATTGATGAATCGAGGAACGCGCTGCGAAGAGGCCACTGAGCCTGCGGGCGATGTTCGAGAACTTGTCAGAACAGAGCGGCTGGACCACTGGTGCGGGACGTCCGACGACAAAGTAATGACGCTTCAGGTTCTTCCTCCCCCGTTGGGCTGGCGGGGGGGCACGTGACCCATCGTCTCTCGCTGGCGCTCCGGACGAATTTGCAGGTCCGTGACAACATCGAAAGAGCCCATTGCAATGACCGCAAAAGTGATTGATGGCAAAGCCATCGCCGCATCAATTCGCGAACGTCTGGCAGCGGATGTCGTCGCGTTTCGCAATGTCGCGAATCGTTCTCCCAAGCTGGCCGCAATTCTGGTCGGGGACAACCCTGCCAGTCACGTGTACGTCCGAAACAAGGAACAAGCCTGTTCCAAAGTCGGGATCGCCAGCGACGTGCATCGGCTTCCTGACTCCACCACGCAACAAGAACTCTTGGAATTGATCGCCCGGCTGAATGCCGACGAAACCGTCAGCGGAATTCTCGTTCAACTGCCGTTGCCAAAAGCCATTGACGAAACAACCGTCTTGGACGCGGTGTCGCCGATCAAGGACGTCGACTGTTTTCATCCCGAAAATGTCGGACGGATGGCACAGGGCCGGCCTCGATTCCTACCCTGTACGCCGCGAGCCGTCCAGGTGCTGCTGCGTGAGTCCAATGTGACAGTCGACGGGGCACATGTCGTCGTTCTGGGACGTAGCGAAATCGTCGGCAAGCCGGTCAGCCTGATGCTGGTGCAAAAGGGGGAAACCGCCAACGCCACGGTCACCATCTGTCATAGCCGGACCAAGAATCTGGCCGAGATCACACGGACGGCCGACATTCTGATCGCAGCCATTGGACAGCCTCGGTTCGTCACGGCCGAGATGGTCCGTCCAGGTGCCGTTGTGATTGATGTCGGCATCAATCGTGTGGGAGATCGCCTGGTTGGCGATGTCGATTGGGAGCCCGTTTCCGCGATAGCGTCGGCCATTACTCCCGTTCCGGGCGGGGTCGGTCCAATGACGATTGCAATGCTGCTTGAGAATACGCTGACGGCCGCCAAGCTGCAGTCTGATGCCTGAGACGATTGCAGCAGTGCGACGCAAACGATTCGCGCCGCCTCGACGTCCCCATGCGAGGCGGCATTGTATCAGCGTTCGTCTTCGCCCGAATTGATGCGATAGAACGTGCGGTAGTGGTCTGGCGTGTACCAGATCTCACCTTCCTGTCCAATGATCACACGCTGCGGTCCCGGCCCCGTTTCCCCCGGCGTCGGATGGACATACTCTTTATAGTAGCCCGTGCCTTTGGCGGGAATCCGTCGCTCGCGGTTTTGAAAGATCGTGCCATCATTTCGATGCCGATGAGGATCGCCACGTTCGATCCGATCGATCGTCGGTTTGAGGTCGACGGTTCCGCGGAAAACGATTCGCCCGGACAGATCGCGAATCGTCTGATTGGCGATTTTGAGCGAACCTTCTCGGGCATGAAGCTCACGCTTGTTGGCTCGATGCTCTGTTCCATTGCGCTTCGCGTCAGCATGTCCATGCGACCGATCGCGTTGCCGAAGCCCCGGGGCGTCCGACGATGCTTCATCTGGCTTCTCATTGGTCGTCGTACGCCCAGATGATTCCTCGTCGGGGTGCATTTCTGCGGAAGACGGCGCGTCTTCGTCGGGCAGCGTCACACTTCGGGGCGGAACGACCGGACCGTTAATCGATCCAATTTCCGAATTCGGTTCTTCCGTCGGTGACGGATCGCTCTGCCACCAGACCCATCCTGCGACGGACACCAGCAGAATGACGATCAGCCAATCCGACAGCCGAAAGCCCGAGGCTCGTTGCGACGAGAATCGTTGAAAAGACATCCGACGATACTCCATGGCATCTCAGAACGGCATTTCAAGCACTACGACATCCCGTCGCAGTGCGATCAGTCAATGATCTTGTTGATGGGATATTCTACGATTCCTCTGGCGCCTGCCGCCTTTAATCGTGGGACAATTTTTCGCACGAACGATTCGTCGACAATGGTATTGACGTCGACCCAATCAGGATCGGAAAGCGATGACACAGTCGGTTTCTGCAGCGCGGGCAACTCGCGAATCACTGAAGCGAGGTCGGTGCGCCGAACATTCATCATGATCCCGACTTTCCCTTCGGCCGCCAGGCACCCCTGCAACATCAGTGCAATGTTCTCGAGCTTTTCGCGTTTCCACGTATCGCCCCATGCGGCGTTATTGGCGATCATCCGCGTGGTGCTTTGCATCAGTTCGTCGACGATCCGCAGATTGTTCGCACGCAGCGAATTTCCGGTCTCGGTGATTTCCACAATCGCGTCCGCCAGTTTGGGCGGCTTCACTTCTGTGGCACCCCACGAAAACTCCACCTGTGCTTTGACACCGTGTTTTTCAAGATACTGTCGCGTCATTCCAACCGCTTCGGTCGCAATCCGTTTTCCTTCAAGATCCTTCACCGACTTCACGGGAGAATCATTCGGGACGCACAGAACCCAGCGGACTGGGCGGCGACTGACCTTTGAAAACATCAGTTCGCAAACCTGATGGACCTGCGCATTGTTTTCGAGAATCCAGTCGTACCCGGTAATCCCGGCGTCAAGCACACCCTGTTCGACATACCGCGCCATTTCCTGGGCACGAATCAACATGCACTCGATTTCGCTATCGTCGATTTCGGGATAGTACGAGCGGGACGAGAACTTGATGTTGTACCCCGCCTTTTTGAACAGTTCAGCAGTGGCTTCCTGGAGATTTCCAGCAGGAATTCCCAGCTTGAGGATCTTTTCAGACATCGGAGCTTCGTTTGGAAAGAGGAGCGAAAAGGAGATATTCTGCGGGAGCCTGCAGACTCACTGGTCAACTTCAGCGACGCGGAATGGGAGTGGTGCAATCTTACAGTGATACCGTGCGAGGGCTCGCACGGACAGCCTACGATTTCTTGTAAACCGCCTTGGGATCGAACACGCGATCTCCGACGACGGAGACCGCATTCGTCTGGGGGTCAACCCGGCGAAAGAAGCAACTACGGTACCCCTCGTGACACGCGGCACCGCCGATTTGCGTCACTTTCGCAAGAAGCGTATCGGCGTCGCAATCGAAGAACAGAGCTTTCAATTCCTGAACATGGCCGCTCTCTTCGCCCTTTCGCCACAGCTTCTGGCGGCTGCGGCTGTAATAACAAACCCGCCCGGTTCGCAACGTTTCTTCGTACGCTTCGCGATTCATATAAGCGAGCATTAACACGTCGCCCGTCGCGTCATCTTGCGCGATCACGGGGATCAGATCAGATTTTGAAAAATCAGGTCCGCTGGCATCATTCATCAGACAACTCGGTCAATCAAAAAAGCGATCGCAGCCTGTTGAAATAACGGGGACTGACTCCGCTCAGACTCGAAAACGCCATCACATCACGAACGCCACGGTGCCTGTTCCCGTTATTTCAACAGGCTGTGAACGTCCATACGTCGAAAAGCTGGTTCTGAAACCTCTACTGTAATCCAGTTGCCCGCAGATGTCGAACCGCCAGCCACGAGAGTGAGCAGATTTCAGCACGTTGGTAAGTATCCGCGGAACACGAACAATCGGGGTTTTTGGTGAAGTTTTCCGGCGGTTTGTCGGCCCGGATATCAATTCCGCTTGTCGGTGGGACCAGGGACAGTCAAAGTCCGTCCCTGGTTCAGGTTCTCTGGATCACGTCACGCCGATTTCTGCTACGACGACAAAAATGGCCTGAGCGCCCCGTTACACAATCAGCATCGCATCGCCGTAACTGAAGAAGCGATATCGCTCGGCAATTGCAATGCGGTACGCTTCGAGAATCAAATCCAGGCCTCCAAATGCCGCGACGAGCATCAGCAGCGTCGATTTCGGTAAATGGAAATTGGTCAGCAAGATATCGGTCGAGCGAAAGCGATACGGCGGTCGAACAAAGAGATTCGTTTCGCCTTGCCATGCCTGAAATGGGGTCACGGCCGATGTTTCTGCTGTCGGAATTGCAGATTCCAGCGTCCGTAAACTGGTCGTTCCCACCGCGACGATCCGGCCGTGAGCGGATCGAGCGGCCGACAAGGTGTCGGCTGTCTCCTGCGGTACTTCACACCATTCCGAGTGCATGCGGTGTTCGGTCAGATTTTCGACCGAAACCGGCCGAAACGTTCCAATCCCCACATGCAGTGTGACTTCCGCTCGCCCGATTCCCTTTTGACGGCAAGCGTCAAGCAGTTCGGGGGTGAAGTGTAGTCCCGCTGTGGGGGCGGCGACCGACCCTGGGCATTGCGCATACGTCGTCTGGTATCGTTCCCAGTCGTTGGCAGTGGCCTGCTTACGATCCATGTACGGCGGCAATGGAACGGTTCCAAATCGTGGCAGCAGTTCAAGCACGCCTTCACATCGCAGTGGCTCGAACTGACAGATTCCGTCCGCTTCTTTCTCGATCAGCTTCAACTGCAGCGTTTCCCCGCCGTCATTCGCAAGCGTGATCGTTTCTCCAAGGCGAAGATATCCGCGGGTTTGGCCGATCAATCGCCACAACCCCGTCGAGGTCGAACTGAGGTACAGACCTTCCCACTTTCCGCCCGTGGCGGTTCGTACGCCAAACAGCCGTGCCGGCAGGACACGACTATTGTTCAGAACGAGACAGTCGTTTGCGTACAGCAGCGCAGGCAAATCACGAATGCGCCGGTGTTCGATCGAACCCGACTGGCGATCGACAACCATTAGCCGCGACGCATCGCGTTCGGCCAGCGGCTCCTTGGCGATAAAGTCGTCCGGTAGCTGATAGTCGTACGTGGAAAGCAGGTCATAACGAGACATCAGATCGTCTTGGCTCTTCGGAAACGGGGACCAGGCACGGATCAGGCCGCGGACGAACTGGCGGGCTTGGCACACCGTGGCAGGTGCACGCGAAACGTACTTCCATGCCCCGGTCCTTCGCTGGTCGCTTCAATTCGACCGCCATGATCACTCACGATTCGATTCGTGATCGAAAGCCCCAGTCCCGTTCCTTTGCCATTGGCCTTTTCAGTAAAGAAGGGTTCGTACAAGTTTTGAATGACCGAGGCGGTCATTCCGCAGCCATTATCTTGTACGCTGATGACCACTTCATCCACCAGTTCCAGAATCTGAATTGTCATCGTGCCCTTGCCGCTGATCGCCTCGAGCCCGTTTGCGACCAGATTCAGCACGACCTGTTTAATCTCTGCGGCACTGACATCCGCCAGATGGGGCCGACTTCGGTCGAAGATGATCGTGTGTCCGTCAAACTTGCTCATATGCGTCACCATATCAAGCACTTCGGCCACAATCTTGGTCAAGTCCTGCCGAGTTTTCGGACCATTGGTCCCTCGTGCAAAATCAAGGACGCGCGACGTGATCTGCTGACAGCGTGTCGATTCGCGTTCGATCATCCCCAAGTAGGTGGCAAGCAATTCACGATCAGAAGGGGGAAGTTCCTGACCGAGTGACCCTTCTTGTAGCCGACTTGTTAGCGATTCGGCCGCGGCACCGATCGCCTGCAGCGGGTTGTTGATTTCGTGTGCAACCCCGGACGCGAAAAAACCGATTCCAGCCAATCGCTCGCTTCGCAAGATTTGACGACTTCGTTCTTCCACTTCTCGATCGAGCTTGCCCTTATCGAACTGAAATCGTTCCGTCATTTTATTGAACATCTCGGCCAGCTCGACCATCTCGTCTCGGCCGCGAAGCTTCAATCGATAGCTGTAGTTGCCATTGGCCACGCGCGACGCGGCATCGTGAAGTCGACGAATCGGAACCAGAATCCAATGGTAACCACAATAAATCAGCCCCGCGAAAATCAGCGCCACCGTAAGAGTGACGCCACCAATCAACCAGAGCCGCCATTTGATGGCCGCATCGGAATCACGCAAGATCGAATCAACCGAACTGCCGGGATTGGGAATATCTTGCACAAGCGTCTCAAGCAGCAGCACATTCTCGACCAGGATTTTGAGGATGAACTCACGCTGCTTGCGCAGGGCAGTATGCTTATCTTGTCCTTGGTTTCCCTCGCCCAAAACTTTGCCCGCGTCATTCAGTGCCTTGCGGGCTTCGTCCAACCGCGACAGTCGCGTACTGATATGGTCCAACTTGCTCATGATGGCGCCATGCGGAATCGGCGGCCCCGACGAATGGTACGGATGCTCTAGTCGATCGTAGTACTTGAGCAATTCCGTGCGAACCTTCTCGCGCCGCTCATCCCAAAGCGATTCGTTCAGCTCGATCTCCAGCGTCGCGGGCAACGGCGTCAGAGGATTGCCCTGCTTTGGCGGGCGAATCAGGGCCTGGTTCAGCCCGACCATCGCTGCCAGCAGTTCGTCCGTTCTGGGCTCGTTACGGCTCACCCGGAGATTCTCGGTGACCGTCCAGTACGCGTAGAGTGCAGAAAGGCCGGCGATGGAAAGCAGTGAGACCATCGCGAACACAAGCGCGAGTCCAATTACCAGCTTTCGCCGAATGGAGCGTGTCAGTATCAACGTGACGTCCTTGTCCGCCGCGTTTCGGTTCGAAAACCTAAACGCATCCCTGCCTTCTGGCTCGGCACCAGGTGCGTCGCCCCCCTGCACTAACGTTAACTCCAATTCGTGATTCACTCAACCTCGAATGCGTCACATCACTTTCAGAATCACCAGACGGCGTGTAGCCTTTCGGCGTTCACTGAAGATGACGCGGTTTCGATTAACCACCTGCGGACCAGTGTTGGGTGGGCATCTGGGGCTCGTACGGATTCTTGGTGTTTCCAGAGATTGGCGGAGCCGGCCACGTTGATTCAACAGGCTGGCAGACAAACAAGGAGTGTCGTTCATGGTGTATCGCCAGTTGTTCGCTCTGCTGGCTGTCGTCGGGTTGGGATGGAACTCAATCAACGCTGCTGACCCCGTTAAGGTAGGCACGGTTGAGGGGTTAACTGAATATCAACTCGAAAACGGCTTGCGAGTCGTGATTTTCCCCGAACCGTCGAAAGCCAAGATCACTGTCAATATGACGATCCTGGTGGGCTCGCGCCACGAAGGATACGGCGAAGCCGGGATGGCACACCTACTTGAGCATATGCTGTTCAAGCCCACCCCCACCCACCCCCGTCCCGATCAAGAACTCGAAGCGCGCGGGGCGAAATACAACGGAACGACCTGGGTCGATCGCACCAATTACTATGAAACACTGCCCGCCAGCGACGAGAACCTGGAATGGGCCATCGCCTGGGAAGCCGATCGACTGGTAAATTGCCCCATCAAGGCCGAAGACCTGGCCAGCGAAATGACGGTTGTTCGCAATGAATTCGAGATGGGCGAAAATAACGCCGCGATGATTCTCGAACAACGCATGTTTGCCACCGCGTATGAGTGGCACAACTATGGAAAATCGACGATCGGCAATCGCGCAGACATCGAACGCGTTCCGGTCGACAACCTTCGCGCGTTCTACAAAAAGTACTATCGCCCCGACAATGTCGTCTTGTTCGTGGGTGGCCGCCTGGAAGAAGACAAAGCGCTGGCGCTCGTCCAGAAGTACTTTGGTCCGTTGGCCCGCCCCAGTGAGCCAATTCGTTCGACATACACCGAAGAACCGGCCCAGGATGGCGAGCGGCTCGTGACGCTGCGGCGCGTCGGCAACGTGGCCGTCGCAGGTGTAGTCTATCACATTCCCGCCGCGTCCGATGACGAATTCGCGGCCGTCGCGGTTCTGGAAGCGACGCTCACCGCCGACAAAACGGGCCGACTCTACAAGTCACTGGTCGAGCGGCGACGCGCCGCGAAAGTTCAAGGAATGGCCTATGCCTGGCATGACCCGAGCGCCATGTACATCTCTGCGGAAGTCGTTCCCGGAAACGAAACGAATTCCGTAGCCGAAGGAATCATCGATACGATCGAAGAGGTCGTCAGTGGCGGGATCACCGAAGCCGAAGTCGCTCGCGCCAAGCTTCAGTTCCAGAAGTACATCGACCAAATCAGTTCGGACACCCCGCGACTGATGGTCGAACTTGCCGAATCGACGGCGGCAGGGGATTGGCGACTGTTCTTCCTGAACCGCGACCGGATTGCCAAGGTGACCGTCGACGATGTGAATCGAGTCGCGAAGAAGTATCTGCAAACCAGCAACCGCACCGTCGGAATCTATGTTCCGACACAGCAGCCACAACGCACTCCGATCGCGAGTCCTCCTGATATCGCGGCGCTCGTCAAAGACTACAAAGGACGTGAAGAGTCTGCTGCAGTTGAGGCGTTTGATGCCTCACCCGCCGCCATCGAAGCCCGTGTGAAACGCTCGACAATCGAAGGCGTCAAGGTCGCTTTGCTTCCGAAGAAAACACGAGGCAACACCGTCTCGTTACAGTTGCGTCTGCGATACGGAACCGCAGAATCGCTGTTCGGCATGTCCGAGGCCTGTGAGTTCCTTCCGCAACTCATGGCGCGAGCCACCAAGAAACTGACCAGCGAACAGGTCGCCGATAAGCTCGATGAACTGCAAACGACCCTCATTGCCAGCGGTGGGGCGGGCGAGGCCACATTCGCCATTCAATCGAAACGTGAAAACCTGATCCCCGCGTTGGAACTTTTGCAACAGATTCTACGCGAACCAGCGCTGTCCACAGAGGAATTTGAGATCCTCAAGCAGCGCCGAACAGGTGAATTGGAAGAACAAACAGCCGAGCCTCAGGCGTTGGCCCCACGTGCGATTCAGCAAAAACTTAGCCCCTATCCTGCGGGTGACGTTCGCCACCTGCCAAGCTTCGTCGACGAATTGGCCCTTGTGAAAAAGCTCGACGTCGCAGCAATCAAGAAGGTTTATGAAGAGTTCGTTTCCGCTCAGGCAGGCGAACTCGTCCTTGTCGGCGACTTTGACGAAGAAGAAGTGAAAAAGGTGATGACGGCGACACTCGCCGGTTGGAAGTCGAAGAAACCCTACGAGCGAATTGCACGTAAGGGTGACCCGCAACCCAAACCGGAAATGATCCGCATCAACACGCCTGACAAAGCCAACGCAATTTACTTCGCGGGACTGCTGATGCCACTCCGTGATGATCACCCGGACTATCCCGGTTTGATCGTCGGTAATGAAATCCTGGGCGGCAGCGGATTCGCCTCGCGCCTGATGAGCCGCATCCGCGAGAAAGAGGGATTGTCTTATGGAGTCGGCACGGGATTCCGCTCGAGTGCCTTGGATCAACGATCCACGTTGACCGTGTACGCGATTTGCAATCCGATGAACGTCGAAAAGGTGGTCACTCTGGCCCGTGAGGAAATTGAACGGCTGCTGAAAGATGGTCCAACCGACAGTGAATTGTCAGACTCTCAAGAGGGTTGGGTGAAAAGTCAAGAAGCCGATCGAGGCGACGACGCCAAGTTGACCGGCATCCTCGCCAACGCATTGCTTTTGGGTAGGACGCTAGAACACCAGGCGAAGCTCGAGGCAAAGATCTTGGCCCTCAAGCGAAACGACGTGATCGAAGCGCTCCAAAAACACATCAACGCCGGAAAGCTCGTCAACGCGATTGCTGGCGATCTAAAGAAGTAGACTCACGAAGAATTCCTGAAATCCTCACTTAATTACAAAGAGTCCGTGACATGCCCTGCGTACGTCACGGACTCTTTCATTGAGCCCTTCATATCGATTTCTGTCAGAAACGCTGGTGCGATCGAATTCCTCGTTCAGCAGCCCTTCTTTGCGTTTTTAGATTCTGAACCAGAAAAAGGTTCCTGACACCGTTTTTCTGGTTCAATGGGGATATTTTTCGCGCTTGGGTTGAGCAACACCTGGTCCCGACGCTTTCTCCAGGTGACATTGTCGTGATGGACAACCTCTCCAGCCACAAGGTGGTCGGCATTCATAGTGCGATCCAGGCTGCTGGTGCGGAACTCCGCTATATGCCCACGTATTCCCCCGATCTCAACCCGATTGAGCTCGCGTTTTTCAAGCTAAAAAAATTGCTCAGAGATGGGGCGGAACGCACAACCGAAAAGCTCACAAAACTCTGTGGAAAGATTCTCGATTTCTTCTCTGAGCAAGAGTGCAGAGGGGACTTTAAGCACTGCGGATACCGCTACGACTAACGAGGAAACGCTCTAGACACTTCGAATTGTCGCGTCAAAGTAAGAAAGACCGTGACTCGCCCAGCGCGTGTCACGGCCTTTCAATTTGAAGATCGCCTTATCCTCGATTATGGCATCGGTGCCGGAGCAGGCGGCGTGGGAGTCGGCGTCGCGTTACCAGGGGCCGGCGTCACGACCGTTGTAGATTCCGGCAGATCTTGCGTTCCAAACAAGCCCATGCCCGTTCCCATCGGCTTGAATTTGTAGTTTCCGGTGGACAGTGTGTACTGTAACGTTTGACCATTGCCATCGTTGAACTGCACCACCCAGGAGCGATCGTTTCGAAAGCGTTGAACGGTACCTGGCTTCATCGAGTACGACATTCCATTCAGCGTGTACTGGATGACCTGGGTATTCGTCGGCGGACTGAAAACGACGATCTCGCCGTTGTCATACGTCACTTGCGGAGTGGACTGAATCATCTGTGGCGACGTAATGACTGGCGAACTGCCGGTGTAGATTGAGTTCGAATAAACGGGCGTGCTGTAGTTGTAATAGTTTGGAGCGTAGTACCCGGAATAGCCGCTGTACCCGTAGTTTCCATAGGGGTAACCACCGTAGTAGCCGCCAGATCCCAAACCGTATCCTAGTCCATATCCCAGCCCCAGGCCGTATCCATAGCCACCACCATATCCGCCGTAGTAACCGCCGCCATACCCGCCATGATATCCACCGCCGCCATGATACCCACCACCTCCGTGGTATCCTCCGCCGCCATGATAGCCGCCACCACCTCCGCCATGACCTCCTCCTCCGTGTCCGCCACCACCACCATGCCCGCCGCCTCCATGCGCGAACACAGCACCACTCGTGCTCATCGCAAGAAGACACGTCACTGCCAACACCCATTTCGCGGACTTCAAGTTCATCACGATTCTTCTCCTCATGTTCCCACGACGTTTGTCGCCAGCTCTTCGCATCGATGGTTGTCTCGAAGCAGCACGATTGCGACGATGGCGTTTGTTAACCCACTTGCCGACTCATAGGTATCGCAGGCAAGCCCCAGGCTGACGACAGTCAGCACTTTTCCCAACCGCCGAATCAATTATTCGCGTGATTGGCAAAAGGTTGCGTCACTTTCGAAATTTTCAGAGTGCAATTGCCGGCAATCAACCGTGAATCTGCGGATCGATGGCTGCAATTCTCGTTTTTTGCCCCAATCCGTACGCCCGGCCCAAGCCCGCTGTGATGGCACCAAACCACAAAAAGCTCGAATTTCTCTCGAGAAACACAGCAAACCCTACTGTCTAGCGGCAAGCATTACTTCACTTGAATCCCAAGTTGAGGGATCATCAGCCCATAGACCGCCGCCACGGCGAGCACAATTCCTAGGAGATTCAGAATCAATCCGTAGCTTGCCATCTGGCTCATTTTGATTCGGCCCGTCGCGAACACGATCGCATTGGGCGGAGTTCCAATCGGCAGCATGAACGCGCAACTGGCCGAGATTGTCGCCGGGATCATCAGCAGCCGAGGATCAATCTCGAGTGCGAGTGACGCCGCCGCGATGATTGGCAGAACCGTGTTCACCGTCGCGACGTTGGAGGTAAATTCCGTGAGGAACGTCAGCAACGTACACACCGCCGCAATCAAGACCCAGGTTGGCTGACCGGCACCTACCGTTTTGAATCCACCACCCACCCATTCCGAGAGCTTTGTCGACTCGAACGCACCTGCAATTGCGAAGCCTCCGCCAAACAACAGCAGAATTCCCCAGGGAATTCGCGATGTCGTCGCCCAGTCCATCAGGTATTGCGGTGAACCTGTGCGCGCTCGGCGGACCGGAATCACAAACATGAGGATCGAGATGACCATCGCCACCGTCGCGTCGCTGACGAATTCCAGAGACTTTTCTTTCGGTACGCCCAGCGAAATCAGCCATCGACCGACGGTCCCTCCCCAACCGCGAACCAGAACGACGTCGCCAAAGGTGAAGTCGGTCCGAAAGAGCCAGAGCATCGCTGTCACGGCAAATAGGATTAGCATCACAATTTCGGCGAAAGACATTGCCCCAAGGTCACGCAGTTGGTCTCGAAAATACTTTCGGTCGAAGCGTTCAAACCCGACCGGAGGCTTGAGCCCCCATACCAGCACCTGCCACGCGCAAATCAAGAAGACGATCCCGAAGGGAGTCCACGTCAGCATCCATTGCGATGCAGACACAGCGGGTTGGCCCGGAATCGATTTGTTCCAGATCTCAACAAACGCCAAATTCGTCGGTGTCCCGACAAGTGTTGCCAGTCCGCCAATACTGGCGGCATAAGCAATTCCCAGAGTGAGTGAAGTCGCGAGATGCGCAAACTGCGGATCGACTGACGCGGGAACGCCCTTGGCGGAAGAACGCGAACTGACGGAGCGTTGTTCAAGCGTGTTCAACAGTGCCACGGCGATGGGAAGCATCAGCAGAGTCGTCGCGGTATTACTAATCCACATTGACAGGCTAAAGGTCGCCAGCATGAATCCCAGCACAATTCGACGTGGACTCGTTCCCGTGGCAGACACCGTCAACAAGGCGAGGCGGCGATGCAGATTCCAGCGTTCGATCCCCAGGGCGATCATGAATCCCCCCAGATATAGAAATGAGGTGTCACCGAGATAAGACTGCCCGACGGTCTTGGCCGACTGAATCCCTAGCAAGGGAAACATTGCCAACGGCATCAGGCTGGTCGCCGCAATCGGAATGGCCTGCGTGACCCACCAGATCGCCATCCAGATGGTGACCGCCAAAAGGCGTTGCGCCGACGGAGCCAACCCCTCGGGCGACGGGGTAAGTAGGATCAGGGCAGCGATGGCGGGCCCCATGATCCGGCCCATCACGCCCAGCAAACCGGGATTCGCCTCTTCACCGCTCGAATCGCCGCGGGTTTGATCCGGCGCATTGGCGTCCGAATTGAGTTCATCCAAAGACATCGTAGCCCCCACTTTGCTTGCCGAACTCCTGTCGACAAACGCTGATCCCTTGTATTCAGCACCGTATTCGCGGTCGAAGGCGGAAAGAGTAAGGCATTCAAATGTGCATCGCCACTTCACTCGAAATGAAACGTTCGGCTTCAATCCCAAGACCTCCGTTACCCAAAGTCAGGTGGCAACAGTGCTGCGAGCAAGGGCAATCGCATGCCGCCCAACGATTTCCTTGATCGCAAACTAGACTTGTCGCGATCAACGGTTTAGGCTCAGTCGCGCGATCTTTTCATCGTGAATTCATTGCCGTCATCCCCCTGCATCTTTGGCACAATGTCTATGATTTACCGAGTTTTTAACGCATCGCTGTGCATGGCACTCCTCGTTGCGACGAGCTCCGTTCGTGCCGAGCTGACGATCGAGAAAGTCTTCGGCCCGGACATACCGGGTGGGGAATACAAGCACCCGGCAAGCATCGGGGAACTGGCGAATGGCGACTTGTACATCGCCTACTATGGCGGCGAAGGCGAATACAAGGGCGATACCGCGGTATTCGGTTCGCGACGCGAAAAAGGGAAGACCTCGTGGTCCCTGCCGACGACGATTGCGGACACCCCCGATCGCGCCGACGGCAATGGCGTCATCTGGCAAGAACCCGGCGGAGCAACCTGGTTGTTCTACGTCTGCCGATATGGCAAAACCTGGGCCGATTCGGTGATTAAGTACAAGTATTCACACGACAATGGTCATACCTGGACCGATTCCGAAATGCTGACGTTCGAACGTGGCATGATGGTCCGTTCACAGCCGATTCAATTGTTCGATGGTGATTTTCTCGTTCCGATCTACCAGGAAAAGGGCACTGACGCGAAAGCCATCGGTGCTCAAAGTTCCTCGCTTTTTGCGCGGTATCATAAGAAAACGAAGGAATGGAGCTTCACAAACAAGGTCCATTCGCGAATCGGCAACATCCAGCCTTCGGTCGTCCAGCTTGATCAAAACAAGTTGATTGCATTCTGCCGTCGAGGTGGCATCTATGGGCCATTGCTTGATGGTTTCATCGTCCGCACCGAATCGCGAGACGGTGGAAAAACCTGGGCGCTCGGCGAAGACACGAGCTTCCCCAACCCCAATTCGGCCGTCGATCTGATCAAACTGAAAAATGGTCACCTCGTCATGATTTACAACAACAGCAACCAGGCGAAACGAAATCCGCTGACCATGCGTGTTTCGACCGATCAGGGCCAAACCTGGCCGGCGGCTCGCGATATTGTGAATACCCCCGATGATGAACAGGGTTATCCGTTTATCATCCAGACGGCCGATGGTCGCATCAATGGCGTCTATACTTCGCAAAAGCGTACGGTCGTAAACCATTTTGTTCTGGACGAATCCGACATCAAGTAAGCGTCTTCAATCCACTTTTGAACTGCAGGAAACTGACTTGTCCGCAAAACCTTGGGGCGGTGCTTTCGACGAAAAGACCGACCCGCTCGTCGAAAAATTTACGGAATCGATCTCGTTTGATCATCGTCTTGCTCCGGTCGATATCCGCGGGTCGCAAGCCCATGCGCGAATGCTGACAAAGGTCGGACTCTTGTCCGAGCAAGAATGCCAGTTGATCGTTGCCACTCTGGACACGATCGGTGGTGAGATCGCTCGCGGTGAAATGGAGTGGAAGACAGAGCTTGAAGATATCCATATGCATATCGAATCGGCGCTGATCCAAAGGATCGGTGACGTCGGTCGCAAGTTGCATACAGGTCGCAGCCGGAACGACCAGGTTTCCACAGATCTGAAGCTGTACGTGCGCGAGTGTCTCACACAACTCGATCAATTGCTGCTCGAACTTCAGCGGGCGTTCGTGGATCGCTGTGATGGCGACGCAGACGTCGTCTTGCCAGGATTCACGCATCTGCAGCGTGCTCAGCCCGTCATGGCCGCACACTACTGGCTTGCCTATTGTGAGAAATTTCAGCGAGACCGTGATCGCCTGGCCGACTGCCTGAAACGCGTCAATGTGCTTCCGCTGGGGGCCGCGGCTCTTGCGGGCACCTCGTTGCCAATCGACCGCCACGAATCCGCCCAATTGTTGGGGTTTGTGGCCGACGATTTGTCACCTGCGGTCGCAGCTAACAGTCTGGATGTCTCAAGCGATCGCGATTTTCTGGCAGAAGCCATTTTCGATATGTCCTTGATTGCCGTCCATCTGAGTGGTTGGGCCGAAGAATGGATCCTGTGGTGCACCACGGAATTCGGATTCCTTAAACTGCCCGATGCGTATACGACCGGCTCGTCAATCATGCCGCAAAAACGCAATCCGGATGTGCTGGAACTGATTCGCGGCAAATCGGCACGCGTGATCGCCGACGTCACCCAGATCCTGACGCTGCTGAAGGGTCTTCCCCTCGCCTACAACCGCGACCTGCAGGAAGACAAACTCGCCTTCTTTGATGCCTTTGATACCGTTTACGCCTGTGTCGAACTGGCACCGCGCGTCGTCCGCAGGGCGAAATTGCAGCTTGAATCGATCAATGCCCGCCTGGAGGAGGGCTTTCTCGACGCCACGACGCTGATGGAATATCTGATCAGCCGCGGCGTCCCGATGCGGACGGGACACGAAGTGGTCGGAAAGCTCGTCCGACTTTGCGAATCCAAGGGATGCAAACTGGCTGAACTCAGTTTGCCGGAACTTCAAGTGGCCTGTGACAAAATCGAGGCAGACGTTTCCAACTACGTCGGCGTACGAAATGTTGTGGCTCGGCTCAGCAGCTTCGGTAGTGGCGGACGAAATCCGGTCCTTGAGCGGGTCGCATCGTGGAAGAGCCGACTGCAATCCTGAAATGGATTGATCGAGAACCACCAAACACAAACTGGTGTTGATGCGTACTGTACTGGAAGCTTGTCGACTCTGCGGGACATCTCGATCGGGGCTCTCTTGATCAACCGCAGATCGGCCTGTTCCGGAGCGGATCATGCAACGCGACGAATTCTTGAAGTTGATCGGCAGCAAGTCGGATGGCACGGAGTACATTCCCGTCGCGTGCCTGTTGAAAAACGGTTACGCGTGCGCGGGTTACGTCAATCAGTCGATCAACGAACCTTTCAACGACACCTGCCTTTTGATCAACGCGAGAATGGTTGACCTGCGGGAACCCAGTCGACGCACAGAACGCGGCGCCATTCACGACTTTGGCGATTTTCTCGAAGAGTTCGTGACTGGCATGATGGACAAGACACCCCATGACCGGGATCCGCTTGAAGACGCAAGCGGCGGAGCGCACGAACGTTTTGGAAAATGTATTCCCTTAACGGCCGTGTCATTCGATGAAATCGCCGTCGTCTATCCCGTCGCGCGCATCGGCAATCTACTGCGGCAGGTGACCGTAGAAACGAAGGCTGACCCGCAACAAGTTCCCTCGTTTCTGGACTTCGAAAAACGGAGCGTCGTCCTGAAAGTCTTACGGACGAAACTTTGGTAACCGACGTTGCGGTGAAGCGACGGTGACACGCCATTTCAAATGCGGACCTGGTCGACGCATTTTTCGAATCGTGTTGTCGCAGATTGCGGTGCAAGTTTGACGCGTGAGCACGAATTCCGACGTGAACTTTCAAAATCGTAAACCGATCTTGGATGGGAAACTCGCGAATTCAGGGCAGAATTCGGGAAATGCGATCGAACTCTTTCCGCGAACCTTGAATCTCTGGTGGTGTTTGGTAGTCTCGGGCGGTTTCGCGCAATTTCGACCGTGGTTTGGAGTAGCCACGCGAAGAGGTCGCGCATGCATGCCCTGCCATCTGCTCCACATCAAGGTCCGCCGCCGTGCCTCGTCGCGACGACATTCACAAGATTCTGATCATCGGTTCTGGTCCTATCGTTATCGGTCAAGCCTGCGAATTTGACTATTCCGGGACACAAGCCTGTAAAGCCCTTCGCGAAGAGGGGTACATCGTGGTGCTGGTGAATTCCAATCCCGCCACGATCATGACCGACCCCGAAATGGCGGATCGAACTTACATCGAACCGATCAATTGGGAATACGTCGCGAAGATCATCGAAGTTGAACGCCCGGATGCGCTGCTTCCGACACTCGGCGGCCAAACGGGCTTGAACGTCGCAATGGACCTGGTCCGCCACGGGGTCCTCGAAAAGTACGGCGTCGAAATGCTCGGCGCACGCGTCGACGTCATCAAGAAGGCGGAAGAACGCGACACGTTCAAACAGGCCATGATCAAGATCGGCCTGGAAGTGTGCCGCAGCCGCATCGTCCACAACATTGACGAAGCACGTTTGGCCCTCGAAGAAATCGGCCTGCCGATGATCATTCGAGCCAGTTTCACGCTGGGCGGCGTGGGCGGCGGCATCGCCTACAACCGCGATGAATTTGAGGAAAAGGTCCGCAAAGGTCTCGAACTCTCACCCGTTCACGAAGTGCTGCTCGACGAGAGCATCATCGGGTGGAAAGAGTACGAGATGGAGGTGATGCGCGATAACGCCGACAACGTCGTGATCATCTGCGCCATCGAAAACTTCGATCCGATGGGCGTTCATACTGGGGACTCGATCACGGTCGCACCGGCCCAAACGCTGTCCGACAAAGAATATCAGAGGATGCGCGATGCAACGATCGCCGTCATGCGTGAAATCGGCGTCGAAACGGGCGGTTCCAACGTTCAGTTCGCGATCAATCCGCGAGACGGACGCATGGTCGTGATTGAAATGAATCCGCGCGTCAGCCGATCCAGCGCCCTCGCATCAAAGGCCACCGGGTTTCCGATTGCAAAAATCGCGGCCAAGCTGGCAGTCGGATACCGGCTGGATGAGATCCAAAACGATATCACGCGTGAAACTCTGGCCTGTTTCGAACCGACGATCGATTATGTCGTTACCAAGATCCCCCGCTGGACCTTCGAAAAATTCCCCGATGCTGACTCGGAACTGACAGTTCAGATGAAGTCCGTCGGCGAAACGATGGCCATCGGTCGAACGTTCCAGGAATCGCTGCAAAAGGCCCTGCGGGGACTTGAGATTGGCCACTTCGGACTGGGTGGCGGTAAGAAGGATCTCTGGGGAACGCCGAAGCAGCCTTCCCGAGATGAACTGGAAAGCATGCTCTCACGACCGAACGAACAGCGAATGTTCTATATTCGCTATGCGTTCAAAGCCGGAATGTCGGTTGCCGATGTCTACGAACTGACCAATATCGACCCCTGGTTCCTTGATCAAATCCGCAATCTGATCGTTGTCGAGAACGAAATCCGCGAGTTCAGCAATCTCGAAGATGTTCCCATCGAGTTGCTGCGAAAGGCGAAACGGCACGGTTACTCGGATCAACAGCTCGCCTTCTGGTGGGACGAAACGGAAATGGATGTCCGGGCCCGGCGTAAAGAGCTGGGAATCGTGGCCACGTTCAAACAAGTCGACACCTGTGCGGCCGAGTTTGAAGCCTACACGCCGTATTACTATTCGACCTACGAATCTGAAGACGAAACGCCCGCCAAAGGCGACAAAAAGCGAATCATCATCCTGGGCGGTGGGCCCAATCGAATTGGACAAGGCATCGAATTCGACTACTGCTGCTGTCAGGCCTCGTTCGCGCTGCGCGAACTCGGAATCGAAAGCATCATGGTCAACTCGAATCCGGAAACGGTGTCGACCGACTACGACACCTCGGATTTGCTCTTCTTCGAACCGTTGACCACAGAAGACGTCTTGAATATCTGCGATCGCATGCAGCCAGACGGCGTCATCGTGCAGTTCGGCGGACAGACGCCCTTGAACTTGGCGCGTGGTCTTGAGGCCGCCGGTGTCAAAATCATCGGAACCAGTCCGGACATGATCGATGCCGCCGAAGATCGAAAGCGATTCCAGGGAATTCTGGAGCGGATCGGACTGCGGCAGCCACCAAACGGAACGGCGTTCGACGCACAGGGCGCACGTCTGATCGCAAACGAAATCGGTTATCCCGTCTTGATTCGCCCCAGCTTCGTGCTGGGCGGTCGGGCGATGGAAATTTGCTACGACGAAGAGACTGTCACCAAGTATATGAACGAGGCGGTCAACGTCTCGCCAGACCGTCCCGTGCTGGTCGACAAGTTCCTGGAAGACGCGGTCGAGGTCGATGTCGATGCGATTTCGGATGGCAAACTGACGCTCGTCGGCGGTGTGATGGAACACATCGAAGAAGCCGGCGTGCACTCAGGCGATTCCGCCAGTGTGCTGCCTCCCTATTCGCTGCCACAGGAAGTGATCGAAGAAATCAAACAGGCCACCTACGCACTGGCACGAGAACTCAATGTGCGCGGCCTGATGAACATCCAGTTTGCCGTTAAACGAGCACCAGATGCCACGCAACCGGGAGTGACGGGGACGCCTTCCGAGTACGTCGTCTACATCCTTGAAGTCAATCCTCGGGCCAGCCGGACATCGCCGTTCGTTTCGAAAGCCACGAACGTGTCGCTCGCGAAGATCGCGGCCAAGATCATGGCAAATGTTTCACTTGAGGAACAAGGTGTCACGCGTGAAGTCGTGCCGACTTATACCTCGGTCAAAGAAAGCGTGTTCCCGTTCAATCGCTTCTTGGGCGTCGACATCATCCTTGGCCCAGAAATGAAATCGACGGGCGAAGTGATGGGGATCTCGAACGAGTTTCCGATCGCGTTCGCGAAAAGTCAGATTGCCGCCGGCAACAAGCTGCCGAAATCCGGAACCGTCTTCATCAGCCTGTCTGGTCCGCATAAACACGCGCTCATCGATCAGGTGCGGCGACTTCAGGGGCTTGGCTTCAAAATCCTGTGCACCAGTGGTACGGCGCGAGTCTTCCGCGAGTACGGATTGGAAGTCGATACCGTCAAGAAATTGCAGGAAGGACGTCCCAACCTGCTGGATTACATGGCAAACAAAGAGATCGCGCTAATCTTCAACACCCCGAGCGGCAAGGGAGCTCGAACGGACGAAGGACGAATTCGATCGGCTTCGGTGGTCAATGCAATTCCGTGTGTTACGACGCTGCCAGGATGCATTGCCTTCGTTCAGGCGCTCGAGGCCCTTCGCGAACACCCGACTCCAGAAGTCAAAGCGATTCAGGATTGGGCGGCCGAACAGGCCAAGTAATAAGCGGGAGAGTTGTCTTTCCTCAGCACGAGCTCGATCGACCGTGTTTCGAGCAGCACGGTCGATTGCTGGTGCGCGGACTGAGGCTGTCCCAATGAAGGTGATCGTCACAACCTGGAACGGATGATGGAAAGTACGGCGAAACTCCGCTTTGCCATGATTGGTTGCGGGCGTATGGGCCGCCACCATAGCGAAAAAATGATCGCCGACGGGCGCGGCGAAGTCGTGGCCCTGTTTGATGCTTTTCCGGATACGGCAGAACGCCTACGGCTCGATTTGTGGCCAGACGCACGCGTCTGTGACACACTTTCTGCGGTGCTGGGTCAAGACGATCTCGATGCTGCGATCATCTGCACGCCAACAGCGGAACATTATTCTCAGGCAGAAGCCTGTTTGGACCGCGGGCTTCACGTACTGTGTGAAAAGCCGCTGGCGTCGAATCGGGAACAGATTCTGTCGCTGATCGGACGGGCCAAATCCTGCCGCGCTCGCAAACAAATCTTCTCGCTAGGCTATCAACGACGATTTACCTCGCTCTATCGAACGCTGCGACGGGAAGTGTTATCAGGTCGCTGGGGTGCCGTCCGATCGATCGACTCGCACAATGTCGAGAACTGGCAGTCGAGTATTGCGGGCACCTGGCGTGACGATCCAAGTCAAAACACCGGCGGATTCATTACCGACGCGGGCAGCCATAAAGTCGACCTGATTTTTTTCGCCACCGGATTGCGGCCGGTCGACGTCTTCGCACGGAGCAAAAAGTGCGGGAGTCACGTCGAGATCCTTGCGAGTGTGTCGGCATTGCTGACAGACGACGTCCCCGTGACCATGGATTTTGTCGGGAATGCCCAGTATCTCGGCGAAGACCTGCATATCCATTGTGAATGTGCCGATTTGATGGTTCGCCACGAGGAACTCTGGATTGCACATCACGAAAAACGTGAACTACTGCCGCTGGATGAGCCCGATTCCAATCCTGTCAGCGGACTTCTCGACGTGATTCTGCTTGGTCGCGACGATTTGTCACCACCCGAATCCGCACTGCCTGTCTACGACATGACGCAAGGGATTCTGGAATCCAGCCGCACAAATCGGCCCGTCAAGATTGGCTGAGGCCTGCTGACGTCACCGGGACACACGCCACCGGGGCTTACAAGTGCCATCGAGTCGCGAAATCCAAGTCGCGGTTACGTTCTTGAGTTCAACTGGCCGTTCAATCGCTGCGGCCGCCGTCTCGTCTGGACAGAGTGGCTGTGCCGCTTAGATGATCCCGCGAATAAATTTCTGGAAGCAATGACGACAGCGCCAAGGGCGCAGCAGCAGGGCCATCCAGAAATATTCGTACCAATTCAATCGACGAGCGGGAACCAGAACTTCCTGCACACAGCAAGGACAATGGTAAAATCCCGTCGCCACTCGCGAGCGACGAGTCGATCCCGGTTTAATTCGTCGGCCATGAATCGTTGGCATCATCGGTCCACGTCATGCGCTCGGTGGCGGTATAAGAGCGCCACCCTTCGTTCGGTACCCGCGAATTGAACAATCACCAGATTGAACTTTCGAACCCGACGCCGAAAAGATCGCCGCAAGCGACCGTTGTCGCCCAGCACGGACGATTGCCCAACACGGAAGATCAATCCATACGGAAGTTCACTCGGTGCGGAAGTTCACTAAGGGGATCGGTCCCCGATCCCCTGGAACTCCAATCTTTCATCCTCAAGGACAGATACGACGGCCATCCGTGACAAACCCGATCACCCCGAAATCGACACACCACTGCTCGAATGGGCGGATTTGCTCTGAGTTGCATTCGCCTGCTGATACGAACCAAGCCCTGCCGTTGCCGCGTTGAAACCATTGAACGAAGCGGCGGGACGTGACGTATCCGGTTTGCTGACACCATTGGAATTCAACGAAGAGAGCAATTTCAAGACGGAGGACGACTTCTGATCTTGTCGACCGATGAAATTTTGAATGACCGTCGCGACATCCTTCGGATTTTTCGCACTCTTGATGCTGTTGATCGTGGCCTTCAAATCCGCTTCAGGCGTCACCGCGACCTGAGACTTTTTGGTCGCACTTGAACTGGCCGTTGAACTTGTCGACGCTGCGGTCGATTTCACCGCCGCCGATGTCGCTTGCCCTGAAGTCGTTGTTGTCGATTTGGGTATCGACGAACTGCTGGCAGATGTCGTCGATGGTTTCGCCGTCGTTTGTGACGACGCAGTCGCTTGCGAACTTGTTGAGGCCGCGGCCGAACTGCTTGCTGACGCAGACGTCGTCGCGACGGGCGCGGAGGATCCGCTTGTCGATGTCGCTGTAGCACTGGCTGGCGACGATGTCGGTGGCGACGATGTCGGTGACGACGATGTCGGTGACGACGATGTCGGTGACGACGATGTCGTCGGTGGGCTCGTTGGAATCGCCACAGAAGTACCGGCCGAAGTCGAGCTTCCGAAACCGGACAAGACGACGGATGCAACCGCGTCCGCATTGCTCACGATGCTCGCCACATCGACCGTTGTTCCCGATGAAGTTCCCACGGTGGTCGTGGCTCCCGATGATGCGGCAGCAGTCGACGAGGCTGACGGACTTGCGACTGTCGCCAAAGCCGTTGACGCCGAAACTAAAGGATCGACCGTGGCAGTGGTCGGACTGGTCGGAGTTGTCGAACTCGCCGGGGTTGAACTGGTCGTTGTATTCTGGCTGCTGGACGATGTTGTGGACGTTGTCCCTGAAGCTGTTGTGGCGGCCGAGGTCCCTGACGAACCGCTTGCCCCCGATGTCCCCTTTCCAGAAGACGATGACGTTGTGGAACTGCCTTTAGACGATCCCGACGACGTCGTTGAATTGAGTGCGGACGCAATGCCAGACAGAATTGAACTCAGACTCACGATAGACTCCCCGTGTATGAAACAAGGCGCGTGCGGCACGCAGAAACGTGTCTGACGAATTGCACAGCGCGAATTGATCGGCGGCCAACGCGTGGTCGTCATCAATCATGACAGGGGAACACTAGCACTGATTTCGACGTTGGGCAAAACGCGCAACGATCGAAAACTCAATATTCATGGACGTTTACGTTTCGCATCATTGCCAAAACGCAACATCAGTTCGATATCACGATGCCTTTTGGCAGCATCGGCGGGGATCGTTTATTTCTTCTCACCCAGACAGTACAGCCACTCCTGACGTTTTCCGTCCGTCGTTGAAGCTGTTCGCACGAAGATTTGTCCGCCGCAGATTGTCGGTGTCGCAAACGCCTCTTCGGCAAGCTGATTTTCGGCAACGAGAGAGAATCCTTCGGGAGACGCTTTGAAGATGGTCGTCTTTCCGGATTCGTCCATCGCAAAAATCAAATCACTGACCAGAACGGGCGAGGCCGTAAACGTGCCCCCCACGCGTTCCTTCCACATCTCCTGGCCGGTATCGCACTTCCAACAGACGGCCACACCGGCATCCAACATCGCATACAAATATCCGTCCTTGAGCAACAGGGAGGGCACATAGACGCGACTGCCATTTTCCCAGACGATTTTTCCAGACCCGTCGGCAAGCACCGCCGCCAGGTGATTCTTGGGATATCCGCCACTGGTATAGATCAATTGGCCGTCCGTTACGGTTGACGTCACGCATTCTTCCGTCGAACCCTCGATCTCCCACAGCTTCTTCCCCGTCAGTGGCTCGAAGCTGGTGACCAGCTTACAGCCGCTGAAAATCAACTGTTCGCGGCCCGCGACGCTGAGAATGATCGGCGAAGTATAGTTGGGCAGTTTTGGACGCTCTTGCTTCCAGACAATTTTCCCGCTTGTCCGTTCCAATGCCGCGATCAGACCTGTTCCCTTGTTGTCCGCCGAGACAATCACCAGGTTCTCATAGACGGCAGGAGACGACGCGAAGCCCTGATGGAGGACATAATCCGTGATCTTAGTTTGCCACAGTTTCTTACCGTTCAGGTCGAGTGCTGTCGTGTAGACCGCACCCTCGAACAGAAAGTTCGCAAAGATCCGGTCGCCATCGCAGGCGACCGTCGAATTCGCCAGAGTGCTTTTCGCGTTGCTCTTGGCCCCTTTTAGGTCGAATCCCCCCTGGTGAACATCGGACTGCCAGAGCTTCTTTCCAGACGACCGCTGATAACAGAGCACCGACTGAATATCACGGTCGTCTTCGGCAGTCAGAAGGAAAATCTGATCTCCGACAATGGTTGGTGAACTGTGGCCACGCCCCGGAATGGGGCTTTTCCACACGACGTTGTCCGTCTCACTCCAATGCAGTGGTACTTTCTGATCGGCCGCCGCTTCACCATTTCGTAACGGTCCCCGCCACCAGGGCCAATCCGTCGAGCGAACGAATCGAACGGCTGAGCCACCCAGCAGACGTGATTCTTCTCCGAATGCGGCCGAGTGACAGAGAACACATCCGACAAGAACGAGATTCGCAATCGAGAGAGAAAAATGAGAATGCGGCATTGGTAGAAGTTTCTCGACTAAGTATGGAGGTTCGACGCTTTGCAATCAGGGCGTAACGCAGTCAAAACAGTCGGCTCGTCGATTGAACCTTGACGGAACGGCATCCGCAACTCAGACACCATGATTTCAAGGATGCCTGATCCAGATTGTCGATCTCGAGTTGTGCACATCCACGCGGCCCGAAGTTTCATCAACTCCCAGGAATCGCCCTTGAAATGCTCCGCGACTCGAGTGGATGACGCATGAATCATTTGTTCAGGCATCGGATCGACACGGCGAATTGTCATTGCACCGCGCGTCGCAGAACGACCGGCCATTTGGTAGTTTTGCAGGTATGAACGAAGAACTCCCCTCGTTACTTGTTCCTGAATCAAACCCGGACAACGCATCGAGCGAACGTCCCGCGCGTCCGATATTTCGTGACGCCGATGAGGCCCAGGCCCGACTGGCTGCGCTCGAAGGCCCGACGAACGCCCAGGAATGTTTGTCCCGATTCCTGCAAGCGATCGCAGAAATGTCGCCACCCGACGAATTGCTCGTCGATTTTCAGCGATACGTCCAAAGATCGGACGACCGGGCCGAGCTGTACCAGTTTCTGATCGACAATCCCCGCGCGATCGAAATGCTGGTGAAATTGTTTGCTGGCAGTCGCTACCTGACGGAAACATTACTCCGCGATCCCGCCGCCCTGCGGAAATTAATTCAAAACCGCTGGTTGGCCGACCTCAAGACGCGTGACGAGTTCATCTCCGCGGCGCTCGCCGTGGCCGCCTCCGAAGCAATGTTCGATGCGAAGCTCGATGCCGTGCGGCGATATCAACGATCGGAACTGCTTCGGATAGGCGTATGTGACGCGTTCGGACTGGTCGATTTTCGAGCCGCAACGGTGCAGCTCAGCCTGCTCGCGGACGGGATGATCGAAACGTGCCTTCAATTGGTCGCCGCCGAACTGGGTGTCAATCCCGCGGGTTTTGCCGTCATTGCGATGGGAAAACTGGGAGGGGAAGAGCTCAATTACAGTTCAGACATTGACCTGGTTTTTCTCACACAAAGCATCGAACCACATTTCAGGGCGTCGGCCCCCACAGCCACTTTGAATCCGCCCGGCGGCCCGGGCCATGCGCCCGTTTCCCCGACGATGAGCGACATGGAGACGGTCACGCTCGCCCAGCGACTGATCAAGGCCCTGCAAGATGCCACGGGCGAGGGATTCCTGTATCGCGTCGATATGCGTTTGCGACCCTGGGGCCGCGCTGGCGAATTGGTCGTCCGCGTCCCCGCGTACCTTGACTATCTCAGAAAACAAGCGGAACTTTGGGAGAAGCAAGCCCTGGTCAAAGCGCGTGTCGTCGCGGGCGAACATGCCGTCGGGCGCAGACTGCTCCTCGAAGCGGCCCCGATGATCTTCGGTCATCCGGCAGAAACAGTACGAGCCAGCGTGCGATCCGCCAAGTCAAAGATCGAAGCACAACTGGAACGTCGCGGCCGCTCATTCGGCGAAGTGAAATCGGGAAGTGGATCGATTCGTGATATTGAATTCGTCATCCAGTCTCTGCAATTGATCCATGGACAACGCCTGCCACAAATTCGATCCGCCAACACTTTGACAGCACTCGTTCGCCTGGCGGATTTTGACCTGATCCATGCGGATGAATACCGCTGTTTGTCCGAAGGATACGTCTTCCTGAGAACGATCGAGCACTCGCTGCAGCTCCTTCACAACCGCCAGGAACATTCACTGCCAACCGATCCTGCAGAAATCACTTCGCTGGCGCGCCGTCTTGATTTTCACGACGGCGAACACCTGATTTCGCACTATCGCCAGCATTGCCTGGCGATTCGTTCGGTCTACGAAAAGTATGTCACGAAAACGTACGATGCGGCTGCTGACAACGCATTGCCTGCTGCGAATGAACTGGACGCGTCCAGTCACGGTGCGTCCGCAGCCCGCACGACAGCGGCCAGCGTCGATCCCATTGCGTCGTATGAAAATGTGTTCTCGGAGGACGAGCGACGCGAGCATCTGCAACGACTGGCAACGCTGAATGACGAGCAGCCAGTCCGAGTCGACGCCACATCGCAGCCCGGTGGCACCTGGCGAGTTCAGGTCATTGGCATTGATCAGCCTGGTGAACTGTCCCTGATCTGCGGACTACTCTTCGTCTATGGCTTCGACATCGTTGAAGGGTTCGCCTCAACCGGACAAAACTTTGGCAAAGGATCGAAGCACAAAATCGCCTTTCGCGACTTCGTCGATGTCTTCACTGTGCGTTCGTCGATCGAAGCGGTGATGGGTGAAGTCTGGCACCGGTACGAATCGGACCTGATCGACCTGGTGCAGTTGGCTCGTTCAGGACGCGGCGACGAAGCTCAGGGGCGACTCGCCTCGCGCGTGGCCGAAGCCCTGGAAGATTCGCCCGACCTCGCCACCAAACCCTCGCCGCTGGAAGTGAGCTTCGACAATCATTCTCACGATCGATTCACCGTCCTTCGGATTCATGGCGAAGACACGATCGGCTTCTTGTACGAACTGACAAACGCATTGGCACTTTGTGGAATCGCCATCGAACAGGTGCTGATCAGTTCTGAGGGAGACCGCGCCGCCGATATTCTGTATGTCACCGATGCCCAGCGGCAGTGCAAGATTCTGGACGAGGCACGCCGTCAGGAACTCCAGGCGGCCGTCGTCCTGATCAAACATTTCACGCACCTGCTGCCGGGGTCACCCAATCCCGAAGCCGCGTTGCTGCACTTTCGAGCCTTCGTCAGCCAACTCTTCCAGCAGCCTGACTGGACAGAACAGCTTTCGTCGCTGGATCGGCCCGAGGTGCTCTCGGCATTGGCCCAACTCCTGGGGGTCAGCGATTTTCTGTGGGAAGATTTCTTGCGGCTGCAGTACGCCAATTTGTTCCCCGTTCTCAGTGACATTCAAGGTATCGAAACCGCAAAATCGAAGACGCTGTTGTGGCGCGATCTCGCGATCAAACTCTCGGCGACGGATGATCCCGACGAGCGACGACGCGATCTCAATGACTTCAAAGATCGCGAAATGTTCCGCATCGATCTTCGGCACATTCTCGGACGCTGCGGAGACTTTGATCAGTTTGCGGAAGAATTGACCGATGTCGCCGAAGTGATCGTCGCCACCAGTCTGCAACTGAATGAATCCGAGTTCCACGATCGCTATGGCGTCCCGAAAAGGTCCGACGGCGATCGAGCGTCCCTGGTGGTTTGTGCACTCGGCAAATGCGGCGGACGCGAGTTGGGATTCGCCTCGGATATCGAACTCCTGTTCGTCTATGATGAAGAAGGAATGACCGATGGGCGGGAATCGATTGCCAACGCATCTTTCTTTCAACGACTGGTCGAAGGGTGCGTGCATTCGATTCGGGCAAGGCAAGAGGGGATTTTTCGCATCGATACGCGGCTGCGTCCTTATGGTCGCTCGGGGCCCTTGGCAGTCTCATTTGACGCCTTCAAGCGGTACTTCGACCCGAATGGAGCGGCCTGGCCGTACGAACGGCAGGCCCTCATCAAACTCAGGCCCATCACGGGCGATCCGGCGCTCGGCGAGAAATTGATCGCTCTGCGTGACCAGTTTCTGTACGAAGGGCCCCCTTTCGACTTCGCATCAATGCGGGCGATGCGTGAACGACAAATCCGACAACTCGTGTCGGCCGGCGAATTCAATGCAAAGCTCAGCCCAGGGGGGTTGGTTGATATCGAGTACCTCGTTCAGGCGTTGCAGATTACACATGGATCACGGCACGAAAGTTTGCGCGTCACCAACACCTGCATCGCGATGGACGAAATGCGCCGCGTCGGGGTTCTCTCGGAACTGGATCATCGGGCCTTGCGGGATGCATACGGCTTCTTCCGGAAACTGATCGACGCCCTGCGAATGGTTCGAGGTGATGCCCGCGACCTGACCGTGTCCGCCAATATCGGCGACGACTTCCAGTTTCTCGCCCGCCGCCTGGGCTACGGGTCCGCCACGCAAAAGCTAAAACGCGACCTCGCCCTGCACTCAGAAACCGTCAACGACATGGTCAGACGTCTGTCCGCGAATGGAGTCTAAGTTTCAATTCGGTCGCAACTCAACCGCGATTTCATTCGGAAGGATGAATGGAAACCGAGAAAAAATCACTTTCTTCGCAGTTTGAGCATCGACGGTTTCTTTTCCTTCGTTACCGTCGTTCACAACATTAGGCTCTCCAGAGCTTTCGGATGTCACCGTATACGTGGTCTGCACAAGCCCACTTCGACTGCTCGAATCCGCAGGAACTGTGGACTCGGCCACATTCAAGAGATGTGGCAATCCACGCATGGCATCCACCCAACGTAATTGCAATGCAGTCTCCTGCGATACCGGCTTCTCGTCACCGTCCGTACCATTGTTCTGTGGTCGGGGCTGTGACATCACGTTCGCTCGCTTCGCAAGCTTGACCACCTCCTGCTGAATTTCTTCCGGCAAAGGCAATGGGTCCGCCCGGCCTTCACTGGCACGCGTCAATGCCGAAACGTAGTAGCTTCCTTCCAGACAACAGTGCTTGCTGGCCCCACCTGGAATGTCGAGCAATAGAAAACAATTTTTGTCCATGAGATACAACGCAAGCACAGGCTGTGGCGTAGTCGGTTTTGCATAGAATTCGCTACGCGTCGCCTCCCATTGAATTTCAAGCAAGTCCTTGACATGTCGAGATTTCATCCGCAGCTTGTTTCGCATGACGGTGTCGTAGTAAGGGCGCAGGTATGTTCCGATCTCCTTTCGAAGATGCCCACTGTTCGGTGCGGATGCTCCTCGCGGAAGAATCAAACGGCACAAGTAGAGCAGAAACTCTGAATCCTCAGCGAGATGATACCTGTCCTCGGCGGGTACCTGATCAACGAGAAGTTTCGCCGCCAGCAAAAGTGTCTCAGACTGATCTCGATGGTGTTTTCCGCGAAGCTCATCGCACAATGTATGGATCAGACGTCGGAGCTTACTTAATGACTCAGTCTTGGATTCAGTGGCATTCGAAGCAGAGAACATCTCGACAATCGCTTCAGTGATCAGACCAAGAGTTCCCACTGGTTCCGTCGAGCGGATGTTCAAGGTTTTTCTCAGCGCCATCGCTTCTTGGCAATACGCACGTGCAAGCTCCAAATCCTGATTCGAAGAAGGAATGCTGAGAGTTAGCGACAATTTGTAGAGCAGACCAACACGCATGTTCTCACGCAAGTCGCCTCGTGGCAGGAACGAGCATGCATTAAGCGCCCGACGATAGTCATCGGCCGATTCTTGAAGATCGGGACAATCGGGATCGCCGAAAAGACTGCAGTCTGCAAGTCGTTCTTGAGAATTGACCAAGCGATTAAGAAATAAACTCTCCAAGTCTGATGCAATTCGCTGGCTGGGGTTAATACGCTTCTGTTGATTGGCGTTGACATGCTTCAGATGCTCCAAAGCCAACGTGATCATCCGAACGATCTCGCGGTAGTCTGAAATTGCCTCGACATGGTGCCCACAAAATCGCTTCGCCATCGCCAGTCCATGAAGATGATGCAGATAGCGAGCCAGCGCGTTGTAATCATAGTCCAGCAGTGTCTCAAATTCTTTCTGGCGCGACCGGTCAACTTGCGGTATAGCGTCAAAATTCGATTTAGCCAAATTGAGTAAGATCGAATTCGCGCTGACGAAAAACTGCCTGGCTTCGTCAACTCTCCATTGAACCATCAACGACCAGGCAATTTGGTTCTGAACAAACACCGTCAGTTCATGGTCCACATCGAAGTCTCTGGCAACATGCAGGGCTTCAGAGAGCAATTCGTTGGCTTTTCCCCAATGATTTTGGTTTTGCCAAGCCAACGCTTCTGAGCACAAGACAAACACACGGAACGCTGCAGGTGCGTTCCCCGCGACGATTCGCGGCGATTTCGCTTCTGCGCCAATGGACGTTACGGAATTGGGGTCCGTGGGTGCCAGTTCGCGCGAACTCGATGAAGTCAGTTCCCTGGCGAGGTCAGAACTAAACAACGTCATGGCACTTCGAAACTGCAATGCCGACTTCTCGTAGTCACGTTTCAACACACTGAGAAACTGCCCATAGTCGGCATAACACAATGACTTCAAAGTCAGCTCGTTTGGTTTATTGACGTCAAATCGGCTGAGTGCATTCGTATAGGCAAACTCGACCGCCTCAACATCTTCCGTCTCATCCGTCTTCCGATGGAGATAGTGCTTACTGACCGCCAGCAAGTGCAGATCACTTGCGGACAAGTGATCTTTCACGTCCGGCGCAAGCGATTCAAAATCTTTCACGATGGAACTGACGACCTGTGTTGAATCGTTCGCACTGACGCTCAGCAATCCCGTGAAATGCTTCAGCCGCAGACGCAACAGATCTTGCTTCACTCCCGCAGTCGAGTCCTCAAGATCTTTCTTTAAGGCCCGTCGAAGTTCCGCCGCGAGCGTCCGCAGTTCTTCTTTGCTGATTGCCGACGACTGCAGTCCCGAACGAGGCATGGCCGCGTTGTCGAGGATCATCAGCCGTAGGCTCGGAATGAACCAGGGCATTTCTTCGAACCACCAGTTTCCATGATCGCCCGGAACCATCGCTTGCAATGCACGAAATTCACTATCCGTGGTACGGAACTTGTCAAATTCTTCCCTTGCTTCCTTGGTATTCGAGGGGAAAAACGAGAACTCGCCGTCCACATCGCCGAGCAGACGGCAGTCTGGGCTTTGACCATTGGGTAAATTCTTCAATTCGGGCAGCATGAACGTAAACAATTGATTCACACCAATCCTGAGCGACGAGACTGAACCAACGCTTTCTCGCGCGGGAATCCTGCGCATCGCTTGCAGGAATGCGGCAGTAAAAGGCGAATGCTCACCGCTACCGTCCGAGGCACGCTGTCGATCCCGGCACGATGCAATCGCCTGAATCGAATTCGCACGTTCAAACAGTGCCAATGCACGACGATCATCCGCATCGCTTCGGGCTCGTGCGTGGAGCGAAAAAATTTCGCCTGAATGGCAACAGTCAAGAATCAGCAATTTGTGCTTGGCAGTGATGCTCTCGTCGAGCGTCTTCATCAAATCAAGATGCATCCGAAGGTAACCGCCTTTGAGCTTACCTCCCTCTGTAAACTCGACATTGGCACCGTATATCGCCCCGCGCTCATTCGCCTCGTTCTCCAATCGAGCGCCGTGTCCCGAGAAAAAAACTAACAGGCTGTCATCTTTGGTGATTCGCTGCGAATCCTTGAATTCATTCAATGATTTCTCAATCGCTTCTTTTGTGGCACTTGCCCCGGTTAAAAGAACGATGTGGTCGTTGCGATAACCGTAAAGCTCAACCAACGCTTTTTTCAACGCATTGGCGTCATTCTCTGCATTCTTAAGTGTCGGAACCAAATTTCGAGCGGCGTTCGGCACATTCGTCTTCTCGTAATTCACACCGACAATCAGGGCCCAGGAATTCGTGTAACCCGTGTTTAAGTTTGCCGATGCGCCAACGGGAAGATACCCCAATTCTTCGTCCGCGCCCTGCGCATAGGCAATGCAAGGCATCCCTTGCAGGCCAAAACAGACGATCAAAGCGATGACATGGCGACGGTAAGCCATACTCTAATTCCATTGCACGATGACGGAACCGTCCGTGGCAACTTCGCACCTGACTTCCCTGAGGTGCGCGGGCATCATCCCTCCATTGGAATGACGAACCCCGCAGATCAAATACACTACAGACCGCACGTTCACTATTGCAAGTACCAAGTTGCACGAACTAACCCATTACACCGCACTCGACGACTTACCGTGACTCAAGTGGCTTATCAGAGGTCGAAATGGCATTCCATGAACGCATAATGAGGGTTGGAGCAGCCCCTGTTGCAGGTAGACTCTCACCGCGAAACGTTTGCTTTTGACCGGCGATTGCCTGAACAAGACTCTCAAATGGGGATGTCGATGCGCGATGCCCGCTTGAAATCTGCTTTGTTGACCTGCCGAGGCCGCTTTGAGACAGAAACCGAAAGTCAGGCTGTTGTCGGTCGATTTCCGCCGAAGAAGCGATCACGAGCCAGGCCTGACGACCTGATCGAGAACTTGATACGCGGAAGCGAAATGGCTGAAGTGAATCTCCGACTGAGCCTAGGCGATTCAATTGCTCCGCAGGCAGAACGTCAATCAAACAGTTAGAGTTCAAAAATATCAGCGTTATCCAGACTCTGTCGGCACTCTCATTCTTCACGCGCAGCTCTAAATGCTGCCCGATATCAACGGAAGACCCATCGAATGGTTTCCCTCCGGTTTCATCCTGAGGACCTTCGATTTTGCAAAGCTCTACTTTGATATCACTCGAAGTGCTGGACTCACTACCGGCCAGACGGCCCGACAATCGCCACAGTTGTCGCCACGAGAAGAACTTCAAAAGATCAGACTCGAGTGCCGCCCGAAACAGTGCGCCATCGTTCGGATCATAGATCTGATAGACATGCGGGACGCGCCCCTTCGGCCGTTCACTCGCAACGCAGCTCTCACGGGCGACAGGCTCGCCGCGCAGTTCACCAGGGCTGGTCATCAAGATTCTCACATCCGGAATCTTAATGTGAAAAAGATCTTCGGCTTCACGGGGCGTGACGGCATGAAGTTCAAGATCAGTTTGCGATTGCTGATCTGCCCGAACAAACTCGACAAACTCCGAGATCTTTGCTGAAACAGATTCAACGACTTTCTGAGCCACAATGCCCAAGGACTTCAAATCATCGTGCGGTGCGTTCAGAGCCAGACGAATTCGAAAATCACCGACGGCGCGCGTGACCACTTTGCATTCCATCAATTCGGTGAGTGTCTCGGTCGGCATCGCAGGCCGTTGATCGTACTCGCACGGCTCAACCCTGACTGACGTCGGTGACGCACTCACCACACGCACGTGCCCTACCAGGGTCTCTGACGATGTGGTCCCGGCGGGAGGGTAGACAGCGAAGATCGATCCCGTTGTGATCCCCTGCAACTCACCCGTATTGACGATCCACTGTCCCTCTTGCAACTTAAGCGTAAACTGCGAACGTCCTCGCCACTCGTGCTGCCCGAGAATCTCTCTGTCCAAGGCTCCCGAAAAACTGGGAGTAGGCCCGCGTGTTCCACGTTCTTTTTGATATCGCTTTTGTACGATGTTTCCGAGCTCGCGGTACGTCAATGTTGAGGTGCCTCGCTCATTCAGCAGCGTTTGCAATGTCGTATAGGTCAGTAGTCCGAAATAGTTCTCGCGAGCTGGCGGGGCATTCATCGGGCACGGCAGGTCCGGAGCGGTCTCAAACGGCTGCGCTGCGTAGAACGCAACCAGCGACCCTTTCCGTTCTATTTGGACGCGAGAGTCGATCATTCCATCCCCTTCACCAAGCTGGTCGGCGACAGCGGGCGGTTTTGCCACCGGCGTTGTTTTCGATTCGCCATCACCAGGGCGACCGGATTGGGCAGTCAGTCCAATTTGACTGAGAAGGAGCTCTCGCGGATTTTCATCATCAGCGCCTCGAGCCATCGTCCCGGAATGACAGCAGTCGAACAAAATCCAAACATGAGCCCCCTTTGCCTGCATTGCATCCAGCCAGTCACCAAATTCATTGTCAAGAATCAGGTTTTTCAATTCGCCATTTTCCGCCTTCGCGTCAGCAGCGACAAATGCTTCATCATATCCGTCAAGCTCGACATTTTTTGGATCGAGTGGATCGGATTGAAATTCAGGAAGTGCGACTCGCGTTCCGTGTCCCGACAGGTAAATCGCAACCTGAGAATCTGGCGTCACACGGTCAATGAGTGACTGAAATTCGCGGACAATATTCTCACGAGTCGGACGCTTGGAAAGATCATCGGGCCATCCCACAAGTTGACGCACTTCTGTCGGAGGAAATCCGAACTGTGTGACCAAGGCCTGCCCGAACGCACGCACGTCATTCGTCGGCCCCTTGAGATTGCGCCCTTCGATGTTGACGTATTCCGAACACCCCACAAGCAACGCGAATTTCTCTGTCGAACTTCCGGAAATTGGTCCGGCTGATTGAGCGATCGCAATTCGAACGAAACTGAGACTGAAAAACGCGGCCATCACGAGGAATCGTATGACTGATTTCCGCATGAGCAATTCTCCAAGCAAATGAGTCTCAGTTCGCAGATGACCATACGCTCGCTGGCAAGAAACACCGAAGGACCAGGGAATTGCCTGGTCCTTGGTCGACAGCGTTGAAAACCGCATCGTTCGCAATCACGCCAGAACGAATCAGTGAACGTGCCAGATGAAATCGTGATTGTGACCAAACACGAACTGCTGACTTACCAAGTCATTATCTGATTCACAAATTGCATCCAGTCGCGTCGCTTGATTGTGATCATGAACATGAAACGAGATCGTTTCACCTTCGTGAACGGTCCCCTTGTAACGCCCGCTGACGAAGATTTTCAAACACTCGCCCGAATGGTTGATGACCGTCAAACGACCGAGCAACTCCTTGTCGCCTTCGCCCGATTCCGTCTTCTGCTTCGCTTCTGCTTCTCGTTTCTTGGCGATTGAGATTTGCTTATCGAAATCCGCTTTGGACTCAGGAACTAGAATTGCCACGGCGGACAATTCATTGGAGATTCCCCGCAACTTTGCGAGCTCGAGGGCTTCGGTCAGGATTTGCTCGGAGGTGATGGACGCCTTCTTGCCGGAAACTTTTTCCGCAACAGACAATGCTTGCGCCGCCAAGGCAAGTTCGACAGGGTCAGGCGATTTGCGAGCGACCGAAATTCTGTGGCCGATTCCATCAAGGTACTCCAGCGACAGGCCGAGTTCCTTGGGAAAATTTACTGTACACGCCGAACCGCAACACTTCTTCGCATCCGTCACTTTGCTGTGGACGACTTTCGAACTGTCGTTCTTTGCGTCTTGTGCCCAGCAATTAAAGGCGAGTCCGCTTATGAGCAACCCGAACATAATCGTCTTGTGAATCATCTCGTCACCTTTCCGAATAACCCCTATGTTGTTGGTTGCGGTGCGGGGGAGAACCATCCGCAACTTTGGGTAATTAACGAACGTTGATCTTCACAAATGGGGATGCATGTAATGCACACGCGTCCCCTTATTCAACCGACACAAGGCAAGGAAAGCAAACGACACTGAACAAATTTTCCTTCACATCGATTTTTCCGGATACAGCCACTTAGTAGTGAAGGTGTCCGGTGCGATGCAGGTCGTAGTGGCCAGGGATATAGTGCGAGTGGTTCCCATGGGAAACCACTTGTCCGGGGCGGTAATCCCAATGAGTCGTATTGTGCCAAACGGGGCCAACCGAACCTGACCACGCCCCACCACCGTGCCCATATCCATGTCCATAACCGCCACCGCTTCCGTAAACATGGCCGTGGCCATATCCCCCACCATTTCCATAGCCACCACCATGACCGTGGCCTCCGTGTCCATAGCCGCCATTCCCAGGACCGCCCTGGGCGGATGCGACTGACTGACTTCCGATGAACACTCCGAACACGACCAGAGCAGCAGCCAACTTTGCCTCAAACGTTTTCATGATAATTCCTTGTGCATTTTTTGGGGTTCTGCAGGGACCAATCGTCAACCAGTTTGACTGACTGTCATTCGCCTCCGCGAATCCAAACGGAATCCGCTTGCGAAGCGGACAAAATTTTCAAGAATTCTCAATTCTTTTTTTGAAGAAGGACGAAATCGGTGCTTCACGGCGTCCGTAAACCGCGATTCGAGACGCTCGAACAATCGAATGCGACAAAACCAAGTTTTCTTGTGTGACAACAGATTTCGCTCGTCCAAACCGCATGAATGCGTGGCACTAATGAATAGTCATGCCCAAGCTTTGACAGGACATCATAGTGTGCTTTACGATCACTATTTTAGTCCCGCGGTACCGCGATCCGTATTCTTCGATACAGTGTGGTGTTCTAAACAATGTGAGACGTCATGGAGTTTCAAACTCTGCTCGATCGCGTCAAATCTGGTGACCAGGATGCGGCAGCGTCATTAGTTGACAATTATGAGCCCCTTGTCCGCCGCTTTATCCGATTCCGACTCACGTCCCCTTCACTTCGACGAACTTTTGATTCTTTGGACATTTGTCAGTCCGTTCTCTCGAAATTTTTCGTTGAGATTTCGGCGGGTGATCTTGAACTGAATGATCCCGCGCAATTGAGAGCACTCTTGCTCACGATGGCGCGCAATAAGTTGTACGACCGAGTTCGAGATGCGCAGGCAGACCGACGTGATGTTCGACGGATGGAAGGCACAGGTGATGAAGCGCTGGCTCAGGTAGCCCAGCCAGGAGAGTCACCCAGTGAAGTGATGGCCGCAAAGGAAATCTTAAATCTGGTGCAAGAGCAACTTTCTGATGACGAGCGATACCTCATCGAACAGCGAATGAGTGGAACTCCGTGGGAGCAGTTGGCTGCTCAATTAGGGGCATCCCCCGAGGCGCTCCGTAAACGGATGACTCGCGCAATTGATGATGCCGCAAAACGGATCGGATTTCGCGAGAACGCAAATGACGTCAAATCCACACAACTTCGATCCGAGCGATGAATCACGAAGGATGCGTGGCGAGGGCGGCATGGTTGTTGCCTGAAGTCAACTTTCAAAGGCCTGTCCCGTGAACCCTCCGTACCTTTCGAAATCGTCGACGCAACTCGTCGCCGAATACTGGGAAGACTTGCGGAAACGTTGGGCTCAAGGCGATTTCGCGCGCGCTGAAGAGTATTTGACACCTGAATTTCGCGCGAATTGCACTCCAGACGACGCTGTCGACATTGTCTACGCCGAATACGTGCTCGCCGAACAGTATGGGGGCCAACCACAGGAATTGGAGTTTTTTCTTCGCTTTCCAGAAATTGAACAGCAACTTCGACAGCAATTCACTTTTCATCACGCGTTCGAAAATCAATCGCGGGGCGACCCTCATGCCCTGTCAATCAATGATGAGACACTTCGTGAATCGGTTCCATTTCCTCGCCCATTTGGCCGTTATATCCTCATCGCTCCGCTCGACGAGGGTGGACAGTCCAGAGTCTTCCGTGCCGTTCATCCAGATTTGAGCCAGGAAATTGTTCTGAAGATCGCCCGCCGCGACGGCCTCGCAAGTGACTCCTCTCGGGTTTCTCGATCCGTTGAGGAAGCTCGAATCCTGGCCTCATTGTCTCACCCGAATCTGGCCCGCGTCTTCGATGCGGGTACGATCGAGGGCGACGCCTACTTGGCGTTAGAATACGTTCGAGGTCAAACACTCAGCCAATGGTATGCACAGCGTCGCCCTCTGCCCGACGACGCCGCAAAGATCGTGGCAACCATGGCGAAAGCGTTGGCAGAGGTCCACGCTGCAGGAGTTCTGCATCTCGACATCAAGCCCAATAACATCGTGCTCGACACGGAAGGCGAACCGCGATTGCTGGATTTTGGCTTATCTCGCCAACGAACGGCGTGGAGCAGATCAGACGCGAGCGATCTTGGAGTCAGCGGCACACTAGAATTCATGGCTCCGGAACAAACAAATCCGGTGTCGGACCAGGTTTGCCCCGCAACAGATATCTTCGCCTTAGGAGGGGTGCTATATTTTTTGCTGACAGGGAAACCGCTCTACACGGCCAACACGCTCGCAGAGGCGTTTGAACGAGCGTATGACTGCGACTGGGACCGCGACGCTTTGATCGCCTCTAAGGCGTCGAAGCAGCTTGTCGGAATTTGTAAAAAAGCGTTGGCGAAATCACCTGCCGATCGGTTCGCATCCGCCACTGAGTTCTCAAATACGCTGGACGGGTGCATTCGCCGTGACTCGCAACGAGCACATCTCAAACAATGGGGAGCGAGGATTTTGCTGGGGATTGCGACGGTTGTATTCTTCGCCGCACTCTTGGCACGAACTTGGCAACCATTGATGCCTGCGCCGACCAAACCAATCGATCTCACCGTACGCGTCTGGAATCAGGACAATTTCACGAATCTGGCGCATGCGGTACCGCTTCGCAATGGCGATGAACTCGAAGTCACCGCAACCATCCCGCCCCAGATGGGCGCGGTCCTGATGCTGGTCACCAGTGAGAATCGTGTTCGACAGCTTAAAGCGTTTCCACCTTCACTCGAGTTGCAACAGATACGCTATCCCGATGAAACTCTTGTCCCAATGACGGGCAATCCCGGCACGGAATTCCTTCTGATCCTTGCGGGGCGAGAACCTTTTCCGACTGCGACCGAGATTGAATCATTTTGTCAGAAGGAGGATTGGCCCCGACTTCCTGACTACTCAATTTTACGGCTTACCCCTGAAGAACTCATCACCGAACAGATTGGGAAGGATTTCGGCGCGCCAACACACGCAAGAAATCCGGAAAGCCTTGTTCGAAAGAAATTAGAAGCTCTTAGGCAGTATATGAAACAACACTGTCAGACTTTTGAAGGAATCGCCTTCTCGCATTCGCGTTAAAATCGCCAGTATGGTTTTCTCAAATTCCGGTTTTTCGTTTCCTCATCTGCGCCCTCATTGCCAAGATCCCGCTTGAGGGTCTGCGTGAATGAAAAGTCCCATTCCTCGGGCTGCTACGAGAACTCTAAAACTTACAAATTACGGCGAAGTTTGACGTTGATGTGAATTTCTCGGAATGCCTTTTCTCGGCAGCACGTTGGCTGGAATGAATTCCTGCCCTCTCAAGATCGCGATTGGTTTCGTTTCTAGCCGATGCACTGTGGATTTCAATTTAACCGGGAAGCTGTGCCCGCCCCCTCCCTTTTTCGGGTGGTGAACGGTTACTCCGCTGACCGAAGCGTTTTCGCGGCGGCAACCATGTTGGTCAGTGCCGGGATGACCTCGTCCCACTGACGAGTCTTCAACCCGCAGTCAGGGTTGACCCACAATCGCTCAGGGGGAATCCGTTCGGCGGCCTTTTGCATTAGACCGATAATGTGCTCTTCGGTTGGAATATTCGGTGAGTGGATGTCGTAGACTCCAGGTCCAATCTGATTGGGATACTTGAAGGTTTCGAATACATCCAAGAGTTCCATGTCGGAACGAGACGTTTCGATCGTGATCACGTCCGCGTCCATGTGAGCAATCGCTTCAATAATGTCATTGAAATCCGAATAGCACATATGAGTGTGGATCTGGGTTTCGTCCGCCGCGCCGTTTGCGCAAATACGGAACGACTCGACCGCCCAACCGAGATAGTCTTGCCATTGGGAACGTCGCAGTGGAAGTCCTTCCCGAAGAGCGGCTTCATCGATCTGGATGATCTTCACTCCGGCTTGCTCCAGATCTTGCACTTCATTCCGGATCGCCAAGGCAATTTGCTTGCACGTGGTCGAACGTGGCTGATCGTCACGAACGAACGACCAGTTCAAGATGGTCACAGGGCCCGTCAGCATTCCTTTCATCGGTTTCTTAGTGAGCGATTGCGCATACTTGATCCATTTGACGGTCATCGGTTGCGGGCGGCTAATATCGCCAAACAGGATTGGCGGTTTGACACAGCGGGAACCGTACGATTGCACCCAGCCAAATTCGCTGAATGCGTATCCGTCAAGCTGCTCGCCAAAGTATTCAACCATGTCGTTTCGTTCGGCTTCTCCATGGACGAAGACGTCGAGTCCCAATGATTCTTGCTCACGCACACAACGCGCGATCTCGTCGTGCATCGCCGACGAATAGGCGGCCTCATCGATTTTTCCGGCCTTGAACTGATTGCGCGCTCGTCGAATGTCTGCTGTTTGAGGAAACGAACCGATCGTCGTGGTGGCATACTTCGGCAGGTTAAGAATCTCGGCCTGTTTCTTGGCCCGCAGTGCAAACGGGCTCTTGCGTTGGCCCAATTGCGAGTCAATCTTGGCAACTGCGGATTTCACCGCAGGATTATTGACGCGAAGAGATTGACGACGTGACGTCGTGGCCGCTTGATTGGCATCCAAATGGGGCTTTGCCGCAGCGCGACCCCCTTCCAATACCGCCTTGACGACACGCAGTTCTTCGAGCTTCTGTTTGGCGAACGCGAACCACGATTTGATCTCGCTGTCGAGCCTCGTTTCGCCATCAAGGTCGACCGGCACATGCAAGAGGGAACAGGATGGTGCAATCCACAACCGGTCACCAAGTTTCGTTGCCACCGGCTCCAGCCAGTCGAGCAGTCCATTCACATCTGTCTTCCAGATATTGCGGCCGTTGATGACCCCCAGCGACAGCACGCGATCGGGCGGTAGCATTTGAATCAGGGCATCAACCTCGTCGCGAGCATTGACGGCATCGAGGTGCACGCCCGCAACGGGAAGCCCCGCCACCATCGGCAGATTCTCAAGCAGCTTTCCAAAATAGGTCGTCAATAGCAGCTTGATCTTGGTGCCAGCCAACGACTGGTATGCGGTTTCGAACGCCTGCGTCCAGTTTGGTTCCAATTCGGTCACCAAAACGGCCTCGTCGATTTGAACCCATTCGAGGCCTTCGCTGGCGATCGCTTCGAGCAGCTTTTGGTAGACAGGTAACAGTCTCGACAAGAGAGCCAATTTGTCAGAGTCATCTTTGACCTTGCCCAACGCGAGGTAGGTGACGGGCCCAATGATGACCGGCTTCACGTTGACACCCAATGACTTGGCCTGGCGAATCTGCTGAATCAAATGAGACGAATCCAGCTCGAACGTGGTATTCGAGTCAAATTCAGGGACGATGTAGTGGTAGTTGGTATCGAACCATTTGGTCATCTCGCCCGCAGCCACGCCTTGACTCTCGCCGTAGGCGGCCGTTGGGGCGGAGCGACCGCGGGCAATTCGGAAGTAGTTGTCGAGAGCGTCACCCCTGTATCCGCCAACTCGTTCCGGAAGATTGCCCAACGTAAAACTCATGTCGAGCACTTGGTCGTAGAACGAAAAATCTCCGACGGGTACCAGATCGAGTTGCGCTTGAGATTCCCAGTTCAAGCGACGCAAGTTCGCACCGACAGCCCTCAAATCATCAAGAGATGATTCGCCTTTCCAATAGGCTTCCAGGGCAAACTTGAGCTCCCTGCCGGCTCCCATTCGAGGAAAGCCCAGATTGTGTGTTCTGACCATATCGCGATCCTTTTTGTGTTGATTCGATCTCAGACAAAACCGTTGCGGACGAACTCTAGCTCTTCAGAAACATGAATAAAAATGATAGTTTTTCACGAGTGCATAAATTTTGCTCATGAGTTGCAAGGCGAGAAAATGTCGACAATCGAACGGATTCATCTGGAAATCGTCAGGGCGATCGATCAACTCGGGTCGGTGACTGCGGCTGCAGAATCGCTCTACGTGACTCAACCTGCGTTAAGTCATGCGATTCGCAAGTTGGAGGAATCGCTCGATCTGCGGATTTGGACACGCGAAGGACGGTCACTGCGACTCACTCAAGGTGGCGAATACTTGTTGTCCGTCGCCAATCGATTACTGCCCCAGCTCGAACGAGCGGAGCAACAGCTTCATCAGTACGCTCAGGGGGAACGTGGGACTTTGCGAATCGGCATGGAATGTCATCCCTGCTATCAATGGCTGCTGAAGATCGCGGCTCCATTTTTAGAGGCATGGCCCGATCTTGATCTCGATGTTATTCAGAAGTTTCAGTTCGGAGGCATCGACGCGCTCTATGGGTACGATATCGATGTTTTGGTCACTCCAGACCCTCTTAAGAAACAAGGTCTTCTGTTTGTCCCTGTATTTGACTACGAGCAAGTCTTGGTGGTCGGAAAGGAACATCCTTTACGCACAGCGAAATACGTCAACCCTGAACAACTGGCGAACGAAACTCTCATCACGTATCCCGTTTCGATCGATCGTCTGGACGTCTTCAGTCGCTTTCTGACTCCGGCAGGTATCACTCCGAAACGGCACAAGTTGATTGAAACAACAGACATTATTCTGCAGATGGTCGCTTGTGGTCGGGGTGTCGCAGCGCTGCCGCGATGGCTTGTCATGGAGCAGCAAACGCGATTCGATTTGTTTCCGGTCCGCCTGGGCAAGAAGGGTGTCGACAAACAGATCTTTCTCGGCCTGCGAAAGAAAGACACCGAGATTGATTACATGAAGGCATTTGTCGACATGGCTCGTTCCAGTGAATCGGTCCGAAGCTAACCCGTATCCGTTCCCAGTCCGAAGAGAGGGGGACGGGCACATTTTCCCGGTTCAATTGGAATCCACGGTGTATCGACGAGGGTAAGCCTTCCTTTGCCGCAGGAAAATGAGTCTATCCCCGGCGTGAGAACGGTTACAGCTGACCGAAATGACGCCCCTTGGATCAACAAAGTCGCCATCGATCAAGGTGATCGAACCAAGGTACGATCTGCCGAAAAACAAAATCCTGTGCTGCGGTCTCAGGACCGGAGTGGTTTGAGATGGAATGGCGTATTCAAGCCAATGCACTGAAGCAATGACGCCGCTGCATACGGCCGATTGGTTCGACACGCGCCACAACATACCTTGCATGCTTCAGAGAGTGAACATCAAAGAACTCGCGGTAAGCAATCAAGTGTTTATTCGGCGATATGCAGACGGCGAAACACCTTCCAACCGCTTGAAGGCGGCACTGAAATAGTCGACAGTCGAGTATCCACAGCGCCTGGCCACCTCCGCAATTGGCAATATTCCATCAGCAAGGAGCCGTTTTGCTCGTTCCTGGCGAATGCGCGTAATCTCATGGTGCGGGCTGCGTCCAACGAGCTGACGAAAAGACGTTTCAAGAGACGTGCGCGACATGGGAACAATTTTGAGGAGGTCCTCGACATTGATCCCGTCACAGGCGTGCTGTTGGATGAACCGAAAGGCCAGCCCAACGAACGGATCAACGCTTGCGGGATTCTCCGTCGATCGGCGAGATTCGATTCCGAGCGGTTCGACGACGATGGTTTTCGGACTGACGCTTCTTCCCGACATCAGTTGATTGAGTATATCAGCCGCTTCGTGCCCTATTTTCTCCGTGTTGGGAGAGACGCTCGTCAGAGTTGGATAGCTTAGTTCGCAGAGTAGTTCATCATTATTCACACCGATCACCGCGACTTGATCGGGCACCGAGAATCCCGCGGTGTGGCAGGTTTGGAGAAGGCGGCTTCCACAGAAATCATTTGCGGCCATGATTGCGACACGGGAGGGCAATGTTTTCAGCCACTCACCAATTCTTCGCACTTCGGTAGGTTCTTTTGGGCCGTGCAGATCGGCCAGAAAGGTGCCACAAAATGTCATTTCCATTTTCGAAATCAGTTGACGAAACGCCGTCTCGCGATGGCAGCTCCACGCATGGCGAACCGGCCCAAAAAACGCGAAATCCTGATGCCCACTGTTGCGAAATTCTTGAACAACCAAACGAACGACAGAGTCATTGTTGACGGTCACCCACGGAATTCGTTTGTTGAAATTCGTTCCGCTGACGTTCACGAACGGAACACCAGACTCTGCGATTTTTTGATGGACTTCCTCACTTTCCATTCTGGCAATCACGCCATCAAATAACGACAAGTCGCAAAGCAGTGGCAACGACTTTGACGTTCGCCGTTCGCGCAACGTCATCAGCCAGTGCCCGTGAGATTGACTGTACGAAGCGACTCCGCGAATCAACCTCCGTGTGAAGGCACTCGACGCTTCGACAAGAAGGAGGACTTTTCGTAGAGGGGGCTGAGCATTCATGCAGCGAAGTCGTCAAAGTTGCGTCGGCCAACAGAGCAGTTCAAGTTGATGCAGGCTTGAAACATCAGAAACAATCCGCCGACGTGAATCGAATGATGCCGACTGCCAACTTCGCCAACGGGTGGTCCATGCCAGTGAACCGGTGCACCAATCCGGACGAAAACCCATCGGACTCCCGAACCTGAAGCGGCAGAGCGATGTGATTGTCGTGAGGGTGTGCTCGAAGCGGAGTGCTGCCGAAAGCCACGAAATCGATGAGTACAAAAAGTCTCAAATGGTCACGCATGATATGTCCAGAGTATTCGTTTTGATTGCTGACCATTCCCTCGGACTTGCGTGTGAAATCGACAGCTCTTTCCAGTGAACTGCGAGACGTTGCATCACGTCGAGCCACATTTTGTCGAAGTTTTCGATTGTTTCAATCCACGACGAAAAATCACAACTCATTCCGCAAAAGATCACATTCAGTCTCGAAACGGACTTCCGTAAGCTTCGGAATCGACTCGCGGTTGTGAACCGTGCCATGCCATCAGTATTTGAGACGAAACGAATGAGACTTCAAGTGCGCCGCGGGGGCTTTACGCTGATCGAACTTTTGGTCGTCATTGCCATCATTGCCGTTCTGGTCGCCCTGCTGTTGCCAGCAGTCCAACAAGCGCGTGAGGCGGCGCGGCGATCCCAATGCAAGAATAACCTGAAGCAGATTGGGCTCGCACTTTTCAACTACGAGTCGTCCTGCGGGGCATTCCCCGCGCATTCGTATCAACCCTACGCAGGGCCGCACTGGAAAGATCCCCGTTGCAGTTGGTTCACGGCGATCCTTCCGAACATCGACCAGGTCAACGTTTACAACTTGTATGAGATGAGTGCGCATTGGCACGATCCAGCCAATGCAACCGCGGTCAAAACGAAGTTGCCAGTCTATCGTTGCCCTTCAACAGTTGATCGAGACGGTTTCGATTGGGCGATTCTCGTCAGCTATCCCGACGCAAGTCCCACGGCGACGTTTATTTCGTCCCCTCGCGATTTCTACTACGGGGCCGTCACGGACTATGCGAACATTGCCGGAATTAGTACGGCACTCAATAACACTTTGACAGTGAAATACGCAGATAACACGAATATTGGAATCTTGAAATCTGACATTTCACGGATCGCCGCCGTCACAGACGGCCTTTCAAATACCATTCTTGTCACAGAGTGCGGAGGACGTCCGCAGCTCTTTCAGAAAGCCACGCTGATTCCAGACGGTACAACTCCCCGAACCTGGTCCACAACAGCGACACGACCCTTTCCGACGGGGGGCGTTTGGGGAAGTCACCTGAGAGCGTTCCTGATCGATGGTGCGCAGTCGAATGGCTACACGAATTCTCTCGGCCCATGTGCCATCAACTGCTCAAACGACAGTGAGATTTACTCGTTCCACACAGCGAGTGTGAATGCATTGATGGGTGACGGCTCCGTTCGCGGACTTGGGGCAGCAACTTCGATGCAAGTGCTGATCAGTCTTGTTTCGGCAAGCGGAGGGGACGTTGTCTCGGAATAGGGCGTTCTTCGGGAAAATCTAAGCGGATCATGGATCACAATGTTCGAAATCATTCAGTCGATTATGTACGCATTTTCGCACGCATTGCTCTGGCCTTGCTGCGTGATGCTCATCCTGGGAGTGGTTCACACGCTTTACTTGTTTGGTGGCCTCTTGGTGGAGTGCTTTCAACGGCGTGGTGAAGCGAAGGCGTTTTCTGACCGACTCAAACCGCCATTGGCAATGGTCCGGCGAACGGGGATTGCCAGATATCTTCGGCAGTGTGAAAAAGATCAAGGCTGCCCTGCGTGGTTAGCGATCGATCGGACAGAAGCTTCGCTCGCTGCCACCGTCGATCGAGCGCGATTCTGGATTCGTATTGGCCCCGCATTAGGGCTGATTGGCACCCTGATTCCCCTGGGGCCGGCTCTTAAGGCATTGGCAGAGAACAATCTCAAGGGCCTGTCGGCCGGCCTGATGCTCTCGTTCGGCACAACCGTCTTCGGGCTCTTTTCCGGAAGCCTTGCCTGGGTCATTGCCAACACGCAGGAACGCTGGTACCGGCTTGACCTCGCCGAGGTTCGACATGCCGTGGAGGAATCCGATGCGTAGGCGGACTCGTGCCGGACTCGGCATGCTTGGCGGCACGCGTGATGATGACCCTTTGGCGAACGTGGCCAACCTTTTCGAAGCGGGAATTTTGTTGGCTCTTGGTTTTCTCGTCGCGTTAATCAGCGCGCTGAACCTGCTGACGATGTTTGATGCGGACAGCAAGGTCACGATCACCACCGAAAAGTCGGACGGCAGTCTTGAGATCGTGGTGAAGGAAGGGCGGAAAACGACGATCCGGCGAATGACAAAGCAAGTCGGTTCAGGCGATGGGACTCGTTTGGGAGTCGCCTATCGACTTGCCGATGGCACGGTGATTTATGTTCCGGAAAGTCAAGAGTGAGCGATTCAAGAAACGTTGTGCCAGAGCCGGACGAAGCTTGGATGCGGTTCGCGGCAGGCACACTAATGGTTGGGCTATTTCTCATCGCCGTGACCTGGATTTTCCGGCAGGTCATCTCACAGCCCACGCCCAGATCATTGTCGGTCTTAATCGTCTGTTCAGACCCGGCTGTCGAAAGTCTGAATCACGGAATCGACCGCCTGATTTCCTCAAATTCAGAAATTGCTCGTGATGTGACTTTCTCTGTGCGAGCGCCTGGTAACACCGTGCGTGGTGACGCCGTCCCGAGTGCCGACATTGTGTTGGTGGAGCTGCTGGAATCGAAGTGGGTCCGCGCAAATGCGGAAATCATCCGCAACTTGAATGCGCGCACGCGACTGGCCTTCGGGCCGCGTGGAACGGGAATCAGCGAAGAAACGCTCGTGGACTTCGGCTTAAAGCAAGACAACTTGATCGAGCCCTACTGGAGGGAAGGTGGTACGGCCGATGTTGAGCAAATGCTGCGATTGGTTCTCAGGCGTTATGGCAGCTACCCCGATCTTGAAGTCACTCCGCCCGTGAAACGACCCGAACAAGGCTATGTGGCGTGGGTCGACGGTCAGCCGCGACTGGTCGAAACATGGACCGAGTGGCAAACGCTGTCGAAGGCCGATTCGACAAAGCCATCCGTTGCGATCTTGGAATTCGCAACGCGCGCACGTCGGGAAGTACTTGCGGTTCCCAAGGCAATCGCTGATGCCTGCGTCCAGCGAGGTCTCCAACCTGTGGTTTGCTTCGGCCAGCCCGCAAGCCAAGTTGTGTCCGAGTTATTATGTGACGAAGCGGGCAAGTCACGAGTCGATGCGGTCATCTCGCTGCATTTCAAGTTTGCCGACAAAGACGGCGAAGTTGCGCTGGCGCAACTGGGTGTGCCTATCATCAATGCCATCCGTGTTTACGGCCGCACGGTGGATGAATGGCGGGACAGCCAACAAGGCCTGACAACGGGTGAAGTGGCATGGCAACTCGCAGTTCCCGAGCTAACTGGCCTGGCACCTCACAATGTCGTGGCGGGACTTGAATCCACCCGCACTGGCGTCGAGGCCCAACCGATTCCAGATCGCGTCGAGCGGGTGGCGGCGCGTGCGCGGGCTTTCAGCGACTTGCGGCGTACGCCAATCCCAGAGCGACGGATTGCGCTCATGTATTGGAACTATCCACCTGGAAAACAGAATGTCGGCGCAAGCTATTTGAATGTGGTGCGAAGTATACCTGTCATCTTGCAAGCGATGCGCGGGGCCGGCTATCGAGTTCAAGATTTCCCAGACGCGACCACCGTCGAAAATTTGGTGGTCGAACGCGGTCGCAACATTGCGCGCTGGGCTCCCGGCGAACTGAAAAAGCTGGTTGCCGGGGGCAATGTCGTCACCATTCCCCTGAGCACCTATCAGCGTTGGTTCGAATCGCTGCCGCAACGATTTCGTAATGACGTCTTGAAACATTGGGGACCTCCGGAGAACGCTGACATTATGACTGTCCGGAACGATGGCCAACTTCAGTTCATCTTGCCAACGATCCAGCTTGGAAATGTGGTCGTGCTTGTGCAGCCTGATCGCGGCCGCACGCAAGATTTGGCCGCACTCTATCAGACGCACGATTTGCCACCGCATCATCAGTACATTGCCACCTATTTGTGGCTGCAGCACGAGTTCAAGGCGAATGCGGTCATCCACACTGGTACGCACGGAACGCACGAGTGGTTAAGCGGCAAAGAATCTGGGCTGGCAGGATTTGACGCCGGTGAAGTCCTTGCAGGTGATATGCCTGTCTTCTACCCGTACATCATGGACGACATTGGTGAGGGCATCGTTGCCAAACGGCGCGGTGCGGCGGTGGTCATTGACCATCTCACGCCAGCTCTGGGGCTCAGCGCATTGTCACCAAAACTCCAGATGTTGCAGGATTTTGTGCAGCGTTGGCGAGAGGAGCGTTCCAAAGGCGGTGAGGCATTCGCACAGACTCAAGCCGAGATCGAAAGGGCCGTTTTTGAGCAAGGGATCGACAAGGATCTGGCGGACAGGGGTTGGGACGAGACCGGACGTGCCAACCCCGATGCTGAAGGTCGCTTTAGTACATTAGAAGACTATCTGGAACAAGTGCGTGCGCAGAGCGTTCCGTTCGGAATGCATACCTTCGGTGTTTCGCCCGAGGGTGAACGACTGGATGGTTTCGTAAATTTGATTTCGGGGGCACATGGCGAACAAGCCGCGGAGACTGGTCGCAAAAACTTGATCGCGTGCGGTCCAGCGGAATTGTCAGCGCTGCTGCATGGACTCGATGGCGGCTATGTCGCGCCAGGGCCTGGAAATGATCCCGTGCGGAATCCCAAGGCATTGCCAACAGGACGTGATTTTTACGCCTTCGACCCTCGCACCATTCCGACCGAAAGTGCTGACCAACTCGGTAAGAAACTGGCGGACCAGCTTGTCTCTGACTTTCGGTCTAAGGAAGGTCAATGGCCGCGAAAGTTTGCGCTTCAAGTATGGGGCGTGGAGACGATCAGGCACTCCGGCGTACAGGAAGCACAAGCGATGGCGCTCTTGGGCGTCCGCGTGAAACGCGACAAACAAGGACGGGTCGCAGGCCTGGATGTGATCCCGCGAGAAGAACTCGGCCGACCACGCGTGGACGTGATCATGCATGGTACCAGTCTTTACCGAGACACATTTCCGATACTGGTCGAGCTGTTCGATCAAGCTGTGGAGTTGGCGGCCAATTCTCCGGAAGCGGACAATCCGATTCGCGAAAACATTGACAAATTGACGGCGGAACTGAGCGCGACTGGAATGAGCGCTGACGAGGCAAAGTTGCGAGCACATATCCGATTCTTTGCCGAACCAAGCGGGATGCACGATAGCAAACTTGCCGCCATGGCTTCTGCCAGCGGCTCGTGGGATAGTGAGGATCAGGTGGCAGAGGTCTATATCCGACGCATGAGCCACGGCTATGGGCGCGGTGCATGGGGCAAATGCATGGAGACAGAATTTCGTTCGGCACTTGCGGGTACTCAACGCATCATCCACACGCGCTCGAGTAAACTCTATGCCACACTCGATAATGATGACTACTTTGGATACGGAGGCAGTATTGCCCTCGGAATTCGGCGTGTTCAAGGTGGAAAGAGCCCGCCGATGCTTGTGACCGATCTCCGAACGCCTGGGCAAGAGCGACACGAACCCATTGAGCGATTTCTGGGTCAGGAGTTTCGCTCGCGCTTGCTGAACCCAGAGTACATCAAGGGGATGCAGGCAGAGGGCTACGCTGGGGCGCGCGAGGTCTGGAAGAGTACCGAATATCTATGGGGTTGGCAGGTGGTCTATCCCGAAACCGTGGGGGCCGAAAAATGGCAGGAACTGCATGAAGTCTGGCTTAAAGACCGGTACCAATTGGGGCTGGACGATTTCTATCGTCAGAACAATCCTCACGCGCGTGAAGCGATGGCAGGGCGACTGCTAGAGGTTGCGCGAAAAGGATACTGGAACCCCAGCGAAACGACGCGCGACGAACTGGCCGAGATCTATGTGAAAGGGATTGCTGAACACGGCGTCGCCTGCGACACGCTGACCTGTGACAACCCAGAACTCCAGATGTTCGTGAACGGAATTGCGGAATCGAACGACGGTCTCGATCCAGTGTTGGTAAGCCAGTGGAAAAATCAAGTTGAAGACGCCACCGGCGGACGCTTGGAAATCACACTCTCTCGACGGTTGGCGGACAAGTCGGCGTGGCACGACACCACGACGCTTGAGAAATCGAGTGACGGTGGACTGCCAGGTTCTCAAATCCGAGGCTTTCTGATGGAAGAGGTTGACGAAGAATTCCAGAATGAAACACCGGGCACTCCAGAATCACTCGAGACATTCGGTACTCTCATCATGGCCTCATGCCTCGTGCCGCTGCTCATCGGTGCAATCACTCAGCTCAATCGCAATTAATCGAACCGTTTTGTGGGAAACATCATCTGAGATCATTAATCTTTGATTCTGTATGTCTCCATTGTTTGTGATTGTCCCCTCTCTTCGAATGTTAACAGTTAACCATTGTTTCAATATGAGACAACTTTGCTATGATTTCGAGTCACCGTTTAAAGGCCGGGGGGGCTGGCTCATTTTCCCGCGGTAAAGGGAAGCATGACCCTAGTCGAAGCACTATGGATTCCAGTTGAGCCGAGAAAATGTGCCTGTCCCCCTCTCTTCGGGCTGTGAACGGTGACTGATGCCGCCGTGTTCGATTCGTGGGCGTAGGAGACTGATTGATGCGATTCCTGAGCACGATGTTATTCGCTTTTCTGAACGTCATCGCGATCTCTGTCGCGGTCGGAGCCGATCCCACTGCGATTGGTCGGAAGATTGGTGACTTCAAATTGCATGACTTCCTCGGCGCCGAACATGACTCTGCCGACTTGAAGGATGGTCAGTTCGTGGTCGTGGCCTTCTTGGGAACCGAATGCCCGCTCGCCAAACATTATGGCTTGCGACTCGGTGAACTCGCCAAACGGTATGATGGTCGCAAAGTCGCGTTTGTCGCCATTGATGCCAATCAGCAAGACACCCTGATCGAAATGGCACAGTATGCACGTGTGGCCAAGATCGAATTCCCATTTCTCAAGGACCCGCGAAACGCTGTTGCGGACCAGTTTGCGGCACGCCGTACCCCCGAGATCTTCGTTCTCGATCCCCAGCGGGTGGTTCGTTACCATGGACGTGTCGACGATCAATATGGGGTCGGCTTCAGCCGCAGCCAGCCGCAACGCGAAGATCTCGTCCTGGCGCTGGACGAACTTTTGTCCGGTAAAGACGCCTCCACGCCCAGCACGCCGGTCACCGGATGCCATATCGGACGCGCACGTCAGATTGCGCCGCGGGGTGAGATCACCTACACGAAGCACATCGCGCCACTGATTCAGACGCACTGCATCCACTGCCACCGCGCAGGTGAAATTGGGCCGTTCGAGCTGTCGTGCTACGACGATGTTGTGAACTGGAGTTCCACCATTCGCGAGGTCATTGAGGATCGTCGGATGCCTCCATGGCACGCCGATTCGCATGCCGGAACATTCGCCAACGATCGTCGGCTGCCTGAAGAAGACAAGCAGCGCCTGTTTGCCTGGATTGACAACGGAATGCCCGAAGGTGCTGCCTCGGATCTGCCCGCGGCGCGTCAGTTCGCCGACGGCTGGCAAATCACGCAGCCTGATCTCGTGCTGTCGATGAGCGAAGCATTCTCGGTGCCCGCTAAAGGAACCGTTGAGTATCAACTCTTTCCCATCAATGTCACGTTCGAAAAGGATATGTGGATCGCTGAGTCGGAAGCACGGCCAGGAAATCGTGCGGTCGTACACCATCTGATCCTCTTCTATACCCCTCCCGGATTTGAACATCCCGCCGAAGCCGCCGCGTTGCAAAACTCGATCGCCACATTCGCTCCGGGCATGCCTGTTTGGCGAGCCGCATCTGGAACGGCGCGTCGAATCCCTGCCGGGTCGAAGCTGTACCTACAAGCGCATTACACCCCCAATGGCGCTCCCGCTACGGACCTCAGTCGCATCGGACTGGTCTTCGCGGACCGGAAACAAGTTGACAAACAATTGCTGACCGACGCGATCATCAATCCTCACCTGCGAATCCCTCCGAATACCGACAATGTCTTGATCAAGGCCGAGCACACATTTCGACGCGACATGCATTTGATTTCACTGATGCCGCACATGCATTTGCGGGGAAAAGCATTTCGAATTGAATCGCTGGCACCCAATGGCGAACGAACGATGCTGCTGGATGTGCCCCGTTACGATTTCAACTGGCAGAACATCTACTCCTTTTCCAAGCCGCTGACCCTTCCCGCCGGGACGAAGCTCGTCTGCTCTGCCTGGTACAACAATACCGACAAGAATCCCTCCAATCCCGATTCTTCGCAAACGGTGGAGTGGGGGGATCAAACTTGGGAAGAGATGCTGGTCGCGCAAATTGAGACCGTGATTGCTGACCAACATCTGCTGCAGGGGCCTCCCCAGATCAAATCCATCGGCACCGATGATTATGAGGTCACCTTCTCGTATCAGCCCACGTCCGCAGCGAAGACTGTCGCCGTCGTAGGAACGTTCAATGACTGGAAACCGACCGAACACCCCATGACAGGCCCCGACGCCACGGGCCGCTATTCGACCACGATCCGACTGAAACCGGGGCGACATGAATACAAGTTTATGATCGATGGCAAGATTCTTCAGAACGACCCCGGCAATCTACAGATCGTGGGCCGCAAGGAAAATAATCTGTTGCGCATTCCGGAAGATGTGGCGCAGAAATAGGTTGTGGCGAAGTTTGAGTCTTCCCTGTCATTCCCGATGCGGTGATGACTTCCCCGCCCCATCGGCGCAGTTCTTGTCTGGACCCGCCGCGCGCTTCCGTGTCTAATTCCCGCAATCGCTTTGAGACAGGGATGTCATCGTGGAAAGCCTTGCGCGCCTAGGTCCGTTCATTTACCAACAACGTCGGGCACTGATTGTGTCCGTGTTCTTGTCGGTCGGAGCCGCCGTTTTCGCGGTCGCACAGCTTTCGTTGGTTTATCCAACCGTTCGCCTGCTTCTGGAAGGTAAAGACGCCGCGCAACACGTGCGCGACGAACTCCAAAACACTCAGTCCAAAATCGAAGCAGAAGCCGATAAGCGATCTCGGATCAGTGATCAGCTCAAAGATCCCGATTGGGTTGCCGCCAATTCGAACGAGGATGTCCAGAATCTGCAGCGCGAGCTTAAACGCGTTCAGGGGATCGAGACGGGGCTTCAACGTCAGGAGGCGATCTATCAATGGTTTGAGACCATTCTGATTCCCTATATTCCCACGGATCGCTTCAATTTCCTGGGTTTTCTGTTGGGGTTGTTGCTGGTCCTGACACTGCTCAAAGAGACCTGCTCGTTCTTCCAGGAGATGTTCGTCGGACAGGTCGTGCAGAGAGTGCTCCAATCGCTGCGTGTGCGACTCTACCGCAGTTCATTAAAACTGGATCAGCAGACGCTGGCGCTGGAAACCACGCCGCGTTTAATGTCACGCTTCACATTTGACCTGCATCAGGTGGCTCATGGGCTTTTGCTGCTCGGCAGCAAGATCATCGTTGAACCCATGAAGGCGATCATCTTCATCGGTTGCGCCTTCATGGCGAACTGGCGGCTGACGCTGCTGGCTTTTGTGTGTGCACCAATCTTCGCCTTGTTTTTTGGTCGACTGGGAAAGAAGTTGAAACATGCGGCAAAGCGACAGATGGAAAGTATGTCGCGTGTCTATCATGTTCTCGAAGAAGCGCTCTCTTCGCTCAAGACGGTGCAAAGTTACCGCAACGAACGCTTGCACCGCCGACGACTGGCACTCGAACATCGCACATACTACGAAAAGGCGATGCGCATCCTGCGGATCGACGTCATGGTCAGCCCTTCCGTAGAGTTTCTGGCGATGTGCGGCGTCTTTATCGCCTCGCTGCCCGGCGCGTATCTCGTACTTCGTCATCAAAAATCGATCTGGGGAGTTCAGCTTGCCGCCGAGCAGATGACCGTCTCAGATCTCGCTTTTCTCTACACTTGCCTGGCGGGCGTCCTCGACCCCGGCCGCAAACTGTCGGGTGTCTATTCGAAGTTGAAGAAATCGGCCACCGCTTGTGGTCGCCTGTTCGCCTGGATGGACCGTGCGTCGCTTGTCAAATTGTCGCCCACTCCGGTCGCCTTGCCACGGCATCGGCAATCCATCGAATTTGACCAGGTCACGTTCTACTATTCGAGCCTTGAGTCGGAAGAACTCGGGCGAAAAGCACTCGATGCCGCCACGGTGTCGATCCCCTTCGGCTCGACCGTTGCCGTTGTCGGCAGCAATGGCTGCGGAAAATCGACACTGATCAATCTTCTGCCGCGATTCTTCGATCCCCATTCGGGACAGGTCCGAATTGATGGCACGAATGTGAGCGATGTTGACCCTCGACAATTGCGGCGACAGATTGGATTTGTCACACAGGAAACCCTGCTTTTCGACTGGTCGATCTCGGACAACATCCGTTACGGAAACCCCAACGCCACCGATGCCGAAATTGAAGAGGCCGCACGAAAGGCTTACGTCATCGATTTCGTGAATCAACTCCCCGATCGATTCGAGACGCAGATCGGCGACAAAGGGCACCGGTTGTCGGGTGGACAACGGCAGCGCGTGGCACTGGCCCGGGCCATTCTGCGTGACCCCGCAATCCTGATTCTGGACGAAGCCACATCCGCCATCGACACGCAAAGCGAGCAGTGCATCCACCACACCCTCAGGGAATTCGCCCCGAACCGCACGACGTTTATCGTGACGCATGCGATGACGCCCACCTTGCTGGAGTGCGTCACGCACGTATTGGTCATGGACGAAGGGCGTGTCATCTCCTTTGGGGCGCATGACGCCGTGCTCGCCACCTGCCCCGAATACCAGAAGCTGTTTGAAGCACAAACACTCAAACGCGCGGGCTAGCGGCAGGTCGCACAGCCACCTCGAAACTATCGGATTGCCGAATCGCGGTTTACACTGCGAACGTGTTTTCTCTCCAACGCGGATCATCGGAATCACTTCGACAAGGAAACAATCGATGCCTTCTCCACTCTTTGATTTGACCGGCAAAGTGGCACTCGTAACCGGCGGCAGCAAAGGGCTTGGGCTGGCAATGGCTCGTGGATTTGCCGAAGCGGGAGCGGACATTGTCATTTGCAGCCGACATGCCGATGAACTGGAGCATGCGCTGCCCGAGATCCTGAAGGGGACAGGGGTGCGAGGCCGCGCGTTCGTGACCGACATGACCAACCGCCAGGATGTCGAAAAGCTTGCCGCTTCGGCATTGGAAGCGATGGGACGCGTCGACATTCTCGTCAACAATGCCGGTTCGAATGTGCCTCAAATGATCGACGAGATCGAGGACGACATGTGGGATCGCATCGTGGAACTCAACCTGACCTCGTGTATGAGTCTTTCTCGCGCACTGGTGCCACAGATGAAGCAGCGTCATTGGGGGCGGATTATCCACATTTCCTCTGTGATGGGCCTGGCCTCCAAAGCGGGCCGCAGTTGCTATTCCGCCACGAAGGCGGCACTGATCGGCCTGGCACGCGCCATGGCTCTTGATCTGGGACCCCACGGAATCACTTGCAACTGCATCGCTCCGGGGCCGTTCTTGACGGATCTCCCCAAGAGTGTTCTCAGTCAGGCGGAGCAGGACACATTCGCGCAGCGAACGGCCCTCGGGCGCTGGGCTGACCCACGCGAACTCGCCGGCCCAGCGCTTCTGCTGGCAAGCGACGCTGGCAGCTACATTACCGGTGCGACGCTTCTTGTCGACGGCGGTAACTTGTGTAAGACCTTCTAACGAGAATGAGTCCTGACGAGACGCATCGCGTCACGGGCACTCCGGAATCCCACCCACGAGTCTTCTAAACGTTTGGAACATAGACTCAAGTTGGTCCTGACACGATCGGCCGAGATCGTATGATTAGAAAACACTGACCGTCCAACAGCGGACGCGTGGCGCGACCAGACCACGTCCGCCGTGTCAGACCGTGGGGAGTGTGAAGATCAAAGGCCTCGATGAAACTGTGTCAGAAGGGAATCGAAATGACCGTCGTTTGCACCGACAAGACCGATGTGGCATCGACGAACTGTCATTTTGCAATCCGTCGTTCATCAATTGCCGATCGCGCTTCCGTAAAACGGGCGTCTCTAAAAGGGGGCCCCTTGCACATGTCGATCAAGACGGTCAAGGTGCTCAATTCTCGAAATCAAATGATGCAGACGTAAGTTGTTTCAGGGCAATATATTCTGAATCAAGATGCGCACCTCGATCAAGATGCTCAGAACATTCCAATCCCGGTGCATGTCAGCTATTTGACAATTTGAGAAAAAAAACAGTTCCGAACAGGGGGCCATCCGTCGTTCGGGCTGTCGCGACAACACCATGGCCATAGCACCGCGTTTGTCGGCTCGTGTGAAGCCGTGCAAATCCGCACGCCGTCAGACTGCAGTTCGGTTGAAATCCGACAGCTTCTCGACGCGATCAAACTGCGCTGCCACATCCTGGGCATGGGTCACCAGCAGCAGCGAAACGTCGTGTTCTCGACACGATTCGCGCAACAGTTGCAGAACCGTCTCTTGATTGGCCACGTCGACGTTCGCCGTCGGTTCATCGGCCAGAAGAAGCCTTGGGGTATTCACCAGCGCCCGGGCCACCGACGTACGCTGCTGTTCGCCGACGGACATCTGCGCCGGTCGATGGTGCAATCGATGCCCCAGACCGACTCGTTCGAGCAGCTTGATCGCACGGCTGCGATCGGCCTTGCGACCACCGAAACTCATGCCCAGCAAGACATTTTCAAGCGCGGTGAACGCGGGCAGTAAATTGAACGTCTGAAACACATATCCGATTCGTTCTGCGCGAAATCGGTCACGCGCGACTTCAGGCAATTTCGCGATATTCGTTCCCGAGATCAAAACGTCTCCCGAATCGGCCGATGTAATTCCCGCGATGATGTTCAGCAGAGTCGTCTTACCGCCACCACTGCTGCCAATCAGCGCCACTTGCTCGCCCGCATCCAGCTTGAACTCTTGGACGTTCAACACGGGAACTCGACCGCCGCTGGGATCACGATAGGTTTTCGTCACATTTCGCAGTTCAAGTGACATCGACGTTTTCCTTGATTGAGATCGCGCGGACGTGTTCAATGGTCGGACGGCAGGCCTTATTGCTTCGCAAATCGCTTTTCCAGCAGCCCGCGACGATAGTCGAAGCCATCGTCAAGCGCCTCGAGAATTCGATCTGCGGTCACCAGGAAGCCCATCAGGCCGCCGGGAGGTTCAAACTCAATCCGATTGACTAGGGTCACACGGTCCGGCGATGAGTGTGGTTCGATGATATAGTCATGCAGCCAGAGTTTCAGCGGCCCTTCGACCATTTTTTCACGGAAGCCGGTCGGCGACTTCAGATCGACGATCTCGTACGTCAATTGCTGAACCATACCGTAAGCCTGCGCCTTGCAGGTCAGTCGGCTCCCAAGCGTGACAACTTCGGGTGGCTCGACATAGACAAACTGCATGTCAGGCGGGGCGATCGCCTCAAGATTCACAGGACGCAGAATGAAATCGAATAACTCGTGCTGGGTCGTGTACAGTTCCGTGCGACTCTCAAAAATCGGCATTCCAAGCGTCCTGAGGCAGTAATGAATTAGCAATTCCGCCGAGTATCGTAGTCGAAAGGCAACAAGTCGAGGAGGGTTATGGCATCAGAACTCGTTCGCAAAAATCGACGAGCCAAATGACGTGAGTTCGTCGGTGGTTCCACCCGCACCGCTTAGTCGAGATACAACTTGCCATCGCGCTCGTAAAACGCCTGCCTCTCCAGCAACAGCGGCAACCGTTCCTGAATCACGGAACGCAGTTTCGGAGTGACCATTTTTAGCCCCAGGCGTCGAGCCACCGCCGTCGAGAGCTGGTCGCGCGTCATCCCGAACTGCTGCGTGACAAGCTGTACGACGGCCGCATCGATTTCGATGGGAGGAATCAGTTCGGCTTTTCGGAGTCCTGCCGATTCAACGTCGACGCGCGATCGGACGGGAACCTCGGAATTCGAACTGAGCGACAGGAATTGTTCCGAATCTTGCGCGATCAGCAGATTCTCAATCAAGCCATCAATCGCCGCATCAAGTGCGCGCGATATCGATGTCCCCAAACGCGTTTGCCCCCACAACCCCAGAATTCGTTTGATTACCTCGCTGCGGTGAACAGGCGACTCGACCGCCATCACATCAATGACAACCTGCCGAATGCGATCGAGCGACAGTTCTGGAATTGGCGTTTCATGGGGAACTGCGAAACGGGCTTCGACATAAGGGGTACCAGGGGAAATCGGACAGTCTTCGAGTAGCGCCGCCTCATCACGCTCGATCGCAGGATTGCCTGAACCTGATGTCAAGCGGTGCTCTGATTCTTGAAGTTCGCGTCGTTCGATCTCGGTCTTCGCACGTTCAAACGCCGCCAGCACCGCGTTTCGCTGTTCGTCGGGGCGATGGAGCCAATCAAGACTCCAAACCCTCATCAGTTCCCAACCTCGATCACGAAGCACCGACTCTGAAAGACGATCACGATCGCGAGCCCAGCGACTGGCCTGATAGGTCGCTCCGTCACACTCGAGCCCCAGTAAGTAGCGATTGGGATTCTGGGAATCGACGATCGCCAGGTCGACGGCAGCACCTGTGGTACTGACGCGATGATGAACGGTTAATCCTTCACGCTCCAGAGCCTCGCCCACTTGCTGTTCAAAGACAGATCCCGGAGCGTTTGCCGAGGGCTCGGTTCCGTCCAACCGTCCCGTGGATGCGAACGATAAGAACGTCTTGAGAGCCGCAACGCCGCGCGAGCGGGCGCGTGAAAGATCAATTTGCTCGGCCTTGATCGAGGAAAAGACGAGACAGGACTGTTTGGCCCGCGAGATCAGCACATTCAGTCGACGTTCCCCTCCTTCCATTCCAAGTGGCCCAAAATTCATCGTCAATTGACCGGATGCGTCGGGTCCATAACCAACCGAAATCATCATGACATCGCGTTCATCACCTTGCACGTTTTCCAGATTCTTGACGAAGAACGCTTCATGGCGATCTGCGGCAAAGAACGCTTCCAGCCCCCGAGACTGTCTGAGCCGCGCCTCAAGCTCGCTTCGAATGGCATCGCGCTGCGACACCGAAAATGCCACGACCCCCAGTGAACTCGTGGAGTTTGTCTGCGCATGCTCGATGACCGCATCCGCAATCGCGGCGGCTTCCCGGCGGTTGGTTGCCGTCCCGCCACGATCAAATCGACCGGCCTCGATATAGCGGAACTCAAGGCCGACACCGGGCCGCGCGGTCGAGGGGCTGGGAATGACGCACAGCCGATTGTCATAAAATTCGCGGTTCGAAACGGCAATCAATGAATGATGACGGCTGCGATAGTGCCAGCGCAACATGCGTTGTGGCAGTCCGCGTGCGACACAGAGCCCCAATACACTGTCCAAACTCGCCAGATCGGTCTCATCGTCGACGTCACCTCCTTCCAGCAATTTATTGAAGAAGCGAGATGGCGGCAATTGCCGACTGTCCCCGACAACCACAACTTGCTTGGCGCGGGCAATGGCTCCCAAGGCATCTTCCGGCGTCACCTGGCTGGCCTCATCCATGACCAGCAGATCGAACTCCAAGACGCCTGGTTCGAGAAATTGCGCCACCGAAATCGGGCTCATCATAAAAACAGGTTTGATTGCCTGCACCGCGCGGCCTGCGTCGCGTAACAATTTTCGAATGGGGCGATGAAGCCGCTTCTTCGCAATTTCGCCCCGGATAATTGCCATTTCACCCAGCCCCGATTCACGCGGAATGCCGACGAAATGTGATCGCGCGACTTCCGACCGCGCCAAATCCATCCTTTCGCGATCGAGCTTTCGAAAATCATGGATCTGCAGCTCATGGGACGCGCCATGAAAACGCGCCAGCGCTGGTTGCGTCTCCAGCAGATGTTTTAGTAACGCCTCGAAATATGATTGCCGGAAACCGTCGACGAGATGTTTTTTGTCCAAGGCCCCTCGATCAAATTCGGCAAGAAGTGGCCGAAATCCGGCCTGCTCAAGATCCACGCGTCGTAGCTGATAGCCATTCCATTTGGACAATAGTTCGTAGCCGCCATCCCATGCGGTCATGCGATCCATCAACGTTGTGAAGGGGACAGGATCGACGACGACATCGCCAAATCCCTCCTTCCAATCGAACTCCAAGATCTGCCCAACCGACCGCCAACCCGCATCGACCGCTCTGGAAGTTTCTTCAACGGCGTGAATGAGTGGCCTGATTGGTTGGGCGTCGACCATTTCAGCCGTCACGCGTCGGAATGGGTGTTCGAATAAGGCCTCACGGCCTTGCTGTTCCCAGTCGACGATTCGCTGCAGAGATTCAAAGTCAGACGATTCACCCGCCCAAAGAGAACCGAACGCGCGCTGGCCAATGGATTCATCCGAACCTTGGATCACTTTTCTGCCGGTCTGATACTGTAGTATCGAGTCGATCACTTTGAGTTGCTCGGTCAGCCGTGACGGCAGCACCTCCTGGACCAGACCCCGCAGTGATCGAATCGCTCGCCAGTAGTCGGGATACAAGAACCAGCACCAGCAATGGCCATGCGTCGCGAGCGCGCGTCGCGTCTCGATCAGGTCCGCGGTCCAAGCGGATTCGATGACGATTCCATTCAGTGCCCGCTTCGCGGCGACCATTCCCAGACCCGCTTCAACCAGTCGACGAATCTGTGAGGGATGTGTCTCCCATACAGAGCTGACAATCGCCTCGCGGTCGAGGACCGGTCGATCGACGCACATGCGGCCAAGCTGAACGAGGCGCCGGATGGACGCCAGCGAATTCTCGCGGCAGGACGGCACATTCAGTCCCACCGCCAGGGCGCCCCCCTGCTTCACCAGTTCGGGAAGTGACTTCAACTGCTGTTGGATGAGCTGACGAAGCGTCTGCAGTTCCGTCGGCAAGAGTGCAGGCCGTCGACGCACACCGCGCCAGGGGTGCACTGACACGTCACCCAAGTCCGCGACATACGTCTGGAATTCCCCGAGTCGACGCACACGCTGTTCGAACTCCGACTTCGTCCAACGGACGGGATTGTCCAGCGGAATTGAGACCGTTGCGTCCAGCGTCTTGTGGAGTGCGACAAGTTCGCCGATCAGTTCAAATGGGGTCGGTCCGGCAGGTACGAGCGGCGTATTCATGAGCGCCGCATGCTGATTGAGTGCCTCACGCACCTCATCCAGCCGTCGGATCCGATCATCGCGATCGGCGAGTCGCGGGCGGCCCAGTTCGATCGTGCGATTCAGATCTTCGAGGGCCGACTTCTTGTTGGCCTTGTGGCTGTGAAGTTCAAGGCAGATCGCACCGAGCCCCAAGTGATCGAGACGCCGTTTGACAACTTCGAGTGCGGCCATTTTTTCGGCGACGAACAACACCTTCTGCCCCGCATGCACTGCGGTCGCGATGATGTTTGTGATTGTCTGCGACTTACCCGTTCCGGGCGGCCCCTGTACGACAAGACTTCGACCACGCCGCACCTCTTCAATCACGAGTGCTTGCGAACTGTCCGCATCGGTCACATGGATCATCTGATCTGCGGAAATGACAGAATCAATCGACGCGTCGTCGTCACACAGCGGCGAAGTCGAGGCGAACCCGTCCGTCAGCAAGCTGCGCAACGTCGGATGGTGGATCAATGGCGCGTGGCTGGGCCATGTCTCGGGGTCGAGATCGCGAAACATCAGGAATTTGGCAAACGAAAAGAACGAGAGCGCGATGTCGTTTGGGTGGACCTTCCAAGTCGCGCGATCACGAATGGCCGTCTCGACGGCGGCAAAATACCGACTCGGAACGAACTCATCCGACTCACCAATCTCGGGAAGGTCGAGTCCGAATTCGACTTTCAATTTCGCCTGCAGTGAAAGATTCGTTTCGAGATCCGCACTTCGAAACGCCAAACGAAACCGAGTCGCAGCGGACGCTCGGGTCAGATCAACGGGAATCAGAACTAATGGTGCAAATCGGGGTTTATCGGTTTCCGCTTCTTCGTACCACTCGAGAAAGCCCAACGCCAGAAACAGACTGCTGACCCCTTGTTCCTCTTCAAACGTGCGGGCATCGTAGTACAAGCTCAGCAATCGCTCGTGGAGAGGCGCCGCTGCCAAACGCGTCTGCAGTTGTTTGTCGCGATACCGGACCTCGACGGTCTCATCAAGTTCATTGAGGATGACGGGCAATGGCAGTTCGCTCTCAAGAGACGCCCCGCTTTCGACGGTCAATGCGTCCTCCTCGCGTGCGGCGAGAAATGTCATCGCCTTTTCGTCACGAACGAGAATCCGAAAGACATCTTCGGATCGTTCGTCGATGACATCCAGTCGTTGCGATCTCGTTTCACCGCGGGGGGAATTGATCAACCGATTGCGGAGCGACAGGTCAAGCAGGTTCTGACGTGTTCGATCAAGGACGCTGGCAACGGATTCTTCAGACGGCATGCCAAGACTCAATTCATCGACCTTGGAAGAATGTTCATTCGGAGTGCAAGCGACATCAATTCCGCACCTGCTTCCGATGTGGGGCAGGTCATCGTTGATGCTGCACGCAATCTTGGGAAGTTCGATCCGCGGAATCCAGCCGGAACGTCACGTCTCGCGCGTGGATTGAGGCGCGTTGTCACGTCCTCGCAAATACGAACGCAAAACACGTTATAGGCGACACTTGCAACAAGATGAGTCAACTTCACCGATCGAGTGCGGTCCTTGACGGATGTAAAAAGGGAGTTACAATCCTAGTACGTATGCTGATTCTCCGCTTCGTTTCGGTTATCACAAGACGTTTCTGCGTCTCGATCAACAGCGGTTTGAATCCAACGTTTCTGCATTAACTTGTCGTCAGCTTCAATCGCATGAGTGGATTTGTTGACCGGCGATTCTCGTGCGAGATCCGTTAAGTCATTTGATTGGCATCGCATGCCTTGAGTTGATCACGGACGAGTCTGAGAAGTTGGTCTGTCTCGGACGGCATTCATGCCCATCTCGTACAGGACCGATTTCTGTCTCGTTGATTCTTCGGGAAGGTCGTTAGCAGCAAGCGGGTCAAGTTTCCGTGCGGCTGATTTTATCGGGGGAGCGCGGATGTCTGCGAATGTGGGTGCATCGCCAGATGAATTCAAAGAACTTGTTCGCGCACGCACGGACATCGTGCAGTTGATCGGCGAAACCGTGGCCTTGTTTAACAAGGGACGTGACTTTAAAGGCCTCTGTCCGTTTCATGACGATCATAATCCGTCGTTCACGGTCAACCCTGAGCGACAGACCTATATGTGCTGGTCATGCCGGAAGGGTGGTGATTGTTTTTCATTTGTGATGGAAAATGACCGCATCAATTTTCGTGAAACGCTGGAGCTACTGGCAAAACGGGCCGGATTGGAACTGCCCGCCAGCTATGCCCGCGGTCCTGCAGAGCCCAAAGAGAAGCCGCATCTTTACGACGCTCTCGAATGGGCCGAGAAAGAATTCCATCATTGTTTGCTGACAACCGCCATTGCCGAACGCGCGCGGAACTATCTTCATCAACGCGGATTTAATAGCGCGTCCATCGCCAAATTCAAATTGGGATATCACCCGGACAGTTGGGACTGGCTGTTGCAACGGGCAAAAGGCCGGTTCGATCCGGAATTGCTCGTTCGCGCCTCGCTCGCAAAAGAGCGTGACAGCGCGTCTGGGTATGGTGGATCCGGTTTTTACGATCAGTTCGTTGATCGCGTCATGTTTCCCATTCACGACGAACGTGGACGGACTGTGGCATTTGGGGGACGTATTCTTCCCGATTCAAAGGCCAAGTCGGACGCGAAATATCTGAACAGTAGTGAGACTCCCGTATTTTCGAAAAGTCGGGTCTGTTATGCGCTGGATGTCGCGCGTGACGCCATTAAGAAAACGGGAATCGTGATGGTGATGGAAGGGTATGCCGATTGCGTCAAGGCGCATCAGGGCGGAATCTTGAACGCCGTGGCGACCCTTGGAACCGCGCTGACGGAAACACATGTCACGGTTCTGAAGCGACTGGCAAGCCGCGTCATTCTGATTTTCGATGGCGACCGCGCTGGAGTCGAAGCGGCAGAAAAAGCAATTCCGCGATTTTTGTCTCAAGATGTCGATTTGCGAATCTTGACCGTTCCCGATGAGCTGGATCCGGACGAGTTCATCGATCAGCGAGGCGGCGATGCATTGTTACGACTTGCCGAGGATGCCCCCGATGCCATCGAGTATCAGTTGCGACTACTGCTCAATCGACACGGAAAAACGACGCTGAACGGACGCCAGCAAGTTCTGGAAGGTATGCTAAACTTGCTGACGCTGTCGCCAGGAATCGTGAATTCGCTGAAGGAAGATCTGTTGGTCGGACGCTTGCCGCAACGATTGGGAATATCGGAAGTCGATGTTCGAAAACGATTAAAGCAGATTCGATCGGGTCAGCCAGCGACAACGTCACGTGCTACAGATCGGAAAATCGCCGCAAGCAGTCCAGGTGGAGATCCTACGCAGATCCGAAGAGCGCAACTCGTTGATTCGCTTCAGCGAAATCTCAAGAAGGACGAAATGCTGGAGTGCGAATTTCTCCACATACTCTTTACACACCCGGACCTAATACATGCCGCTCGGCAAGAAATCGGCCTTGATGACGTCCGTCACGAGGCACTTCGCGAGATCTTGTCAATTTGGTTTGACATGCACGAAGAGGCTGTTGAACCAAGTTATGACCGAATGCTCGCCCGAATCGAATGTCCCGAGTTGAAACGGCTGGTGGTGTGGATCGAAGATCAGTCTCCGCGGCGTACTGATCCCAAAAGTTCAGCGGGATCGTCGGCGGTGGGCACGGAATCTGCGGAAGCGGGATTGCAACGAGTCATTGAAGGGATGAAGTGGAGACGCAGCCATGATGCCCACGAGGCTTCCAAAAGTCTCCTAGTTGAACGTCCGTCAGAGACGGCAAACCTAACTGCGGAAAGTCGCGCTGTCTTGGAACAAGCCCTGCGATTTCATCGCAAACGTACGGCAAAGTGAATATGTCGGTGAAACGCGTTTTGTAAATCTGAGAACAACCACTTCCCGACCACAGTAGAATTTACACGGAACAAACCCTTCCGAGGAGTTGCAGGTGTACAGACTTGATTCGAGTTTGAACCAGTTGATCGAAACAGGGCGGCAACAGGGGTTCCTGACGTTCTCACAGGTCAATGCTTACCTGCCAGACGAAGCCGTCAATCCTGAGAAGCTTGACAACTTGCTGATGTCGCTCGACGAACTCGGCATGCAAATCGTCGCAGACGAAAAACTACCGGTCACGCCGGAGATTTTTCTGAAGCGTCGTAACTCGAAGATGAAGCCGATCAAATCGGACAAGGGCGAAGACAAATCGCGTCGAATCGATGATCCGGTTCGGATGTATTTGACGCAGATGGGTGAAATCCCCTTGCTCACCCGCGAACAGGAAATTTCGCTCGCGAAGAAAATCGAAATTACCCGGAAGCGATTCCGTCGACATCTGCTCGAAAGCGATTATGCGCTGAAGCAGTCGATCGATATTCTGAAGAAGGTCAGTGTCGGCGAACTTCCGTTTGATCGCACCATTAAAGTGTCGGTGACGGAAGGCCTCGAAAAGAACCAGATCCTCGGCCGGATGCCGCATAACCTGCGCACCCTCGAAATTCTGCGTGACAAGAGCATCCTCGATTTCGAGTTGATGAGCGCGCCTGGAACCTCGGCGGCTGATGTCAAGGCGACGTACCATCGCCTGGCTGCACGTCGCCGCAAGATGGTGACGCTGCTCGAAGAACTCAGCCTGCGGACGCAACGTTTGCAACCGACGATGCGCCGGCTCGAACAGATCTCGAATCGCATGGATCATATCCAGATGCAGATCGAGAGCATGAAGAATTTGAAGTCCGCCCGTGATGAGCGTGCCAACCTGCAGAAAGAACTGCAGGATCTGATGCAAATGACGCTCGAAACACCGGACTCATTGCGTCAACGTCTGGAAGATGTTCGCGAGCGATTCGGCGCCTACGAACAGGCGATGCGCGAACTGTCGGGCGGAAACCTGCGATTGGTTGTTTCCATCGCGAAGAAGTATCGCAACCGCGGCCTGAGCTTCCTGGATCTAATCCAGGAAGGAAACACCGGTCTGATGCGTGCCGTCGACAAGTACGAGTACCGCCGCGGCTACAAGTTCTCGACCTACGCCACATGGTGGATTCGACAGGCAATCACCCGCGCCATCGCAGATCAGGCACGAACAATTCGTATTCCCGTGCACATGATCGAAACGATGTCAAAACTTCGAAAGGTCAGTAAGCGACTGCTCCAGGAAAAGGGACGCGAGCCAACGATCGAAGAAACGGCGGAAGCCGCTGGCGTCAGCCTGGAAGAAACACGTCGTGTGCTGAAGATCTCGCGGCACCCGATTAGCCTCGATCGTCCCGTGGGAGAAAGCGAAGACAGCTACTTTGGCGATTTCATCGAGGACGATAGCACGGAAAGCCCCGTGAACTCGGCAACGCAAGAAATGCTGAAGGACAAGATCGACGTCGTCCTCAAAACACTCACCTACCGCGAGCGGGAAATCATCAAGCTGCGATACGGTCTGGGCGACGGCTACACCTACACGCTGGAAGAAGTCGGTCGCATCTTCAAAGTGACGCGTGAACGTGTTCGCCAGATCGAAGCGAAAGCCGTCCGAAAACTGCAGCATCCGGTCCGCAGCAAACAGCTCAAGGGTTTCCTCGACACTTTGGCCGCCGCCACTGTCGGAGCAAATTGACCGAAGAATTTGTCGATCCCTTTGATCGATTTGTCGAGACGATCAAAACAACAGCCCGTCAGTCGTGTGTACGACTGACGGGCTGTTTTATCTTCAAGGCGAAATCATCGCCCTCTGTTTGTGCTACAGCGTGCCGCCATAACGTGCGTCCGAGCCCAGAAGCTCTTCGATTCGCAAGAGTTGGTTGTACTTGCAGATTCGGTCGGTGCGGCTGGCGGAACCGGTCTTGATTTGTCCGGTATTCAGCGCGACCGCCAAGTCGGCGATCGTCGTATCTTCGGTTTCACCCGAACGATGGCTCATCACGGCCGTGTAGCCGTTGCGATAAGCCGTTTGAACGGCGTCGATCGTTTCGGACAGGGTTCCGATCTGATTGACTTTGACCAGGATGCTGTTGGCAATCCCCTTCGAAATCCCTTCACGCAGGCGGCGCGTGTTGGTCACGAACAAGTCATCGCCGACCAATTGAACCTTGGAACCGATGGCATCGGTCAGCAGCTTCCAACCGTCCCAATCGTCTTCGGCACAGCCGTCTTCGATCGAGCAAATTGGATATTTCTCGGACCAGGTCTTCCAGATGTCGACCAGTTCGGCGGCTTTGATCTTCTTGCCGTCCATCTCGTACAGGCCCGTTTTGGAATCGTAGAATTCCGTCGAGGCACAATCGAGAGCCAGTTTGATCTGTTCGCCGGGCTTGTACCCCGCAGATTCGATCGCGGCCAGGATCACATGAATCGCGGCTTCGTTGCTTTCGAGATTCGGAGCGAATCCGCCTTCGTCACCGACGGCGGTGCTCATTCCTTTGTCGTGCAGCACCTTCTTCAGATGATGGAAGGTTTCGACTCCGGCCCGCAGACCTTCGCGGAACGTATCAAACCCCACCGGCACAATCATGAACTCTTGCAAGTCGATCGCATTGTTGGCATGCGCACCACCATTGATGATGTTCATCAGCGGTACTGGCAGGGTATTGGCCCCGACGCCGCCCAGGTAGCGAAAGAGCGGCAAGTAGCTGGCTTTGGCAGCCGCGTGTGCGCAGGCGAGTGAGCATGCGAGGATGGAGTTTGCACCCAGACGTGACTTATTGGGAGTTCCATCGGCGTCAATCAAGGCCTTATCGATCGCGCCCTGATCGGTGACGTTCAAATCGATGATCGCATCGGAGAGAACTTCGTTGACATTCTCGACCGCTTGGCGAACCCCCTTGCCGAGATATCGCTTCTTGTTGCCGGTATCGCGCAATTCGCACGCTTCATGGGCACCGGTGCTGGCGCCACTTGGTACTGCGGCAACGCCAACCGTACCATCTTCGAGTTCCACTTCGACCTCAACGGTCGGGTTGCCACGACTATCCAGGATTTCCCTGGCGTGTACGGCGGAGATCGCCACACTCATTCTTCAGCCTTTCTTCCTCAAACAAACAGGGGCGTCGTTCTTCATCAGGCTCCGAGACGATTCACACGGAACGCGCCGAGCGCACTGGATTCCAACGCAAATTCGCCTCGAATTCCGCCGTGTTGTACCAGAATGTGAGAACTGCATCCATCAGTCCTGTTTTTTGCGTTCTCAGGTTCCCCTCCGGTTCGTTCGAGAATGCCGATTTTCGCATGTTGCCAAAACACCACATGAAATCAGAGCCGAAAGCGGGCACAAACAACGACGTAAGAATTGGCGGCTTTCCAGAAAATCTGCTGGTCAACGGCACAACGTCGACTTACCTTAGAATACGCAATTTCAATTTCGTCGGCGCTCACGGGAAAACGGAACGTATAATTCCGTGGGGCATGGAGTTTCGGCGAATTCTGACCATTGAACCGTTTGAATTCACGACGTCACCCGTCGCGATTTGACTGCGAACTGATAAGCGTTAACTGATCGAAATACGAGCCAATTCGTTTTGGGAAAATGACTCATGAATCAGAAGCGATTCCTGACCGCTGACGAAGTCTTCCAACTGTTCGGTGTCGATACCGAAATGCTGGATCAACTTGTCGAAGCGGGAGACGTTCAGGCACTTCAAGATCTGGGTTCATTCAAGTTTCGCCGCGAAGACTTCGTGAAATTGGTTCAGGACGGACGCCTGTCACCACGGACCGCCGGCGAAATGTTCCAAGTTGACGCTCAGGGTGACATCCCTTTCCTGAAATTGAAACAGCAAGACGACGGTTTGAAATTTGACGAAGATGTCGAGTTTCTCGAATTGGATGAAGACGCGCTGAACGAGCAGGCTGGGAAGCCAACCTCAAAGACACCCGTCCGCCCTGAAAATCGGATGAGCGACAGCGACGAAACAGGATCGATGCAAACCTCACGCGAGGTATCTGTTTTCGATACCCCGGAAAAGTCGTCCAGAGAGAAGACGGACTTTGAGGTCACCTCGCGCGATCGGATCGAAAGCGACAGCAATGTGCGGCTGATCAGTGACGAGACGATCGACTTCGATGAGCCCCGCAGCACCTCCGCAGGAACGGACAGCGACGTCCGGCTATCCGGCCCTGTCAGCTCGTCCAAGTCTGGTCCGATCTCCAAGGGAGAAAGCGATAGCGACGTCCGATTCTTCAAAATGGTCAGCGAATCGGGCGAAAGCGACAGCGATGTCTCGATCTTGCCGAGTTCGGCGATCCCACCTATGCCGAAAAACGCCTCGAAAGGAGCAACTCCGTCGAGCCAGAAGCAACCGGACAGCGACAGTGATGTTCAAATCGCGCCTGTCGCAGGTAGTCCATCAGCAGGTCATGGAACGGCCCAGAAGAGTGCCTCACCCGTTGAAAGCGACAGCGACATTATCCTGATGGGCTCCCCCGCAGATGCCAAATCGGGCTCGTCAAAATGGCGACTCGGGAAAAAGGCCGATAGCGATAGCGACGTCCGACTTGCGAGCGATTCGGGCAAACTGTCACCGGACGCGGCAGCGCCCGTGGCATCGATTCATGCCGATACCGATAGTGACGTCAAGTTGAGTGACAGCAGTGTGCGTCTGGAGCCCGGATCGACCCCGTCCACCCCAGTTGTACCAGCAGTGAGTCTCGAAACTTCAACTCCGGAACCGGCAGACGATCCGGTTGAATTGAGCCTTGATTTCCTGGACAACGTCGAAGAAGCGGCGATCGAACAGGACGCTCACTCGGACACCGCCGAGCATCCCCTCGAAATGGCCGATGACGACGATGATTCATTTGAATTGTCGCTGCTCGAATCACCTATTACGGAACATGAGCTTCCCGTCACTTCCGAGTCTCAGAACGAGCTTCGACTGCATCAAGCCGACGATGACAGTGAAGTTTCCCTCGAGGAGACCGGCCTGGATCGTGAATTCACGCTCGCGTCGTCCGCCACTGACAGTGAGATTGCCGTTGAGCCTGACAGTGGGATTTCTCTAGAAGCCGAACCGAGTGACAGTGGAATCTCGCTCGACCAGTCGGGAACCGACAGCGGAATTTCGCTCGATCCGGCAGGCTCCGATATCAAGGTTCTATCAGCAGCCCAAAAGCCAGCGAGTGACATTGTGCTGGGTGGCCTACAGGACGACAGCAACATCCGTTTTGGCCTGGACCAAGACAGCGGAATCTCGCTCGACACGCAGGGCGCTGATAGCGGAATCATGCTTGATCAAGGTGATAGCGGAATCCGTTTCGATTCCCCAGCCGATAGCGGCATCAGCCTGATGGATGCCGACAGTGGGATCTCGATTGAAAGTGGTGACAGCGGAATCAGCCTGGGTGATGACTCCGACGATCTGGGAGCGACGTTCGTCGACCGCGACCTGCCTGACTTCGAGCCCAAGTCGAAAAACGCGGGGCAGACCGAAACCTTTGAGTCCCGTGATTCGGGATTCGATGTCAGTCTGGCCGAAAGCGATCACACGATGGAAATGACACTCGATGAGGATCTCAGTTCCTCAGAGACCGTGGTCCAGCGAGACAAGAAGAAATCCTCCGGAAGCAAGTCGCTCGATTTGAGCGAAGCGTTCCAATTGGACGAGCCACTGGAAGTCGAAGATCTTGACATCTCGGAAGACCTTGACGCGGCCGTCGGCAGTGATTTTAGTGACGAGTTCGCCAGCATTGATGAAGACGAGGTCGTTGAAGTCTCCGATGACGCGTTCAGTGCAGACTCGGTTTCCGTGGCCGAAGGGGCGAGTGACGAAAGCCTTGAAGCAGAAGTCGCGGCGGCTCCCAAACGTCGAACTGGACCAACAGAACCACCTTGGGGAATGGCGGCAGTGGCCCCGATCATCGGCGCGTCATTGGCAATGGCTGTGACCGTTCTCGTACTCTGGGGCGGGGTCTCGACCATGTGGGATGGGAGTGAAGCATCGGGCCCGGCAGCGATGTTGATTTCAACTCTCGGCGGTCTGTTCTAGTGATCGCAGGATCGTGATCTCGCAGGTGGGTGCATCATTCGCAGGCCCGTTGGTCCGCTTGCTGCGGATTGAAGGAGCACACCTTCTGATGTGGGCTGCGGTCTTGTCGCCGGCGCTCGATTCACCGGCTCCTGACCTGGATGGGCGGCAGTGAATCTGGCTGCACCGACTTGTGACAAACGATCCCGCATGTGACAATTGTAGTCCTCTTTCAATCAACTTTTCGATTCCCGGGGATTCACACCATGCGCCGTGCGCTCGCGTCGTTTATTTGTGTTTCACTGATCGTAGGCTGCTCAGGAAGCACCAAATCCGACACCGCAGCGTCGGGCAAAGAGGGGGCTTCTAAGAAATTACGGATTGCCGTGATCCCCAAAGGAACGACGCATGTCTTTTGGAAATCGGTTCACGCCGGAGCTCAGAAAGCGGCGAAAGAACTGGGCAACGTTGAGATTCTCTGGAAGGGACCTCTGCTCGAGAACGATCGCGACACTCAAATGAATGTCGTTCAGGATTTCATTTCATCGAAGGTCGATGGAATCTGCCTGGCGCCGCTCGACAAACAGGCATTGATCAGCCCCGTGAAAGAAGCGGTTGAAGCATCCGTTCCCGTCGTCATCTTTGACAGCGCTCTTCAAGACGAATCGGTGATCGTCAGCTACGTCGCAACCGACAATCGCAAAGGTGGGGAACTGGCCGCGCGGCACATGGCCAGTCTGCTGGGTGGCTACGGGAATGTCATCATTCTGCGTTACAATTCGGGTAGCGAGAGCACCGAACAACGCGAAGAAGGATTCCTCGAAACATTGAAAACGGAATTTCCGGGGGTGACAGTCATCTCCTCCAGCGAATATGCGGGAACGACTCCCGAACAGTCACTCGACAAGGCCACGCAGGTCTTGGGGAAATATCGCAATGAGGTCAACGGCATCTTCGCCGTCTGCGAACCGAACGCCAATGGGGTTCTGATCGCGTTGAGGGAAACTCAACTCGCTGGCAAGGTCAAGTTCATCGCGTTTGATTCCAGCGAAGACCTGATCCGAGCCATGAGCGACGGAACGTGTCACGGCATCGTCTTGCAAGATCCGGTCAGCATGGGCTATCAGTCTGTGATGACCATCGTGAACTCCATCCGTGGCGAGCCGGTCGAAAAACGAATCGGCACCGGCGAGTTTCTGGCCACTCCCGAGAACATGAAAACACCCGAAATGGATAAATTGCTCAATCCCGAACGGTACTGAGTCGTCCAGCGGTTTGGTGAAAACTCGATTCGAAGGTCTATCGCGTGACGGGCGTGTCGCGAATTCCGTCCAGTCCGAGCAAGAATAGATCGCGCAGCGACCGGACAATTTCGGCGACATTGATCTTCGATTGGCCGATGATACGGTCTTCAAACACGATGGGAGTCTCGACGATGCGACACCCGACGCGGGCACATCGATAGAGGAACTCTTCCTGAAACGCGTATCCGCGTGAGCGAATCTTCGTAAAGTCCAGCTCTCGAATCTTGCTGATGCGATAGCAGCGAAATGATCCGCTGCAGTCGCGTGCCTTGGCTCCCAGCAGCACATGAGAATACCAGTTAATTCCCTGGCTCATGAAATGCCGCATGGCACTCCAACCGGTGATGCCGCCACCAGGCACGTATCGCGAACCGATTCCCACATCGGCCATTTGCATGCATCCCCAGATCGCACGCAAATGGCGGGGATGATGGCTAAAATCCGCGTCCATATTCAGAACGTAGTCATAGCCTTGGTCAATGGCCCATTGAAATCCGGCAAGCGTTGCTGCCCCGAGTCCCGCCTTCTTGGTCCGAAGCAACAGTTTTACACGTGGGTCTGCGGCCCCCATCTGCCGGGCGACGTCCGCCGTACCGTCCGGTGAATTGTCATCGACAACCAAAACATCGGCATCTGGCAGTGCTTCGAGAATCTGCGGAATAAGCTTGCCGATGTTTTCACGCTCGTTGTAAGTACAGAGCGTGACAACCAGCCGTGATGACGAAAGCGGTGCGACAGGCGACATTTATGACTCCAAAACGAATATTGGTCGCGGATATTCGTAGAAGATGTCGCCGACGTCCAGCCCAGTCCGGGAAACCGGGCTATCGCTTCTTTTTCTTTTTGTCACTTCGGTTTGAGGTCGCCCCGCCTTCTAACTGGCGTGACGCGGCGCGTTGATTGTCTGCCGCGTCTTGCAGACTTTTCCAAAACCCGCCGACGACTGATGGCTTGCCGCCATCTGCCAGAGGTGGAGATCCCGCTGGTCCAACCAGCACGGCTTCACCTTCGGGAGGGCTCTCTTTTTTAAAGTGCTCGAACACCCATCGCTCGGTCATCGACCAGACATTGGTCGCGATGAAGTACAGGCACAACCCTGATGGAACGCGGAAGAACATGGCTCCCATGAAAATCATCATGTAACTCATCATCTTCTGCTGCTGCGCCTGTTCTTCATTGGTCGGCGGCGGCATCGTCAACTTCTGATGAATAAACATCAAACCGGTCGAGATGCACGGCAGCAAATTGAAGTGCGTCCACCCGAACCAGGGGACGACAAACGGCAGTTTAAACAGAGCATCCGGCGACGCCAGATTTTCGAACCAGAGGAACGGTTCCATCCGCAATTCGATCGAACTGCCAATCGCACGGTAGAGTGCAATGAAGATAGGCAGTTGCAGGAACATCGGCAGACACCCGCTCATCATCAGGCCAAGCTGCTCTTTGCTCAGCTCTTGAGCGGCCTTCATATATTCTTCGGTATTCTTGCCATACTTGGCCTCAAGCTCTTTTTGCTTGGCCAACATCTTCGGCTGTAGCACCTTCATCTTCGCGGCGTTGGCCGCCTGATGCTTTGAGATTGGCATCAAAAGCGTTCGCACGAGAGCGGTCAGGCAGATGATCGCAATTCCGTAGCTGAGCCCCAGTCCATGGAACATATTCAGCAACCAGACCATCCCCCGGCAGATGGAATCGAACCAGCCATAGTCCATCACGGCCATGGCCGAGAGGCGACCGATCAATTCCTTGCGTTTCGGTCCCGCAAACAACGTGTACTCGTGCGTGACCTCACCATTGGCGGGAACCGTGATCACCTTGGACTTCAGTTCAACGGAAACATCGCTGTACTCAGGCTTCTCGCGGTTTTCGCTGGCGACAACCGCTTTCGTGAATTCCAGCTGATCGGCCCCTGGCAGGATCAACGTTGCGAAGTACAGCACGTCGACGCCGATGTATTTGACTTTTCGCGCCCATTCGGCGATGGGCGTCGTAGCCTTGTTGCGATCTTTCTTGACCGTATCGGCGGCCGATTGTTTGCTCTCATCAACTGTGACGCCATCATCACGCAAGAATCCCATCCGAATATCGCGATACTTGTACGAATTCTCGGCATCCTCCAGGGGAATACCAACGGGTCCTTGCAACGTATAGCTGAGGGTCTGATCCTGGGCGGTGAGATTCTTCGACGTGATCGTCAGCTTGATTTCGTAGCCTTCGACCAACGTATCACGATGATTCTTATGCTCAAGCTGCTCTGGCGTCAGTTGCGTCAGCTCGAAACGTTTGGTCAATTCCCATTGACCGTCGGGTGACTTGAACCGGAACGTCGCAGCCCGTTCCGCCTGCTTGGGGTCGATTTCGGGAACCACTTCCCATGAAACCAAATCGAGGGTGGAATTCCCCAGTTGCTTGTCGATCTCTGCCGAGCGCAGCGCGAAGGTTTTGAGCGGTGTGCGTGCGTCACTTCCGAGCACCCGAACGCGTCGACCACGATGTCCGAATGCCGGATAACGCTTCTTATCCGTCAGCTCGACCGAATCAATGGCCGCACCTTGACTGTTGAGTTGAGCGGCAAGAAAGAATTCGTCGAGTGACGCGGTGTTTGCCGCAACCTTGTCCAGATCGGGATCGACGGGCCCCAACTGGATCGTCTTCGAGGGATGAGCGGGAACATTGGCTTCAATCACAGGCGTCACCGGAGTGATCGCCAGATTCACAGGTTTTGATGCATCTGCGGCGCTATCAAATGCCTGTTTTTCCTTCTCCGCAACAGTCGCCGCCTCATTCGATTGATTTGGCGGCTTCAGCGCATTCGGGAAAAAGAAGGGAACAGCCAGTTGAAACCAGGCGAGCCAGATCGCCATGGACAACACGAAAAAGACAAAAAACCGTCGCTGTTCCATTCCAGATACCAATTACCAGAGGGGACTTGCCCGTCCTCGCAGTTGCCAACGAGGACTAAAGCTTTCAATCGCGGCCAACGAATTGAGGAAACCATTCCGTCAATTTCGCTGACATTTTCACAACGCATATTCGACGGCAGCAGATCACAGGTGATCAGCGCCCGTCCGCGAGACGCTCTCCCAGAAAATTATCGAGATCAGAGATCTCGTAGATTTTCTGTGCGGTTCGGGCGAAATCGTATTCGACCCGCTTGAAGTAGATCATATTGCCGTCGAGGACAACATACGAGGAACGGTTGTCACTATTTCGCGGCTGACCAACGGAACCAACATTCACAAGAATCTTCTTGTCTGTCATCTCGTACTTGAAATCGATCTCTTCAGGTGCCAGAAAATTCAAATCCTCGGTGAACACACCGGGAATATGCGTATGCCCCTGAAAACAGTACTTCTCGACCAATGAGAAGATTCGCTCCATCTTCCGCTGGTTGTAGATGTCTTCGGGGAAGACATATTCATTCAGTGGATTGCGGGCAGAACCGTGTACGAACAGGTAATTCGGTTCACGATGAACTCGAGGTAACTCACCCAAGAAATCCCAGCGTTTATCCGCATCCGGCCCCGAACTCGATTCGAGGGTTTTTCGGGTCCAAAACACCGCACGCTCGGCACTGGCGTTGAATCCTTCTGGATCGAACAAGGCGGCCTGATCATGGTTCCCTAGCAACGTCAACTTGCAGGTCGACATCACCCGATCGATACACTCGCACGGATTGGGGCCATAACCGATGATGTCTCCCAGGCAGTAGATTTCGGAGATATTCTGCCCCCGGATGTCGGCCAGGACGGCTTCCAGCGCTTCGAGATTCGCGTGAATATCGCTAATGATGGCGCGCAACGCTGATTCCTCGCTGGATCGCAAAGGGACGGTGTAAAACTCGTGGCACAGCCATCCTGTTCTGACAGGTTCGTACGAATCGCCCGCAGGCTCATTGGCCTGCACGTTGCGAGTTCATCAACGTGTCAATTCAGGTTTGCAGCTCCACTTCAATGCGTGTAATTCGGTTGCTCGGTCCTGCAGGTATGCTCGCGTTGGAGAAGCCCTCATTCGCAACCGTGGGCTTTGACACAATTCAGAGTCCGCCCACCCTGATGACCAGATTCCGATTGATTGGCATCGCTTCAATCAGAATTTTTACTGTGCCCCGCCGCGCCGTCTCATGGCCAGCGTAACGCACCATCAATGAAAAATGGACGAGACCCTTAAAATGGATCATAAATCTGCCTGACACTCGCGGCAAGCAATGTCCATAATTTGACTTGCAATAAGTGAACTTCGCCGCCGGAAATTCCGACTGCGCATCCTGGAAAAGCGAGAAGTTCAGTGCTGCAACCACACGGCGAAACCGTCATTGCAGGACAACTTTGCCGGTGGCGACGGCAAGAACGCGCGTCAAACTCGGCACGATCGGCAACGTCAGAGAGCTGACGGGGTTCGCGCGATCGGGAAGAGAGAAGAAATCCGTCGGACGAAGCGAATTTCCGCTTCGCCCAACTGTCCATGCCGCGAGGCGGGACCTTTGGGAGAAGCCGTTAGTAGGCCCTGCGCTGGCGCGACGAAGGAATATCCAGCGCCTTGCGGTACTTTGTTACCGTTCGCCGTGCCAGAGTGTAACCAAATTTCTGCAGTTCATCGACGAGGGCATCGTCGCTCAGTGGATCGTTCTTATCCTCTTTATCAACGATTTCTTTCAGCTTAATTCTGATGATGTCCCAGGCGACTTCTTCTCCGCTTTCCGTGACTGTGCCCCCGCCAAAGAACCGCTTGAGCGGATAAAGGCCGCGTGGGGTTTGAATCCATTTGTCGTCGACGGCACGCGAGACGGTTGTCACGTGGACTTTCACGACGTCGGCAATCTCTTGCATTTTAAGCGGAACAATCGCTTCGGGGCCAAATTCGAGAAACGCCGTTTGCTTGTCGACGATCGATTGCGCCACGCGTTTGAGCGTGTTATGGCGCTGCTCAATGCTCTCGATCAACCATTTGGCGGAATCGATCTTCCGTTTGATGTATTCCTTCGTCTTGGGGTCAGCGCCGTCGCGAAGGATTTGCTGATACCGCTTGCTGATCCGCAATCGCGGGGTGTATTCATCCATCACCCTGACGATCCATTTGTCGTCCCCATTTTGCTCGACGAACACATCAGGCTTAACGGCTTGGGCTGGCCTCGCTTCGAATCCGCGGCCCGGAAACGGATTCATGTGACGCAGTTCTTCGTACGCCAACTTGATCGTCTCGATCGAGTACCCCGTCTTGCGCTCGATCAATGGCAAGCGATTTTGTGCCAGATCTTCAAGGTGCGAGGCAATCAGCGTCGCGAGGACATCTCGATAAGGTGCTTCCTCGCGCAGTTGCAGCAGCAGGCATTCTTTCGCATCGCGCGCTCCACAACCCGGTGGATCAAGGCGTTGAATAAGCTGCAGTGCCGCCTGCGCGTCAACGTCGGCGATCGACTTCCCATAGACCTGAATCAGGTCTGGCAGGCTACCCGGCAAGCGTCCGTTGTGATCCAGATTCTGAATGAGAAATTGCCCGAATTCGCGCACTTCGGCCGGAACGCTGAAAAATCCAAACTGTTCCAGCAAATAGTCATTCAGCGACTGCGGTCGGATCGCGATATTCGAGATCATATCGTGCTGCCGATCGCCGTCCTCTTCCATGCGATTGGATGACGGCTTACTACCCGACGTGTAATTGTCTTCGGGCCAGTCCTGCGACATCTCGAGCAGCCGTTCGAAGTCCGCTTCATTGTTGTGAGCGTCGTCGACTTTCAGCTCTTTTTCGGCAATATTCTTTTCGGTGGCTTCTTCGCGCGCTTCTTCGAGATTGTGCTGCAATTCCGGAGCGTCACGATCAGAACTCCGCATCTCCAGGCAGGGATTCTCGGACAGTTCCTGTTCGATCCTTTCATCCAGTGCCATCGTGGGCAACTGCAGGATCTCCATCGATTGAATCATTCGTGGAGCCAGCTTCATTTGCTGGCTCATCTTCATTTGTTGGGAGAAATTCAACTGCATATCGAGTGTCTCAATCGTTAGATTGGGTTTTGCGTTCTTCCGTTCTGCGAAGCCATTGGACTCCTTCGCATGAAACGACCTTTGGCACTGACAACGAGTGGCACAGCCACTCAGCCCTGGCAGGTTCGCGAGCGTCGCCCGCAGGTTCGTTGGCCTGCTCGAAGCGAATTCTTCGACTTGTCAAATCGGGTTTGAAGCTCCACAAGTCCTTATCAGGGAATCAAAGAGGTCAGGGAACTAAAAAGATTGTCTTCCTCGAATGGCATCCGCCAACATTTCACGATTAGCAAACTCTAACACACTCCCGGAGGCGATCCCGCGAGCAAGTCGCGTGATTTTTACCGGATCGTTCGCCAGCAGGTTTGAGATAAACAGTGACGTGCCGTCCCCTTCCAGAGTCGGGTTCGTCGCCATCAAAATCTCTTTAACCCCTCCCTGCCGAACACGTTTCACCAACGCACCAATATTCAGATCTTCAGGCCCCACGCCATTGAGTGGCGCCAGACGCCCTCCCAAAACGTGATAAACCCCATTGAAAATCGACGCCGCCTCGAGCGCAAGCAGGTCGCGAGGCTGCTCGACAACGCACACCGAGTGATGATCTCGACGGGTGTCACTGCAAATATTGCAAACGTCATTCTCAGTCAGATTGAAACAAACGGAACAGGGACGGACGACCGTTTTGACGCGGCGAATCGCTTCGGCCAAGGAATTGGCTTCTTCCTCTGAGCAATCCAATAAATGATTCGCGAGTCGCTCGGCAGACTTACGTCCGACCCCCGGCAATGTTGCGAGTCGTTCGATTAAGTTTCCCACTGCGGCCCCATAAGGATGCCGTGGAGGCTCCTCAATCCGTGCCATCAATACGTCTCCTGAACCACATTATTTCACGATTTTCCCAACCCCATACCACCCAGCATTTCACCCAGGCCGGGAAGATTCATCCCGCCGGTGATCGAACTCATCTCGGCCGCCTGTTGTTCCAACAGCTTTTCCATGGCCTGATTCGTCGCCGCAACCACCAGATCTTCAAGCATTTCCGTGTCGCCAGCCTGAACAAGCGTTGGATCGATTCGGCATGACAGAACGCGCATCGTGCCGCCCACTGTCACCGCGACCATCCCTCCCCCAGCGCTACCTTCACACTTCAGGTTTGCAATCCGTTCTTTCGACTCTGCAATCTTTCCCTGCATCCCTTGTGCCTGTTTCATCAAGGATGCAAATTGACCGAGTTCTTTGAACATTTTTGCTACTCCACACTCGTTTCGGCACGCGGATTGTCCGATGGCTCAGCAAGAAGCTCTCTGACCTTCCAGTTCTTGACACCAAACGTTCGCGTTACATCTTGGAGATAGGGATCTTCCGGATCTTCAATAATCTGGCTTCGCTGCATCGGCGCTGATGTGGCCGCGGCCTTCACCTTTGCCGCCGACTCCACAGCCTCGACCGTTCGAAATCGGATGCGAATTGGAATTCCCACCAATTCTTGGATGACAGACTCAAGTCGAGCAATCGTTTCGGGCCGGTCTAATGTCTTCCTCTCCACATCATAGTTCATGGGGAGCGAAAACTCCAATACATTTGGCCCAATAATTGCTAACGCTGTGCTGCGACGAACGGACGCACCGGTCATATCGTTCAGTCTGTCCGCGATGGCCAACTGCAAGTCATTGCCACACCCCTCTTTCCACTCGATCGTCGGCTGAATCGAGAGCGTCGGCGGAGGCGAAATCGCTTCGAGCGGTGCTGACGGACGCGTCAAGACGGCGAGTGGCTCACTTTTTTTTTGACCGGCGCTGGGTGCGGAAGGCGATGGGAGCTCTGTCGGAGCTGAAGAATTCGAGTGAGCGGGAGCACGCTGTGCCACAAGGGCGGGGGCCGAAACGACCACTCCTGCCTTAAGTTGAGAAATCAGATCGTCCAATCGATCCAAATCCTCCAAACACGAGATTCTTACCAGGGCCAGCTCGGCCAAGACTCGCCCATACGAAACACGCTGCATTCGACTTTTGGCTTCCGCCAGGATTTGCATTGCAGTTGTGATTGTCTGCAGGCCCCACCGCTGCGCCTGCTGTCGCAGTAGATCGCGGCAATCGGAGCCAACAGCCAGCAGCGGAATGGATGTCGCCTCGCACGCCGTTACCATCAGATCCCGAAAATACGCTACGAGTTGATCGGTAAACGCCTCAAGCTGGACACCCTCTCGCATTGCGGCGTCCAACCGCATCAAAGCATCCCCCTGGCGTCGCTCGATGAGCGCATCCACCATGCCCGTCAAACGGTCATCAGGGGCTGTGCCGAGCAGTCGATGGACGTCGGCGCTCGAGATTTGCTTCGAACCGAACGCCAGCAGTTGATCAAACAGCGACTGGCTATCACGCATCGAACCGGCGGCACGGCGAGCGACAAGTTCCAGCGCCGCCTCATCAACCTGAAAGCCTTCGGCCTCAGCCAGTTGCCTAAGCCGAATCGTAATATTGTCGGTCGAAATCGTGCCAAAGTCGAATCGCTGACAGCGCGACAAAATGGTGTCAGGAACCTTATTCGACTCGGTGGTGCAAAAAATGAATTTCACCATCGGCGGCGGTTCTTCGAGCGTTTTCAGCAAGGCGTTGAACGCCTCCTTCGTCAACATGTGAACTTCGTCGATGATGTAGATTTTGAATTTCGACCGCATCGACTTGATGTTGACGTTCGCCCTTAGCGATCGGATGTCATCAATCCCACGATTGGAGGCACCGTCGATCTCAGACACGTCGACATCTTGGCCAACCGAAATCCCTCGACATTGCTCACAGACATTGCAGGGCACGCCGTCGACGGCGTCCGGACAATTGAGTGCCTTGGCAAAAATCCGCGCCATGGACGTCTTGCCGACTCCGCGAGCCCCCGTGAATAAGTAGGCATGCGCTACGCGTCCGTCGTGGATGGCATTGCGCAATGTCTGAGCAACGCGTTCCTGCCCAACCACCTCAGTAAACGTCTGCGGGCGAAATCGGCGTGCAAGAACTGTGTACTGGGGCTCCATGGCGTAATTCTCAAGGTTGAAAGAATGACTTCTCGTCGAAAAGGGATAATACCCGACGGCAAGTCCGTTTAGCGACCATCGAATGCATTCTGGGCCTGACGATCGGCGAAACGGCCAACAAACCTGAGGATGCCAGCGCTTCGACGGCGAAGATCGCCCGGAATCCGCGCCCAGAAGGCTTCCAGGCGACCGGTGAACACGTCGTGTTCGTGGCAGATCTGGCGGTAAAGCGTGCCCGCGAAGAGCCGCCGAGAGGACAATCGACCGAGGGCACGCGACTATCGACCGCGCGATCTGAGCGCACGCTCGACGCCGGCCCCCTCCCCATTGATGGCGGGAGGGGAATGCGAGGCACCATCGCACGGCGATCGGCCACAGCGTATATCGTCTGGTCCGCCTTGGGCAGTCGTGCAAATTAAGCGGCGATCGGACCTGACGCTGGATCGACGGACGGGGGTGCAATCGCGACTTCGGCCGCAACGACCTCCGAGACGAGCGCGGCGTAATCCAGTGCTCCCGGGCTTTTTGCGGCGTAATCGAAGATTGACTGCCCGAAACTAGGAGCCTCTGCCAGCTTGATATTCCGGCGAATTCGGCTTTCGAAAATTCGTGCATTCTTCCAGGGGGCTTTGGGATCGCTCTGCTCGAGAAACCGCATCAAATCGTCGGTGATGTCGGCCGCAAGGCGTGTCGACGTTTCGTACAGGCACAGCACGATTCCGCTGACGACGAGATCACGATTCAATCGTCGTTTTACCAGCGCGGTGGTCTCGAACAGTTTGGACAAACCTTGCAACGCCAGAAAATGGGGCTGCAGCGGAATGAAGACCTCTTTCGCCGCGGTAAGTGCATTTACCGTCAAGACCCCCAGTGAGGGCGGGCAATCCATGACGATGTAGTCGAAAGGCTGCTGCTGGCAAAGCCGTTCAATGGCGCCACGCAGGATCATCTCTCGTCCCGGGGCATCAACCAACTCCACCTCGGTCGCCGCCAGATCCAGGTCCGACGGAACAACCCAGAGGTTGTCGACGGCGAGTTGTTTTACGTCTGCCAACGACTTCCTGCCCGAAAACACATCGTAAACGGTCGGTGTTTGCCCAAACGCGTCAACCCCCGTGTGCAGCGAAGCATGCCCTTGCGGGTCAAGATCGATCAAGCACACTTTGCGGCCCAGCTTGGCCAGGCCAGCGGCCAGATTGACACTGGTGGTCGTCTTTCCGACGCCACCCTTTTGATTCATCACACAAATGCTGCGCATCGGGCATCCTTTCCCGGACAGTCGAAATTCAGAACCCGGATTCAGTGTCGTCTAAGGACATGACGAGCAGCACACTCACGCGTCACTCCTCGCACAAACGACGAACGATCAACCGAGAGTTCCTCGCTTGCACTGCGGGCTAATATCAATCCATGAATAGTTCGGGCTACTTGAAGTTTAATGCAGGAATGAAAACCAGGAAAGACGGCTTTTTTTCAGAATATTGACGGCTCACCAGTCGCGAAAACCCAATACGCCAATCTCCGCAAAATGAGGGGAATCCACGTGCCCGCCGGTCGCCACTTGTCGAGCAGCATGGCTGAGCGGCCACGTCGAGGAATTCGCTGCGGGTCTGCGAACGATGCTCGTCAACGTGTCAGGGCAGGGTGGTTGGTCACATCTGCTCAGCCATCGACAGCCAACCCTTTCTCAATACGAATCCTGCGGACTTCTGCCAAAATCTGATCCACGACCTGCCCGTTTTGCTCAAGAGCCCGGAATTCCAGCCAATTCACAAGCAGATTGACCCCAATCGTTGCCATGGCAGCGATGAGATGAAGGTTGGCAAGCGAGACGCCTCCCCAGCTTTTCGCTTGCATCGGCGATGCCGGGTCGGCAGCCGCGCCAAACGCGCCGGTCACCACCAGCATTATGAAGCAGATCACCATCAGTGGAATCGTGCGGTACTTGATTCGGGCGCTTCTGGCATGAAACTCAGGGTTAAGCCGATACGCCTGGCTGGTCTCTTCGATCCACCGACCAGTTCCCATGAAATAGGTCAGCACAATGGCGTGAACCATGGTCGCCAGCACCAGCCCGGCCAGTGCGGCAAGAAAGTGGTACTGCACCCCCGCCTGAACCGCTGCGGATCTCACCTTGGGGTCATCGATCATCAACCCGAGCACCATTGCGACAATCAGCGAGGCTGAACTGATGAACGACAACGGCAGAAAGATTCGATCCACGATCACGACCACCTGAGTGAGGGTTGACGACGAATCCTGGCCACGATGGGCCGTAAGAGAGGTCTTGACGAACTCAATCACAACGATTCTTCACTCAGCACCCGCCCCGAGGACACCCTCAGGCGCTCCATCGCGGCGGAATGATCTCAATGGAACAATCGCCGGTGCCAATCTTCGCTGTGCAGGTCAACTTCCGTCAACCACGACAGGTCAGCATCCCGCTCAGATGCACTTTTGCGAAGCGATCGCCAGGAAACGAGCGAGATTTAGTTGCGCTCGTTCAATCGCTGCCGAATGTAATCGGCACGCGCAACGTTCCGATCAACGGTATCGAGCTTCTCGTGGCGAATCTTTTGCAAATGGGCAGGCTGAGTATGGATGAACAGCGCATTCACAGTCGGAATCTCGAGATCATCGATCAGGCCAAGGTTGATTCCGAGTCGAACGCTCGATAGTAAATCCATCGTTTCTTCGGAGCTAATTGTGCGTGCCGTCTTCAGGATGCCATACGCCCGCGACACCTGATCGTGCAGTCCCTGTCGCTTTTCGCTGACGAGGGCCTGGCGTACGCGGCGTTCATAAGAAACAATATTCGGCACCACGTCCTGAATCGTGCGAATCAGTTTGGCTTCGCTTTTGCCCAGCGTCACTTGATTGGAGATTTGATAAAAATCGCCCATCGCCTGACTGCCTTCGCCGTACAGGCCCCGAACCGCCAGATTAATCTTCTGCAGCGCCTGAAACACCTTCTGAATTTCTTTGGTGTGAACGAGCGCCGGAAGATGCATGAGCACGCTGACTCGAATTCCTGTGCCGCAATTGGTGGGGCAAGCCGTCAGATAGCCCAATTTGTCGCTAAACGCATATGTTCGCTCTGACTCAATTGCGTCGTCGATCGCGTCGATCTCGCTCCAGCACTCATCGAGCGCGAATCCGCTTCTTAATACCTGGATGCGTAGATGGTCTTCTTCATTGACCATCACGCTGATGTTTTCTTCGTCGCTGATGCCGACGCCGCGTTGCCCGTGGGACTCCGAATGCTCGCGGCTAATCAGCTGTCGCTCCACGAGCATTTGCCGGTCGATCAACTCCAGGGCACTGACCGAAATGTAATTCAGCTTGCGTCCGGCCGGATTCTTTTCAATGAGCGTGCGAAGCGACTCTTCAATTTCAGCTCGTACGGAATCGTCCGCGCGGCTGGGAAACGGATACTGAGCCAGATTGCGGGCAAGCCGAATCCGACTCGACATGACAATGTCAGAATCGGGGCCGGTCGCTTTCAGCCATTCGCCGCTGGTACGGGTCAAGGACTCAAGGTCCACATTGGTCCCTTCGATCAAACGCGTATTGGAATTTCTTTTGCGATCGCACCAGGCCGCGGGGCGGCGAGGTGTATCAATCTCGAGTCAGTCGTTACCTGTTACGGCTCAAACTCTTTCGGAATCTGAGTCGGCTCGGATTCGACTTCGCCTTCTTCAAGCTGGCGGATCGAATCACGAATCCGCGCAGCGTCTTCGTAGCGTTCTTCCTCAATCGACGATCGAAGCTCATTTCGCAGCTTGATCAACCTGAACTGCAATTGGCTTGACTGCGGCGATCGTTTCGGGATCTTTCCGACATGGTTCGTCTCGCCGTGGATATTTTCCAGCAGCGGCAGCAGCTGATCCTCAAACACAAGGTAGTCGTGTGGGCAGCCCAGACGACCTTGTGCGCGAAACTCTTTGAAGGCAATTCCGCAATTCGGACAGAGCTGCAGCTCCAGATCGTCCAAACTGGCCTCGTCACCGTCACTGTCAGGCTCGGGGACCGCGTCGGGCTTCGAGGGCTGTGCGTGGCTGAGATACTCTTTCGCGCAGCTCTCGCACAGATGCAACGCCTGGACTTCGCCTTGGCGCAGTTCGGTAATATGCAGTACAGCAGGTTTGGAGCAACGTCCGCATTTCATAACTGGCACGCGAGGCTGGAATGAGGATCGACGAAACCAAGGCGATTCTAGAAGCGAACCTCTGGAAAGGAAAGCTAGACCTTGTCGGCATTTCTGATGGATGACGGAGAACGCCCAACCGTCACGATTGCGTGCTTCGACAGGAGCAAGACGGGAAGCGACGGGGATCAGTCCCCGCGAGCCAAAAGAAAGCAAGCCCGTTCCCAGCCACTCGATGAGGAGATTGTGGTCTCCTTGCCCGAGAAGAGACACGCTACTAGAATTCGGCACAGGCTTGGATGGCCTGATGCGATTGCAACGTCTGGTCCAGTTTTACGGATTTTACCCTTCGTGATAGTCATTGATTCGCGACCGAATTTGTCCGTACCTGCCCAAAGTCGCGATCGAGCCTATGATCTGAACTAGATTTTCGAGTGACACCCCCGTTCGAAATCCGAGAGATGTTTCCGTCTCCCACAACCCTGGAGGCTTCGTGATGTACGAGCGATTCACTGATCGCGCCCGCAAAGTCATGCAACTGGCCAATCAAGAAGCCCAGCGATTCAACCACGAGTACATCGGCACCGAGCACATCCTGCTTGGTCTGGTGAAGGAAGGTTCCGGCGTTGCCGCGAACGTCCTGAAAAACCTCGAGGTGGATCTGCGAAAGATTCGGTTGGAAGTTGAGAAGATTGTTCAATCGGGACCTGACATGGTCACGATGGGCAAGCTGCCACAGACGCCGCGGGCGAAAAAAGTTGTTGAGTATGCCATGGAAGAGGCACGCAACTTAAACCACAACTACGTCGGTACCGAGCATCTGTTGCTCGGACTGATTCGAGAACAAGAAGGCGTCGCCGCCCAAGTCCTGATGAACCTGGGGCTGAAGTTGGAAGACGTCCGCGAAGAAGTCCTGAACCTGCTGGGCCATGGTGTCGAAGGAGCCGGTGAAGGCTCGTCGGAACGTGCGGGCAGTGGCCAGGCCGGTCCGTCAGGGAAAACTCCCAAAAGCAAAACGCCGGCACTGGACAGTTTTGGTCGCGACCTGACCGAGCTGGCTCGGCAGACAAAGCTTGACCCAGTCATCGGTCGATCGAACGAGATCGAACGCGTGATCCAGATCCTGTGCCGTCGCCAAAAGAACAACCCGGTGCTGCTTGGTGAAGCGGGCGTCGGTAAGACCGCCATCGTCGAAGGGTTCGCCCAGATGGTGGTCAACGGAGAAGTGCCAGAACTGTTGCGCGACAAGCGAATCGTGGTCCTCGACCTGGCGATGATGGTCGCTGGAACCAAGTACCGTGGGCAGTTCGAAGAACGCATCAAGGCCGTGATGAACGAAGTGAAGCGTGCGAAGAACACGATTCTGTTCATCGATGAGTTGCACACATTGGTCGGTGCCGGTGGTGCCGAAGGGGCCATCGACGCGTCCAACGTGCTGAAACCCGCCCTGAGCCGCGGTGAGATCCAGTGTATCGGTGCGACAACCCTCGATGAATACCGCAAGTACATCGAAAAAGACGGGGCGCTCGAACGACGATTCCAGACGGTCATTGTTGAGCCGCCGTCACCTGCACAGACCATCGAAATCCTGAAGGGACTGCGCGACCGCTACGAGCAACACCATCGGGTTCAGATCACCGACGATGCATTGGCCAAGGCCGTCGAATTGTCCACCCGGTACATCACAGCTCGCTGTCTGCCGGACAAGGCCATCGACGTCATCGACGAATCGGGCGCCCGCATCCGCTTGAAGTCGATGGTCCGACCGCCCGATCTCAAGGAGCTGGAAGAAGAAGTCGAACGCCTGAATACCGCGAAAGAAGAAGCGGTGGCGAACCAGGACTTCGAGAAAGCTGCTTCGCTGCGCGATCAAGCGGATAAGCTGAAGAAAAAGAAGGAAAATATCAACAAGGACTGGCGTGAGAAGTCCAAAGAGAAAGAGGGCGTCGTCGACGCGGAAGTGATCGCGGAAGTCGTCGCCAAGATGACGGGGATTCCGCTGACGCGTTTGTCGAGCGAAGACGCGGTCCGACTTCTCAAGATGGAAGAAGAGCTGCATCGTCGCGTTGTCAGCCAGAACGAAGCGATCAAGCAGGTTGCGAAGTGCGTTCGACGCAGTCGCAGTGGCCTGAAAGATCCGCGTCGTCCGACAGGGGTGTTCCTATTCGCCGGCCCGACCGGTGTGGGAAAGACCCTGACTGCCAAGACGCTGGCTGAGTTCATGTTCGGTGATCAGGATGCCCTGATCCAGATCGACATGAGCGAATATATGGAGAAGCACAACGTCAGCCGTCTGATCGGCGCTCCTCCTGGCTATGTTGGGTTCGAAGACGGTGGGCAATTGACGGAAAAAATCCGCCGACGACCTTACTCCGTCGTTCTGCTAGACGAAATTGAAAAAGCCCACCCGGACGTTTTCAACATGCTCCTGCAGATCATGGAAGAAGGGCACTTGACGGACAGCTTTGGCCGGAAAGTCGACTTCAAGAACACGATCTTGATTATGACCACCAACGCAGGTGCGGTTGCGATCAATAACGAGTTCGGGTTCGCTCCGAAGGACAACGACACCAGCTATGATCGCATGAAAGAACGTCTACAACACGAACTCGAACGTGAATTCAAACCTGAATTCATCGGTCGATTGGATGAAGTCGTCGTCTTCCGTTCGCTCACCGAAGAGAACCTGAAACAGATTGTTGAGATCGAGCTTGCCAAGGTTCGCGAACGCCTCACCGAAAAGGGTCTGTCCCTGATTCTGAGCAACGAAGCCAAGCAGTTCATCATCGAGAAGGGCAATGCCACGGAATACGGAGCTCGTCCGCTTCGTCGCGCTGTGGAGACCTATATCGAAGATCCAATGTCCGAAAACCTGTTGCAGGGGCTGTTTGAGGGCTCTAACACCATCACCGTCAAGGTGAAGGAAGTTGGCGACCAGAAACAGCTCGATTTCGAAGCCTCGACACAGGAAGTTGCACCGCCGACTGAACTTGTCGAAGCCGAATCGACTTAATTTCTGCCTCACACTGACTGCGGTTCGCTCAAATGGCGAAGAGCCCGATCGAGAACTCGATCGGGCTCTTTTTTTATTGCGACAGTAACTTATTGTGAATTCAGCAGATGGAACGATCCGACAATCGTCGTAGATTTACTTCGAGAAGGGTTGGACTTTGATTTGCGAGAGGGAAACAGAAACACCAACGCGGCTTCCCCAATTTGCCCTGCGTAGTTAGAATCCCGCGCGAACTTCGTGTGGCAAGATTCAACGAGGAGTCTCGGCGCGAAGGGTGTTTGGTGAAAGTTTATCACTGAATCTGGAAGAGGTTGCAGCAAGTTTCCTCAATGGAACTGAGGCGCTCTCAGGCTTGACGAAATCATTGCTGACCAAGGGATAAAGGAGTTCATAGTGGTCGTTCGAAAGCTTGCCCTGGTTCTCGGCTGTTTGCTAACGCTTTTCGCCGGCAGTGTTTCCGCACAGTCGGAAGCGAAAATCCGCGTTGTCGCGCCTAGTATCTCTCAAATTTACGACGACCTGCAGTGGCTCATCGAACAGAGTCCTACGGCCGATTTGAAAAAGCAATGGGCTGAACTCAAGAACAACCTGTTGGATGCCTTCACCCAAGGGGTTGATCTCAAGAAGCCGCTGGAAATCGACGTCGTTTTTCGAAAAAGCGATCTTTCGTACGACTGGCGCGTTCCAATCGACGTCTTGACAAAAAAGAATGTCGGATTCCTCGAAGGCATTGAGGGGATGGGTTTCAAGAAGAAAGAAATCACCCCAAAAGTTTATTACGAGTTCGCCGAGAAGAACAAGAAGCCCTATTACCTGCGTCACGACAAGGGTTACGCCTGGATTTCGATGGAGAAATCCGCCGTTCCCGGCAATCCGCCTCTTGCCACCCAGGACATGGCGGCCCTGCTTGCGCAGAACAAGGACATCGTTGCCGAGCTGAAAAACGACGCCGCTAGCATGACGAGCCGTCGCGACACCTTCAAAGAACTCCGTAAGCAATTTGAAGCGTTGATCAAGTTTCAGCGAAACGAAGACAAGAACGCCTTCGAACTGCGGAAGCTGGCCCTGATCCAGCAACTCAACGAAGCCGAGCGATTCATCGTTGAATCAGACACACTCGCCGTGGGCTGGACCACGACGACCAGCGGACCGAAGCCCACCGGCCGGGGTGACGTATCGGTGACCGCATTACCTGGGACCGATCTGCAAAAGAGCATCGAACAGTTCGCGGTCAAACCGAGCTACTTCGCGAATGTGGAATTGCATCCTGACGCATTGGCAACTGGCCGAATCACGTTCCCACTCGATCCAATGCGGATCAAACACGCCAAAGACTTCTACGCGGCTGTACGACCGACGTTGGAGATCGAGATCAAGGCTCGTGAGGGAAAGACCGACGACGAGAAAGTCGCGTTGAAACAAGGGATGAACAAGTTCCTTGACATGCTGGACGTCGGTGCGGATCTCGGTGTGGTCGACGCCTTTATTGACGTTCACGCCACGGCTCCCAAGAAGAATGTGATGGTTTGCGGGATTCGTGCGGCGGATGGCAAGGTCGCCGATGAGATCATCAATCTGCTTCCAAAGATGAAGTCCGACTGGCAGGTCAAGCCGCTTGAAGAATACGGCGGTGTCAGCATTTTCGAACTCACCATTCCTGAGACTCGGAAGGCTTCGTTCCAGCGAATCTTTGCCGGTGAAACGGCGTTGTACGTCGGAACGAGCAAAGACGCTGTGTGGGGTGCCGCCGGTGCTGAAGGCCTGGCTCAACTGAAGGTCGCCATCGACAAGACTGCCGCCCCCGCTTCGGAAAAGGTCGATCCGATCGTGATCAGCTATCTGTTCAACGTCTCGAAACTGATGACGCTGATGGAGATCGTCGAGAAGGAAACACCAAAACCAGTTGGCAAAGAGCAGATTCAGCGTCAGAAGGACCTCGAAAAATATCGCAACCTGGCGGACGCGTCGATGAAGGACTGCACCCCCTTGGTGACTGGCGAACTGAAGCGTACAGACAATAAGATCGAAGGATTCCTCGAACTGAACGAATGCGTGCTGAAATATATTGGCGCGATGATCGCCGATGGCACGAAGGCCCTGCAGTAACGGGAAACCTTAAAGGACCAGAGTCTGTGGCAAACTCGGGCGGTTTTTTTAATGATCTGAAAATCATTTGGCACATGGCCGTGACGGGTGGTCGCGGCCAGACCCATGAAGAACGGCTTGAGAATTTCTATTCCGGCCAGGCAGCGGGATACGATTCATTTCGCAAACGCCTGCTGCATGGACGCGAGCAACTGTTTCAATCGCTGCCCGCCCCCGCGGGCGGCGTCTGGGTCGATCTGGGAGCCGGAACCGGTGAGAACGCCGAGAACTGGGGCCCCCGGCTGAGTGAATTCTCAAACGCCTATCTGATCGACCTTTCATCCTCGCTCTTGAAAGTCGCAGAACAGCGGATTCAGGCGCGGGGCTGGAACAACGTCCACGCCGTTCACGGCGATGCGACGCAATTTGTCCCGCCCGAGGGTTCCGCAGACGTCGTCACCTGCTCGTACTCGCTCACGATGATTCCTGACTGGTTTTTGGCCATGGATCACGCGCTGCGAATCCTGAAACCTGGTGGAACATTCGGCGTTGTGGATTTCTTCGTTGCCCGGAAATGGCCCGCAGAGGGGCTGATCAAGCATGGCTGGTCGACACGAACGCTATGGCAGGCGTGGTTCGCCAACGACAATGTGTTCCTGAACCCAGACCACATTCCTTATCTGCAGAGCCACTTCGAAACCGTGTCGCTGAACCAAGAGCGAGGCAAGGTTCCCTATTTGCCATTTGTTCGAGCGCCCTACTATCGATTCGTCGGGCGGAAGCCGCTGAACTGACAATTCGATCAGCGCGGCTTCAGAACATCATCCGCTTCGGGCAAGATCTGGCACTCGCCGTTTCAAGCGAGTTGACCGACGACAAGGCGGAATTGTCCGTCGGTCAATTGCCCGCCAATCTCGCGCAACTCAAGCCGTCACCACAACAGCAGCTACTCAGTCGGCGGGGCCGCAGAGACCACAACCTTACTTGGCCGAATCACGCGGTCATGCAACGTATATCCACGCTCAACATCGTTCAGGACGGTCATCGGTGGATGGTCGGCTGACGGAACCTGACTGATCGCTTCGTGAAGGTTCGGATCGAATGGTTGTCCAACCGCAGTGATCGGCTTTGCTCCATGGCCCGCCAGAATCGATTCCCACTGCTTGAGCGTCAATTGCACGCCATTCAGAAGGTCATCAAAGTTCTTCGCCTGCGATGCCGCAAAGATGGCACGGTCGAGGCCGTCGAAAACTGGCAATAGCGATTTCAGAATCGGTGCGGCCTGGTACTTGCGCTCGTCGTCCATCTCACGATAAACGCGTTTGCGGAAGTTCTCGAGATCCGCCATGGCGCGGGCCCACTTATCCTTGAACTGATCACGCTCTTCATTGGCCGCCTGCAGTTGCTCTTTGAGCGTGGCGGGGGCAGAGGCATCAGCGGGGGTGGTTTCGTCTTTGGGTTCGGTCATTTTTATGAATCCTTTTGAGCGATATTCGAATGACGGAATGCTGTTGCTGACAACGTCGTGCAAAAGGCAGAGGCAGTGTCGATCTGGGCAGGCATCATGGGACCGGTTCCAATTGCGACCGACACCCTGATTATGATCTTTTGACGTGCCTCATCCTTTGCTCATTCCGCCTCTTCGTCCTTGGAAAAGAATGTTTTCAATGAGTCAAAAAACGTCTTACGCTGCGGTGAAACCTGCTTGTCATCCAGTTCCGCGAGCTGCCGCAGCAGTTCTTCCTGCTTCTTGTTGAGTTTCTTAGGCACTTCAACATGAAACTGAACGAGCAGATCACCGCGTGGTCCGCCGTGGGGATCGGGCATTCCCTGGCTTTTCAGCCGAAAGACTTCGCCCGGTTGGGTTCCGGGCGGAACCGTAATGTTGTGTTTTCCCGTCAGAATTGGAATATCGAGCTGGGTTCCGAGAGCGGCTTGAGCAAACGTGATCGGCACGTCACACATCAAGTTGCGTCCATCGCGGTTGAACAACGGATGCGTCTTCACGCGAATGTCGACGTAAAGATCTCCCGGTGGACCGCCACTTTCGCCGACTTCGCCCTCACCGCGAAGCACCAGTTGCATTCCGTTATCAATTCCGGCGGGGACTTTCACTTCCAGCTTGCTGGACTGGCTGATCACACGTTGGCCACGGCAATCAGGGCACTTCTCTCGGATTGACGTTCCGCGTCCGCGACATGACGGACAGGTCGTCTGAACGCGAAAAAAGCCCTGCGATTGAATGACCTGCCCTCGGCCATCGCAGTAGTCGCATTTGACCGGTTGCGTCCCCGGCTTGGCTCCTGAGCCATTGCAGGTGACGCACGAGACATGCTTTTCGATTTCGATCTCTCGGGTGCAACCGACGGCGGCGTCCAAAAGTTCGATGGTCAGCGACGTCTGAAGGCTGTCGCCTTTTCGTGGCCGCGGACCACCGCCCTGGCGGCGCCCACCGCCGCCGAAAATGTCGCCAAACATGTCTCCGAAGGCTTCGAAGATATCTCCGACGTCCTGAAAACCACCTCCGCCACCGGCCCCCATTTCGACGCCGGCATGGCCGAATCGATCGTAGCGGGCTCGCTTGTCGGGGTTGCTCAGGATATCGAACGCTTCGGCGGCCTCTTTGAATGCCGTCACCGCGGACGCATCACCTGGGTTTCGATCCGGATGGTACTTTCCGGCAAGCTTACGATAGGCGCGCTTGATCTCGTCGTCCGACGCCGACTTGGCAACACCCAGAACTTCATAAAAATCACGCTTGGTCGCCATCACGGCTCCGCTCCAAGTCCCTGGCCGACAGAAACACGCCGCCCCACATAGACAACGAACCGCCGGAGAATGCTCCGGCGGCTCGATCATTGTCATTCATTATCCAGATCGGACAAGTCGATTCGTCCGGTTCAGATTATCGAACCGAACCTTCGACCTTGGACTTTGCCTTACCATCGGTATCTTCGCTACGTGTCACGAGAACCTGAGTGGTCAGCATCAGGCCAGCGATCGACGATGCGTTGCGAAGTGCACTCTTCACAACCTTTGCGGGATCGATGATCCCGGCCTTGTACATATCGACGTACTTGCCGGCATTGGCATCATAACCCGTGTTCGTCGGCATGCCGCGGACTTCGTCCGCGATCACGCTGCCGTCCAGACCGCAGTTTGCGACGATCTGTCGAATCGGGCCTTCTAGAGCCTTGGCGATGATGTGAACGCCGATCTTCTCGTCGCCCTTCGCCTTGACTTCATTGACCGCGGTGATGGCTCGCAGCAATGCAACACCACCACCGGGCAGAATCCCTTCTTCGACGGCGGCACGGGTCGCATGCAATGCGTCTTCCATGCGGGCCTTCGTCTGCTTCATTTCTGCTTCCGTGGCCGCTCCGACCGAAATGATGGCGACACCGCCGGTCATCTTGGCCAATCGTTCCTGGAACTTTTCGCGATCGTATTCACTCTCGGTCGCTTCGATCTGTCGACGAATCTGATCAACACGAGCCTTAATCTGCTCTTTGTCGCCAGCGCCGTCGATGATCGTGCAGGTGTCCTTGGTGACTTCCACTTTCTTGGCGCGGCCAAGTTGTGACAGTTCCACGGCTTCCAGCTTGATTCCGAGGTCTTCGGAAATCAGCGTGCCGCCCGTCTGCACGGCCATATCACCCATCATGGCCTTGCGGCGATCGCCGAAGCCAGGTGCCTTTACGGCACAAATGTTGAGGACGCCACGCAACTTGTTGACGACCAGTGCCGTCAATGCTTCGCTGTCAACGTCTTCTGCGACGACGAGCAACGGCTTGCTGCGCTGGGCCACCTTCTCGAGCAGCGGAACGAATTCACGCAGGCTGGAGATCTTCTTTTCGAACAGCAGGATGTAGCAGTCTTCCAGGACGCACTGCATCGATTCCGGGCTGTTGACGAAGTAGGGGGAGATGTAACCCTTATCGAACTGAAGCCCTTCGGCCAGTTCGAGCGTCGTGGTGTTTCCCTTACCTTCTTCAACGGTGATCACGCCATCACGGCCGACCTTTTCCATCGCATCCGCGATCAAGTCGCCCACGACGCGGTCGTTGTTGGCCGAGATCGAACCGATCTGAGCGATCTCTTCCTTCTTTTCGACAGGCTTCGCCATCTTTTCGACGAACGCGATCGCCGCATCGACGGCCTTTTCGATTCCCTTGCGGACCACGGTGGGATTTGCACCGAGTGTCAGGCTGCGAAGCCCTTCGCTGTAAATCGATCGAGCAAGAACCGTTGCGGTTGTCGTCCCGTCGCCGGCGACGTCGCTGGTCTTCGAAGCGACTTCGTTGACGAGCTTCGCGCCCATGTTCTCGTATGGGTCTTCGAGTTCGACTTCTTTCGAAACCGTGACGCCGTCCTTGGTAACGACGGGGTTGCCGAACGATTTGTCGATGATGACGTTACGTCCAGTTGGACCCATCGTCACGGCAACAGCCTTTGCCAGCGTTTCCACGCCATGCAACAACTTGATGCGTGCACGATCTTCAAACAACAGTTGCTTAGCCACGACGGGGCTCCTGTGGAAAAATGAGTATGCGAAAATTCGTATGCAAGGACGTCCGCAACGGAATGGACTTCAAAAACGGTTCATGCGAGACAGTTTTCGGTCCTCGCATGAACCGCTCGAGTCAGTTGCGACTTCGTCCGTAATCAGGCGATCACCTTGGCGAGAATGTCCGACTCGCGCAGGATCTTGATATCCTTCTTGTCGACTTCGATTTCGGTCCCGCCGTACTTCGCGAACAGGACTTCATCGCCAATCGCGACGGCGATTGGTGATCGTTCACCACTGTCGAGCAACCGACCGGGACCGACGGCGATCACCTTTCCGCGCTGGGGCTTTTCCTTGGCGGTATCTGGCAGCACGATGCCGCCAGCGGTCTTTTCTTCGGCGGTCAGCGGTTCGACAACAACACGATCATCCAAAGGCTTCAATTTCATCGTTGACATCTCCTGCGTTTCGTTGGAGGAATTCCGTATCGAAAAGTCTGCGATCGATTCAGTCATCCGCAGACAGCGAAAATAGCGAACTGGCACATTGCGGGACATCCGGCGACTGGCCAAGGTTGCCCCGCATTCGCGAACGAACAGCACAACGGCTTAGAAGCCGCCCATGCCACCCATTCCGCCCATGCCTCCCATGCCCATTCCGCCCATGCCACCCATTCCCATTCCACCCATACCGCCGCCATCGTGATGGTCGTCGTGGTGGTGGTCGTCTTCTTTCGGCTTTGGAGCTTCAACAACGATCGAATCGGTCGTCAGGAGCAGGCAGGCCACGCTGGCGGCATTCTGCAGTGCGGAACGCACAACCTTCGTTGGGTCTACAACGCCGAAGTCAAACATGTCGCCATAGCGTTCGTTCAACGCGTCATAGCCGTAGGACTTTTCCTTCGACTTCTTCACGTTGTTCGCCACCACAGCACCATCCAGACCGGCGTTTTCAGCGATGGTTCGCAGCGGCATCTCAAGCACGCTCTTCACCAGCGTCACGCCGTGTTGTTCGTCGCCAGCCAGCTTCAGCTTTTCGACGGCGCCCAGACATCGCAACAGTGCCACACCACCGCCGGGAACGATCCCTTCTTCGATGGCAGCACGCGTTGCGGCCAACGCATCGTCGATCAGATCCTTGCGTTCCTTCATTTCGGTTTCGGTGTGAGCACCGACACTGATCTGAGCAACGCCGCCCGCGAGCTTCGCGAGACGTTCTTGGAGCTTTTCGCGATCGTATTCGCTGTCGGTCTTCGCGATTTCGGCGCGAATCAACGCAGCACGACCTTCGATTTCCGCCTTCTTACCGGCCCCTTGAACCACCGTGGTGTTCTCGGCGTCGATACGAATCTTCTTTGCGACACCCAGGTCGCTCAGTTCGACGTTTTCAAGCTTCAGCCCCAGGTCCTTGAAGACGGCCTTACCGTTTGTCAGCACGGCGATGTCTTCGAGCATGGCCTTACGGCGATCGCCGTAACCAGGAGCCTTCACGGCGGCGACCTTCAGAATCCCGCGCATCTTGTTGACCACGAGCGTCGCCAAGGCTTCGCCTTCGACGTCTTCGGCGATGATCAGCAAGGGCACGCCGGCCTTCGAGGTCTTTTCGAGCAATGGAACCAGCGACTTGGCGCTGCTGATTTTTTCCTCGTAAATCAGAACACGGCAGTTATCCAGCTCAACCGTCTGGCTGTCTTGATCGGTGACGAAATGCGGCGAGAGATAACCCCGCTCGAACTGCATCCCTTCGACCAATTCCACTTCCGTGGCGATCTGGCGGCCTTCTTCGACGGTGATGACGCCGTCTTTGCCAACCTTCATCAACGCTTCAGAAAGGATCTTGCCCACTTCTGGATCATTGTTTCCAGCGATGCTCGCGACTTCTGCCACGGCCTTCTTGTCGCTGGCATTCACAGACTTGGCAAGCTTCTTTAGCTCTTCGGTGACGGCGTCAACCGCCTTCTGAACACCCCGGCTGAGTGCCATTGGGTCCGAGCCACTGGCGACGAATCGCAAGCCATTCTTATAGATCGCTTCGGCCAGCACCGTCGCCGTCGTGGTGCCGTCGCCAGCTACATCGCCGGTTTTCGACGCCGCTTCTTTCACCAATTGCACGCCCATGTTCTGGAACTTGTCTTCCAGATCAATGTCTTGTGCAACGGTTACGCCGTCCTTCGTCACCTTGGGCGAACCCCACCCTTTATCGAGAACCGCGTTACGACCGCGAGGGCCGAGCGTGCTCTTCACGGCGCGCGACAACTTCGAAACGCCTTCCAACAGACTCTTACGAGCCTCTTCATCAAAACTGATCAGCTTGGCCACAGCGACTCCTCAACCAACAAGACAGACTTGGTGGGGCGACTCAATTTCCACGCAACACACCCACAGCGACACTACTCACGCCAAATTGCGGAACACGTCACCAGAGTGAAGTGAGCCGAACCATGCCAGCCCCGCCAACACGGCCGACAATTCGACACAAAGGAGCACTTAGCAAGCTCTGTGCCGACTGCACAAGAAACGTCGTAACTCATTTGTTCAAAACGAGTTTTAAATGTCGTGACAATTTCGGCATTTTGGAGCCCTGCCATGTTGGCAGCGAAATCGAGATTTCAGCAGGGGGGCGATGGCCCGCGAAATCAAAATACGTTGACGCCCAGACGCCGCGAATCGGTGTCAATTTCCCGTGAAGTTCGGTGGTCGTTTGTTCACAAAGTGCGCCACGCCTTCTTTGAAGTCGTCACACTGAAAGCTTTTCAGCATCTCCTCATTCGCGACATCAATCGCGACCTCCAATGTCTGAAACTGCGCTTCGTAAACCTGTCGTTTCATCACACGCAGTGACCGCGGCGAGACCTTATCCGCCAGTTCGCGCGCGTAGCTGCGGACTTCGGCCAGGAATTCAGATTGAGGCATCACTCGGCTGATCAAACCCATCCGAAGAGCTTCTGCCGAGTCAATAAGTCGCGCGGAGTAGAGAAGATCCAGGGCGTTTGCCATGCCGATCAACCGCGGCAGCATCCAACTGATACCGTGCTCTGCAATCAGCCCGCGACGTGAGAATGCCGTGCTGAACTTCGCCTGGTCGGATGCAAATCGCAGGTCACAGTAAAGCGAAATGGCAAACCCCAAGCCGACTGTTGGCCCGTTGAGTGCCCCGATGATCGGCTTCGAAATTGCTGGGAAGTACGAGTACGTCTTTCGAAAATCCGCACGAACGTCTGGCTGAGACAACTCGCCCGGCCCCGCCGCGAGCTGCGCCTTCAGCTGCGTCAAGACGTCACCACCTGTTGAGACGGCGTCAAGACTCTGCAGGTCGGCGCCCGCACAGAATCCGCGACCTGCGCCGGTCAGAATGATGACGCGTACGCCGGGATCGCAATCCGCCTGCTTGAGCGCTTCAAAGACCTCCGACTCCATGACCGGAGTCCACGCGTTCAACCGATCGGGCCGGTTCAGGGTGAGCGTGGCAATCCGTTCCGACACGTCGTACAGAATCTGTTCGTATGCCATGTGAATGGGCTCGCTTTGATGAATTGGCCGATGCAAGAGAGGATGGTGTGATTGAATCACTTCGTGCCGGACAGCACTGAATCGGCGTCCAGGCAATCGCCAAGCTATCGGTCTGACCAGCGTTCAGCAAGCCGTTCGAGATCATCGTCCGAAACGGTCGCGATTCGACAAGTGATCCACCCTATTGATGTCGATCCGTTCCGTTCAGGGACGCATCGAGGTCAATCACGCAGATTTGGTTTGTCGTCGCATCGCCGTCTCCCTTTGATCGCACGAAGGCGATCTGCAAACCATCGGGGGAAATGACGCTGGCCTCTTTTCGAACTTCGCCCAAAGGATGCGGCAATGCAGGCTTGAGTTCGGCTTCCACATCCGACTCTGCGGATTGCTTGGTTATCGGACGCGTTTCTCCTGTTCGCGAATCTGTCAGGCAGACATGGCCTGCCATACTGTGGGCGATCCAACGACCATTACGGCTCCAGGACATGGCAGAGCTGATGTCAAAGGCATTTCGTGTCAGTTGTTTCATCTCACCCGTTGCGGGGGAGACCGTCCAGATCTGCGAAACACCCGTGTCATCTTTCATCAGGAAGGCAATTCGAGAACCGTCCGGTGCGCTGCGCAACCAGTGTCGAGTCCCTTGAAGCCCCGGAAAACGACGATCGGCCGTTCGCGTTAAACGGCGCTGACTCACCCCTGGCAGTGTTTCTAGACGTCCTGCCCCGGTGAGTTGATTGAGCTTCGAGACATCGACGGGCAGTTGATCGGGAAGGTCGACCACAAAGACTTCCGTCACCTCCAGCCCGGCTTGCGTGACGACCTGGCCCTGGAACGCGATGGAGCGCTGCTGGCGTGTCCCGTCGGCGCGAACGTAGCCGCGGTTTCCAATCCAGCCTTCCTCGTTGGCTCGTTTGATTTCGTCCGAGCCAGGACGTGGGTTGGGAACAGTCTGAGTGACCAGGGTACAGAACCAGTCGGCGTCATGATTCCGCGGGTGTCCTGGTTTGACCTGCACCTTCTGATTCGGGACCGCCACACCAATGTCGCGTAGTCCGGGTTCCGTCAGGGCGTCATTATATGTGAAGGCGACCCAGTCTCCGTCCGAGTCCCAGACGTGAACATGGCTTCCCCCGCGCAGGGCACCGGGAGTCGGCGGCGCAACGAGATCTCGGGCATCCAGTCGCGAATACACTCCCGGTCTTCGAGTATCCACGACAACACCCTGTCGATGATTCGGTCCGTACCTCCAGTCAGCGGTGGGATGTTCGGGCCCCAGAATGAATACGACGAACGGTTGATGAGGATGATACGTTGCGACCCCGCACTTCGCTCCGTTCTGAGACTCGTAGACGACTCGCACATCCCCCGATTCGACATGCACCGCTTCAATGCGTGCACCGTCGAACTTGTCTCCTGCGGGGTCCGAGCGGACGTCATAAATCAGCCACTGGCTGTCGGGCGACCAGACCCCCGTGTTTGTGAGAATGCGTCCACCGGCACCGCGTGTTATCTGCCGTTCTTCGCCAAAGATTGGATTCACGTAATCAGCACCAGAGGTCGAGTGATTTGCCAGCACCACGAGTAAGAACCCCACACATCTCGCGGCGATCGATTCGTCGCACCGATCAGATCGTCGCCACATCCGCATCAATCCTGCATTCGTGATTGGTTTCCGCGAAGCATCGTTAGATCGACATTGCTTCCATAAGTTGACGGCAGGCCTAATTCACGCGGGGATGATGTCAGACTCATTCTGATCGTGCAACAGTCGTCCGAGGGGTGAGCGGATCAAAGATCGTGGCCCGTTGAAATATGGGGATTGGCTCCGCCCAAATTCGAAAACATCACGACGTTGTCTGAACCAAAATCCCCGTTTCTCATATTTCAAATCCAAGATCCCGAAATCAGGTCATTGACCCAAAAATCGTTGTTGACATCGCTGGCGCACCGTGGCTAGTTTTGTTTATCTACACGACCAGAGGCACTCTGCCGCGATTCATCTATGAATTCAGGTCATTCGCAGCGAACTGTATTCCATGAATCTGATCGCCTGCAGCCCATCAAATCAGACCGCATCGTCCATCCTAAAGATTCCCTCGTTGCCTGTTAAAGCAAACAAGTCAGGCACCTTGGAATGCGCAATAACATTACCACCATCATCACCGCGTTTTCGAATCTGGCCAGCGCCAGTTCCCGTGACTTCGATCACCATTCCAATGGCACTATAGCCCTCAACGACAATTTCTTTGTGGAGACATCGCATGCACACAACTAATGAGGTCATTACGATCGTAAGCGGGCTTCCTCGTTCCGGCACATCCATGATGATGCGAATGCTGGAAGCGGGGGGCCTTCCTCCGCTCATCGATCATATTCGCATCGCAAACGAAGATAATCCTGCGGGCTACTACGAATTCGAGCCCGTCAAACGAACCAAGCAGGATCCATCGTGGTTAGCGAAAGCGCCAGGGCACGCCGTCAAGATGGTTTATCGACTGCTGTACGATCTGCCTGCGACGAATCACTATCGAGTCTTGATGATGCGACGCGAGATCAGTGAAGTGCTTGCTTCACAGCGTACAATGCTCAAACGAGAAGATTTGGACGATCACGTTGCTGACGAGCAAATGGCCGCGGTGTTCAAAGCTGAGCTGGCCCGCACCGACAAATGGTTGGCACTACAGCCAAACTTTTCGGTGCTGAACGTCGATTACAATCGGATCGTGCTGGAGACGGGACCTGTTGTGGCGGAAATCGAAGCGTTTCTCAACGTGGGATTGAATCTGGACGACATGTGCAACGTCATCGATATGGGCTTGTATCGCAATCGTCGAGAGACGTCCGTGACTCGCTAGTCGTCCGGTGATATCGGGGGAAAGGGGGAGGGGGCCTTGTTTTTCACGATGTCATGGTGTTGTACCGCTCACAGTCCGAAGTGAGGGGGATTGTGAACGGTTACCCTGGTGTATTTGACTCGGTACGGAGCGAGCCCCCGTGGTATCAATAGGCTGCTCAAATGCCTCCATGAAGGCAGGGCCCTTTGCCTTCAATCTTGCTTGGATCGCTGAACACGGACTTGTTGTCACGGTTGGCAATCATATTCGCTTTCACCTTCGATATCGCCATCGGGATTGCGCAGTCGAACCTTTCCACATCGAAGTTCTTCCGTCTGGTCCACACCCAGTTCCCAACCGCCGCCGAGTGCTTGATAGACTTTCACCATTCCCAAAGCGATATTTCCCTGGGCACTGGTTTCTTCAATCTGTTGCTGCATCAGATTTTGCTCGACCAGCACGACACGGTTGAAATCAACCGCCCCGTCTTCGAACTGTGCAAGGGAAATCTCGACGGATCGTTTCGACGCTGCAACGGCCCGATCAAGATCTTTGGCGCGCTGCCATGATTTGATGTGTAAAATCAGTCCGTCTTCAACTTCTTCCTGTGCGAGTAAAACAGTTTGCTGGTAATTGGCGATCAACTCTTTGAACTTCGCTTCATTCTGCAGAATACCGTTCTTCAATCGACCGTAATTCAAAATCGCCCATTGAAACTCAGGTGAGATCGTCGACATGAATGATGGGGATGCCAGAAAGTTATTCAATCCTTTCGACGAATAACCAATCGAACCTGCGACACCGAGGTGTGGATACAGTTCGGATTCGGCGATCCCGATCAGTGCGCACTGCGATGCACACAAACGCTCTGCCCGACGGATATCGGGTCGTCGTTCCAGCAATTCGGCGGGGATTCCTACGCACAGTTGCGGCGGAGCCACCGGAATTTCACCTTCCCCAATTTGTTTCAGCATGTCTTCGGGAGGAGTGCCGTTCAAGGTGCATAGTCGCAAAACGCTTTCGCGCAGCACGATTTCGAGTTCTGGAATCGTCGATGACGTCCGCGAGAGATTTGCCATCGCCTGATCGACATCGAGTTCGCTGGTCGCCCCTTCCTCGTAGCGTGCTTTGGCCAACTCGTAGGTCTTTCGCTGAAGTTCGAAATTTTCCTTGGTGAGTTTCAGGGCTCGCTGGTAGGTTCGAATATGGACATAGGTTGCGGCCGTTTCTCCAATTAATGTCACGAGCACGTCGTCAAAGTCGTCGACCGATGCGTCGAGATCTGCATCTGCAGCTTCGACCCCGCGACGAAATCGGCCCCAGAAATCCAGCTCCCAGGCCATATTGAAGCCTGCGTCATACTGATTATAAAAGCGGTGTTGGATATTTCCCGTATTGGCTCGATTCTTACTATAGGCATTGTGTTGATAGTCGCCATACATGCCCTGCTGCTGTGGAAACAAATTCCCCGCGCGAATATTGCGTGTCGCACGTGCTTGCAGAATTCGAAAACCAGCCTGTCGCAAAGAGAGATTCTGACAGTAGACCGATTGGATCAAATCATTGAGGACGGGATCATTGAAAACGGTCCACCATGCCGCCGCCTCCGCTCGGTCGGTGGCAACGCGTTGATCGTCACCGTCAATCCAGTCAACCGCAACGGGTGAAGAGGGCTCGCAGTATTCGGGCCCGACCTTCAGCCCCTGCCGAAAATAACGCTTTACGCCCGTCGTGCACCCCTGAGGAACAAATGCCAAAAGGATTGACGCGACGAGGAACCGTCGTAATGGAGACACGAAGCTCGAATGGGTGGATACGTCAGCCACAATGGCTGGACTCCTTTCCAACGAATGCAACTGATTGTGGGTGGTAAGTCAGGAACAGGCAGGCGCGAATGCGGTGAAAGGAGTCGAATGCCCTTTCGATGGTTTGTCTACTTCGAAAGATCGGTCGAAGAGTGACTCAAATTGATCGCGCAAATTCAGTACGTAAAATCACATACAACCGGTTGAATTCGGCATAACGCGAAGAGATCGACGAACCCGCAAACCTCAACGAATGCGTCGGCGGAAGCCGCCGCACATCGCCGCATTGGAACGGGAGTCATCGAATTGTCGAGAAGAGACTTGTCGATTGAGGCAAGTACGACAACGCGCATTGGCCGAATTTTGGAAGATCGCCATCGCATGTCGTCGTTCGGCAAATTCAGCCTGCTTCACTTTGCGACGTCGTCAGTGATGACTTATCAAAGCCAAATCCCCCTGTGAGACACTCATTCACTTCCGACGGGTGCGTGCGCATCGCCGACAGGTCCTCTGGAGCTTCGTTGGGGCGAATGATCCAGCGACGAAAGTGGGGGCAGCCACCTTGTCATTCACGATGTCATGGTGTTTTTTAGCCACGGCGGATCCCGTTCCTGTGACTTCAGCGGCTGCTACGGCAACCATGACCAGACTTCGACGAGCACCAGTCGCCCCAGGTCCCGTGTCAACGCTCCCCAAAATGAATCTTCTGCAACAACGATCCGCGCTTCGCCGGTCATGCCTGGCATCAGTGATTCGCGTGCGGCGTTCTCGTCGAGTTTGACCATCACTTGAATGTATCGCCAATGGCTGTCTGGATAGCGTTGTTGCATCAACGTCGACTCGCGATCGGTACGAAATCCTTCTGTCGCCAATTTTCCTTCGTCGACGGCCGTCGCCACGATTCGTTCGACTCGGCCCGTAATGAGCCCACCATAATTGCCCCACAACCGTATCTTGACGGGCATCCCTTTCTTCACGTGATACGCCGCGGCCTCGTCCGCCATCACTTGAACCAAGAGTTGCTCTCGATCCTGAACGACGGCAATCAGATCTCCCGGAACCACGGTGTGTCCCGCAATGGCCTCAATCGCTGGCTTGCAGATTGTTCCGCGAATCGGACTTTTGATTTCTTTCAGCGCATTCTTTTTTGTCTGCAATTGCAGCTCCGCCTCAGCCTTCGCCAGTTTCGCCTTCGCTTCATCGATTTCTTCCTGGCGATAGCCTGCCTGCAATTTTGAAACGTTCTCTTTCACTGCCGCCATTTCGGATTTGAGTGAGTCACGACTGCTGATGCTCTTTTCATAGGCACTTTGCGCGACAGCCGACTTTCCCAGCAAGTTTGAGTTTCGATCGACTTGCTGTTCCGCATATGACAATTGGCTTGTCACGCTCTCCAGCTTGGACACGGCTGCCGCAATATCTTCGGGACGATACCCAGACTGCATTTGCTTGAGAAACGCCGTGGCGTATTCGACGTCTGCTCTGGCTTTTGCGAAATCCGCATCAACGTCACGTCCCACGAGTCGCGCGACAACCGAGCCGGCATCGACGAGATCACCGTCCCCGACGTAGACCATTGCGATCTCATCGGTCAATTGCGACCTTAGCCCTGCTTCGGACCTGGGAACAATGTGGCAGTGCCCGCAAATCTCGAAATTGTAGGGCAAACATCCCGCCGCAACGCCACCAAGGGCAACTGCGATTCGTACAGGATAGTTCAACCACTGTGTGCCGCCAAAACGTAGATTCATGGCAAAATCTCGCAAAGTCGTGGATGATTGATTGTTGATGGAACGTTGGAGCGGATACGACTGGACGCGACAGGTCGTCGCAGTTGCCAATGGCAGGAGTTGCGTCCGCTGAACAACGTGACGCGGCAGGTGACTTCGATGTCCCGCGCAGGAAGGTCTGTATAGTGTGAATAGAAGGTTGATGCACAGTCAACTGGAATCTATCAGTTTTTTATTTATAAACTCCTGTTACTACAGCACCTCATTGTTTTGATTCTCTTTGCGACATTGCTTTTCATTGAGCAACCGATCCCCGTCGAAGAACGGAGGAAGCAACCGTTCACGGACCGAAGAGAGGGGGACACGAAGAGAATTCGGACAGGCACATATTCTAAGTAGAATTGGAAACCACAGTTCATTGACGAGGGTAAACCTTTCCTTTAACGCGAGAACATGTGCCAGCCCCCGTTCTTGTGAACGGTGTCCCAGACCAGATGTGTCAATCCCCGTGCTGGATGTCAATTTCCACGTGGCGATGTCTACAATCGGAAACGCACATGTTTCGCATTTGCAACATCGGAAGCGCCGGCTACGCCTAGGCATGTGCAGAACACATTTGTCTGTGCTAGGTCTCTTCCTTTGCAAAATGCATTGCTGCATTGCACTTCCGGCATCTCGTCTGCGGAAGACCTTGCGCAAATGGACGTGCGGAGTGCGATTTGGCACGCCAACTGCATTTTCGCATTGCCACAGAGACCTCGCATCGCGACATGCGATCAAACACGGGTCACTGCCCTTCTCCAATCTGCCTTCTTCGCTGCTAACGCGACCATCCCCACGCTCCGCCAGTCGATTCGAACTCTCTCCAGTTCTTCGTTTCGCATTCCACAGCTGAAAACTCGGCCTGGCTGTCCTGGTCCGGCTTCATGAGACCCACACCGACTTCCACGCAACCACGCTCGTCATATTCGTTTTACCATCGCTTTTATCGATCGGATTGCTCTCGTAGGAAACTGGAGGGGCCAAATGCGAACGCAACTCCGCGCCGGCCTCACGAATGAATTCTCTTGTCGACGGCTAGAGACGTCGTACCGACACATGTCGCTCTCGCCAGCATTTATAAATGGTTCGGCATACGTACTCATTGTTCTTTTTGATTCACATATTGTTTATCGAGTCCTCGCGACAATTCAAAACTAAGCACTTGACTCAACAAGTGCGATCTCGTTGATGTTTCCATCATCGCTTCGTTTTACAAATCGTATTTAAGCAAGCTATTTGTCTGTTGCCGACACAATACCGTTGTGTTGAGGGCACTCGTTCGCCTGATTTCGAGTTAAACATCGCTGTAGCAAGGTTGCATACCCATTTAACACGCTGACATGCAATCAGATCGCGTTTGAACGAATCCTCGCCTCGCAACGGCAACGATGAATCGTATTTCGAAAGCCCTTCCAACCGCAGCGCTCGGCGGTTTTCACCATAAGACCATTTCATCCAGTCGCAACATCCGAGTCCTTGAATCAATCCGACAACCACGTTTGCCCAGCCAGATGTCCACTCACGAGTCAAAGTAAGTGACAGGCGTCCTGGTCGCACGACGTCATGGTGTTGCCGTATCGGTGCGGTTCCAGTCCTCGTGAGTGCAACAGGTGGTTGGCACACAGGCAGAAATCAACTCGTCAGTGGTTTGATTGGAACGCACTGCCGTTGCGCTGTGACGTACCGACACAACGAACCCCGCCGTCAGAACACCAGCACTCACTCTGTCAGCCCCACAAGGAAAGGCTTTGCCGATGCGAGCAGCGTCCCCGAATGCACGCCGAACATCCACTGAGTTTGAGTTTCTTGTCGCGTCCCTTCCGGGACAGGTTGCCGCGAGCTTGCCACTCGTTGCCGCGCGAGCGGGCGCCACTGGACTTCTAAATCTTTCTGCGGGGGTCGATTGGTCGCAAGTTCCCGTCGCAGTGGATCAACTACTTTCTGCGGGCCTCACCAATCGAATTGGAGTTATTCTTCAGTGTCCCTTGAGACAGCCGGAGGAATCCGTTCTCTCGCAACTGGAGACCAGCGAGGTCAACCAGAACAAGGCGACCTCTGAGTCGCAGCCGGCCCGTTATTGCGACGTGATTCTTCTTGCGCCAAATGAACCAGACACGGATTGCTCTGCCAATGTCGTCCGCTGTCGCCGTGTGTCCTCGCGGGTTGGAATTGTTGTCCGCAATCTCGGCGAGGCTCTAGCTGCACAGAACGCTGGTGCCGATTTGCTGGTCGCGAAAGGCTTTGAAGCGGGTGGATTCGTCGGGGAAGAGACGACGTTCGTTTTGCTGCAGCGTCTGCTTGCCGCTACGGATCTTCCAGTCATTGCCTGGGGCGGGGTTGGCTGGAATACGGTTTCCGCCTGTCGCGTGGCTGGATGCGAAGGTGTGATGCTCGATTGGCAGTTGGCGCTGATGCGTGAGTCATCCCTGCCTTCAAAGCTGCGTCGTCGTCTGGCAACGGTCGATGGTAGCGAGTCGACTGCGTTGACGCTGACATCAGGATACTACTTTCGTTTCTACTGGCAGCCAGGACAGCCCGCCAAGCCGCATCTTGAGGCAGCCATTGAAACGGCTCGCGCTGCCGACCGATCGGTCTTCGTGGCCTGTAAGGACGCACTGTTGCAAGAGCCCGACCCGGCGAATGGCGCGACGACGACGGAGCAGGTTGGGACAAGTGCGGTCGAGCCCGTCTGGCTGGCGGGCCAGGACATCGGATTCGCACCGCTTTGGGCCGCGAAATCGCCAAGCGTTGGACGCGCGCTCAGGCTGCTGCGATCCACCATGGACGAGCAAGTCTCTGCAGCGAGCCTTTCGAACGCCCTGGCGGCGGGATCACCTTTGGCCGCATCGCATGGCACACAGTTTCCGATAGTGCAAGGCCCAATGACCCGCGTCAGCGATGTGCCGACATTTTGCGATGCCGTGGCGACCGAAGGCGCACTACCGTTCCTGGCACTGGCTCTGATGGGCGAAACGCAAGTCCGGGAACTGCTTGAATCCACTCGCGACCGGCTGGGTACTCGCCCGTGGGGAGTGGGCATGCTGGGTTTCGTCCCGCAGGAGATCCGCGCCCAGCAATGGCCGGTGATCGAAGCCATTCGGCCACCATTCGCACTGATTGCGGGTGGACGTCCAGATCAGGCCGCGTCCCTTGAACGATGTGGAATTGCGACGTACTTGCATGTCCCGTCCCCCGGAATGCTGCATTCGTTTTTGCAAGACGGAGCGCGGCGGTTCGTCTTCGAAGGACGCGAGTGCGGCGGTCACGTCGGTCCCCGTACCAGCTTTGTGCTCTGGGAACTGATGATCCAGGTTCTGGCCTGTGCCAAACTGAGTTCTGAAGAATGCGCGAAAGTTCACGTGCTATTTGCTGGCGGAATTCACGACGGCCTCGGTGCGGCCATGGTCGCCGCCGCAGCTCAACCGTTGGCCGACCGTGGAATGAAAATTGGCGTATTGATGGGAACCGCTTATCTCTTCACCTCTGAAGCGGTCACCAGCGGTGCCATCATGCCTGCCTTTCAAAGCATCTGCCAACAAACGGCCAAATCCGTCGTCGTCGAGAGTGGCCCCGGACACGCAATCCGCTGTGCCGATACTCCATTCGTCCAACTGTTCGAAGTTGAAAAACAGCGATTGAAGGCTGAAAAATGGCCTCACGAAGAAATTCGCGAGCGACTGGAACACCTGAATCTGGGACGACTGCGAATTGCTGCAAAAGGCGTCGCACGCAGCAGCGAGCCGAACAGCTCACTGAATCAATTGGACGAAGCCGCACAGATCGAACAAGGCATGTACATGCTGGGCCAGGTCGCGGCCCTACGAAACGAAGTGTGCTCGATCCGAGATCTGCATCATGAGGTCAGTGATGGGGCGACCAGTCTCTTGTCGACATTCACGTCACAGCGGCAGATCCCACGCATGACGGCCAAAGAGCCACGCCCGCTCGACATTGCCATCATTGGCACCGCCTGTTTGGTCCCGGGAGCGGACGATCCCTCCATCCTTTGGCACAACGTCCTCTCGAAACTCGACCCCATCAGAGAAATTCCTTCCGATCGTTTCGACCATCAGAAATGGTTCGATCCCGATCGGAAGGCCCGTGACAAGATTTACAGCAAATGGGGCGGTTTCGTCGCAGACCTCGCGTTCGATCCCTTGAAGTACGGAATCCCACCGGCATCGCTAAAAAGCATCGAACCGATGCAGCTGTTGGCGCTGGAACTGGTCGCACGCGTCTTACGGGACGCTGGTTATGACGAATCAAACCCCTTGCGCGATCGAACCAGTGTGATATTGGGTGTTGGCGGTGGATCGGGAGAATTGGGTGCATCGTATTCCTTCCGCGCGATGGCACCCCGGTTTCTCACAAACCCCGATGAATCGCTCATGCAGCAACTGCCTGAGTGGACTGAGGACAGCTTCGCGGGAATCTTGTTGAACGTCGTCGCGGGACGAGTGGCCAATCGCTTCGACTTGGGAGGGATGAACTTCACCGTCGATGCGGCGTGTGCCTCATCACTCGCCGCGGTCTATGCGGCCTGCAATGAACTGGTGTCCGGGAACAGTGACATGATCGTCGTCGGTGGCTGCGACACGATTCAGAACTCGATGGGTTATCTCTGTTTCGCCACCGCCGGAGCACTCTCACCTCGAGGGCGTGCACGTGTCTTCGATGCGCAAGCCGATGGAATCGTCATCAGCGAAGGGCATGGCGCCATCATTCTCAAGCGTCGCGAAGACGCGGAACGGGACGGCGACAAGATCTATGCACTGATTCGTGGTATGGGTGCCGGCTCGGACGGCCGCAGTAAAGGAATGACTGCTCCCCGCCTGGAGGGCCAGATTCGCACATTGCAGCGAGCCTACGAGTCATCGGGTGTCGACCCCAAAAGTGTCGAGTTGTTCGAAGCACACGGGACCGGCACCGCGGTTGGTGACCAGACCGAATGCCAGGCACTTCAAACATTCTTGCAGTCGGCGGGTGCCGCGCCGCGTTCTGCTGCGGTCGGCAGCATTAAAAGCACGATCGGCCATACAAAATGCGCAGCGGGTGTCATCGGGCTGATCAAGATGGCCTTCGCACTGCAGCATCGTGTCTTGCCGCCGACGATGCATGTCGAACAACCCAATCCCAAAGCCGGGTTTGGTGAAGGCCCCCTTTACGTCAACAGCGAGACGCGAGCCTGGATCAAAGCGACCGGACCACGCAGGGCCGGAATTTCCTCGTTCGGATTCGGCGGAACCAACTTTCATGCCATCCTTGAAGAATACAGCCCTGAAGCACCGGTACAGGGCCGAAGCACTCGCCAGCAACTGCCAAGCGAATTGTTCGCATTCGGAACCGATTCGGAATCGACTTTACAATCGGTCATCGGGGCTTACGCAGATCAACTTGAAACCGCTCTCGCTGCCGGTCATCAACCGGCGCTGCATCGCCTGGCCTATGCCTTGCACTTGCGATACGGCAGCCTGAATAGTCGTTGGCGTGCCGCCTTCGTCGCGGCGGATACAGCAGAGTTGTTGAGCAAGCTCCGCGCATGGCAGGCGGCCTTTTCAGACGGGAAATCCCCGACTCATAAACTCCCGACGGGCATCTTCTATACTCGCGAACCGATGGGACAGGCGGGAGTCGCATTTGTATTTCCCGGGCAAGGCTCGCAAACGCCCGACATGCTACGCGATGTGGCGGTCGATTTCCGTGAAGTCTCTGCGACGTTCGAAGAAGCGGAACGGGTGTTGGCTCCGTTGTTTGGCGAATCGCTTGTCAATCGTGTGTTTCCGCCACCACCATTCTCCGACGTCGAAAAGACGCTCGCGGTCGAACGACTCAAAGCCACCCAGTTCGCTCAGCCCGCTCTTGGAGTCTGCGGGGTGGCGATGTTGAGATTGCTACGAGCGTTCGGTGTCCGGCCCACTGTGGCACTCGGTCATAGTTTTGGCGAACTGATCGCCCTGTGTGCCGCCGGCAGCCTGTCCGCCGGGCAACTGCACCGCCTCGCGGCAGCCCGTGGTCTGGCGATGTCGCAAGGCGCCACCTCGGATGTCGACACACCTCGATCTCGGGATGCGGGCCAAATGCTCGCGGTTGCTGCCGACGCCGCGACGGTTCAGAAACTGTTAGGGACGATTCCGGATGTCTGGCTGGCCAATCGTAATAGTCCGCGACAGACCGTCGTTAGTGGCACGCGAATCGGAATCTCGGCGGCCACGAACGCGCTGACCGACGTCGGAATCACAGTACGTTTACTTCCCGTCTCGGCGGCATTCCATAGCCCATTGATGGATGAAGCTCGACATCGATTCCGGACGGAACTCGAGAATGTCGCGTTTCAGGCACCCAAGTTCCCGGTTTACAGCAATATTACGGCCGAACAATATCCCCATGATCCCGTACAAATTCGCGAACTGCTTGCAGATCAGTTGCGACACGATGTGCGCTGGGTCGACGAAGTTGAATCGGCATACCGTGACGGCGCGAGGATCTTTGTCGAAGTCGGGCCCAGGTCCGTTCTCACAAACCTCGTCGGCGAAATTCTTGGTGATCGGCCCCATCTGGCGGTGGACACACAGCGCTCAGGAATTCATGGCGTCACAGCGCTCTGCCAAGCGTTGGGACAATTGTTCGCACACGGAGTCCCCGTCAATCTTGAGCGATTCTACGAAGATCGGAACATTGAACCTCTGAATCTGAAGCAACTGCCCGCCTCGGTGACGCCCGTTTACGCATCACACGTCTGGTTGGTCAATAGCGCCTACAGCCGGCCCGCCTCAGAACCACCGCGCGTTCCTCGACCGCAGTCTCAGTTAATCGAGTCCTTCGACGACTCAACGCCGATCACGGCAACATCCACTCGAAACCGCGTTCCGCAATCTGTCTCGAACATCATCCCATTGCCAGTGGGGGGAGATGGTGCGAGCGTTGCGGGGCCACTCGTTACTTCAACGAGCTCTGACGCAGGCCCCAATGACACTGACATCATACGCCTTCACCAAAACTCTCCAAGTCACATCACCGTTCATAACGGAGCGCAATCGATCGTGAATGCATCCGAACTTTCCCACGAAGCCGTGTCGAATTCGCCACCTCCTGCACCTAGTTCGACACCGGCATCAAGCAACTCGACGATCAGCGATGCCAGCGCTCCGACGCCCACGATGGAATATGTCGTGGCGTCAACCGATACCGCGTCGAATGAAGCAGATTCAACGAATCACCTGTTTGATCCCGATGCCTACGCTCTGTTTCAGAAAACGATGCGTCAATTCTTGACGACCCAAGAATCGGTCATGCGGACGTTACTAGGTGGCACGCCACAAACGGTCATCCCGCCACAACCGCCTTTCGATAGACCAACATTCGACACGACATCGCCTCAGTTGCCCGTCAATTCGAGTCCCTACGAGGTGAGCGAGAAGGGATCACTGACTCCAGTGTCCGTTCCCACTGGCATGAAAGGCTCCACACTCGTCTCGACCCCTGCGGCGTCCATGACAATCTCACCATCGGTCGAATTGAACTCCGCAAGTCCTACCGCGGCCCCAATCGCACCGACCGAAACGAAGCCGAAATTCTCGCTGGAGCGACTGACAAATTCGCTGTTGCAAGTGGTCACGGATCGGACAGGTTATCCGACTGAGCTACTCGATCTGGACGCCAATCTCGAGGCCGATCTAGGTATCGATTCGATCAAACGCGTCGAGATCATTGGCAGTTTCCGCCGAGACTCGCTTGTGGACGTGGTCGAACCACCGGCCAACTTCATGGAACGCCTGACGGCCTCGAAAAGCCTGCGGGCCATCCTTAACTGCGTGGTGGATCTGGTCGCCTCACCTGCATCAGAAGAAGCGGCTCAGACGTCTTCCGAGGCAGCGGCTGCCTCGACAGCGAAATCAGGATCGGCGAGCGGCAACGTCCTCTCGGCCGACACTCTCTTCGCAACTCTCGTACAAATCGTCGCGGACCGCACCGGCTATCCGGTGGAAATGCTCCCACCCGATGCGAACCTGGAAGCCGACCTGGGAATCGATTCCATCAAACGCGTTGAGATCATCGGTGCCTTCCGTCGCGAGGCATTGCCGCAGACAGCAGGGGGTGCCAGCGACTTCATGGAACAACTGACGGCATCGCGTTCGATGAACGACATTGTCCAATGTGTCCTGCGAGTGTTGTCGTCGTCGAATTCGAATGTTGCATCGGCTCCGCTACTCCCCGTGGGCGGTGCGGATGTTCAAACGGATTCGGCGGCGGCACTCGCGCTGGATGCGGACGATCTGCTCTTGGCGCTGGTTCAACTGGTCGCCGATCGGACCGGCTACCCCGTGGAGATGCTGGACGCCGCTGCCAAGCTTGAGGCTGATCTGGGAATCGATTCGATCAAGCGAGTCGAGATCATTTCCGCATTTCGCCGGTCGGCCCTGCAACATCTTCCCGACCCCGGAGACGGATTTGTCGAAAAACTGACAACGGCACGTTCGATGGCAGAGATCGTGCAATGTGCGTGCGACGCGTACAAGACATCTTCAACACCGAATACGGCGAATGCCGCCAAACCAGACAATGCATCAGCGTCAACCGTGCAAGTTCCTGCGTCTGCGGGAAAGAACGATGTCAACGAGCCGAAGACCTGTCCACGTTGCGTGGCCGTCTGCGTCGAAGTCCCGTTCCCTTCCGAGTTGGTCCCATGCGGTCCCGGTGCGATCCTGATCACAAATGACAATCGGGGATTCGCCGATGCCCTCGCGACGGGCCTTCAGCCAGGTCCTCACCCCGTGGTCAGGTTAACTGCTGACGACCTTCTCAATCGCGACCAACTTCAAAACACTATTGCTACGGCGCGAGCGCAGTACGGCCGAATTGCCGGGATCTTCCATCTCGTCGCAGCGGGCGATGCCCCCACCTTTCCGTCGATCTCGCCGGATGACTGGCAGTCCATTTCTGGCATTGAAGTCAAAGGTCTGCTGCACTTGCTGCAATCAATTCTTCCGGAACTCGGTGAGCACGACGGCCCCTCGATCCGTGTCCTGGCGGCGACCTATGGAGGTGGAGACTTTGGAACAAATGAGGATCATGAGAGCAGTCGTCCCTGGCGAGGTGGTATTGCAGGATTACTGAAAGTCGCCGCGGAAGAGTGGCCACGACACGCCTTTCGCGCCGTCGATCTCGACAACAGCGTTGATCCATCACTGCTGCTGCAAGAATTTTCCGCCGCAGGGCCTGTTGAGATCGGTCACCGCAATGGCAAACGCATGACCGTCATCGCCGAGCCAAGAGATTCCGCGTCCGCAGACGTTGGCCAACCTGCGATCACCAGTAACAGCATCGTGCTGGTCACTGGTGGGGCGCAGGGCATCACCGCCGAAATTGTCAAAGAAATGGCCCGCGACACTCCGGCGACGTTCATCCTGCTTGGCCGATCCGCAATCCCTGATTCCGTCGAATCGGCATCCACATCATCGATTACGGGTGATCCCTCGCTCCGTGCCAAGATCGTCGCCGACTTCAAGTCGCAAGGGCGTGCCCTGGCGGTCAGTGCAATCGAAAGTGAACTCAGTCGGATCAAGAGCGGTCGTGCCATTCGACAGACGCTCGCAGATCTCACCAGATGCGGAGCGAAAGCCGAGTATCACTCGTGCGACGTTCGCAGTGCGACAAGCCTCGGTCAGATCATTGCAGATGTGCAACAACGGCACGGCAAGATCGACGCGGTCATCCATGGCGCCGGAGTCATTGAGGACCGGCTGATCAAGGACAAGGCGACGGAATCGTTTGATCGGGTTATGGCCACGAAAGTGGATTCACTGATTCAAATCTTGAATGTCCTGCCGCCAGACCAGTTACGACTTGTGGTTCTGTTCGCGTCTGTCTCGGGATTCTTCGGGAATAGCGGGCAATGTGACTACGCTGCCGCGAATGAAATCCTGAACCGTTGCGGGCGGCGGCTGCAACTTCGAACCAACGCAAAAGTCATCTCGCTGAACTGGGGCCCCTGGGCCGATGTGGGAATGGTCACGCCTGAGGTCGCTGACAAGATGCGAGGTAACGGCGTCGCTTTGATCGATCCGGCGGCGGGACGATCTGCCGCATGGCGTGAGATTCAGTCGACTCCACGCGATGGCGCTCGCATCATTCTTGGTCCCGGGCCATGGGTCGCCAGTTCTCAATGGAATCACGCCACTGGCGCGGCGCCAAAGGACAGACCATCACTGACTCACGAACGCGCCCCAGAACTCTTGAAGGTCAAGACACCTCTGTTGGCCGGGCAGCACGTGGAACGCCACGCCGATGGCCACATCACGGCGCGAGTCGTGTTGAAAGCTGACGAGCAGAAGTTCCTGAGCGATCACGTGATTGACGGTCATCCTGTCGTTCCATTGGCAGTGGTTCTCTCGCTCGCCGCCGAAACAGCAATGGCGGGGCAACCACAGTGGCATGTTTCGAGTGTCGATGATCTGCACATGCTGGCGGGAATCATTCTGAAACAGAATCGGCAGGACATTGTCGTCAACGCAGAACGAATTGCGTTCGAGCAGGACACGGCGGACTGGAAGATCCTCATCACACTTGATGAAAGCCCTCGCACGTTCTATCGAGCACAGGTTCGAATGAAGCGAGCGGCTCGCGAGTCGCCCGTGGCGCCGGAGCTGGCATCACTACTGACCCCGACTCAGGTGACCATCTCCGAAGTCTACGAGAACATGCTGTTCCATGGCCCGACTTTCCAAATCATTGATGAGCTGATTGGTGGCGATGAGCAAGGGTTTGACGCCATCGTTCGACCATGCGGTCCTTCTGATGCCGTTGGGCATGTCACGAAAGAACCCTGGCTTATCGATGGAATCGTCATCGATGCGGGCGCCCAACTCGCGCTGGTCTGGTCGCAGCTCGTACACAAATCGCTGATGCTGCCCGTTCGAGTGGGACGCTATCACGCGTACGAATCGATCGGAACGGAACCGGTGACCCTGCGTCTACGTATGCGAGGCACAAGCGATCCTCATTCGTATCAAGCCGATCTGTGGATCGTGCGAAACGGACGATTGCTTGGACATGTGTCCGGTCTCGAGGGCGTCGGCAGTTCGAAGGTCGGTGGCATGATTGCTGGGGGTGTACGATGAACTCACTAGTAAGCTCAAGTCTCAATAGCCCCGAAGACATTGCCATCGTGGGGATGTCGTGTATGTTTCCCGGAGCCGACAGCCCAGGGCGGTTTTGGCAGAACGTGATTCACAAAGTCGATTGTGTGACGGATGCCCCTCCTGAATGGAATCCCGATTTCTTCTACGATCCAAGTCGTAAAGGGTTCGATCGGACGTACACGACGAAGGGTGGGTTCCTGGGCGATCTTTGCCGTTTCAATCCGATCAAGTACGGTGTGCCGCCGACGAACATTGAAGGGGCCGAGCCAGACCAGTTCATCGCGTTGCGCTGTGCCTACGAAGCGCTCGAAGATGCCGGAGTCCCCGAACTGGCACTGAATCGTCACAAGACTGGTGTGATCTTCGGACGCGGGATCTTCCTCAACCGCGGTTGGGCAACGGTTTATCAACGATCCATCTCTGTCGAACAAGTCATCCAGGTTTTGCGTCATCTTGAGCCGCAGCGGGATGAGCAGGATTTTGACTATATTCGTGGGGAACTGAGACGAGGTTTGCCTCCCTCGACTTCGGACACTTTTCCGGGTCTGGTGCACAGTGCCCTGGCCGGTCGGATTGCAAACCGCTTCGACCTTATGGGGCCTGCCTACAATGTTGACGCGGCCTGCTCGTCGACGTTGATTGCGGTTGAACATGGGATTCGCGAGCTACGCGCCGGAAGGTGTGACGCGGTGCTTGCCGGTGGCAGCCAAGTTTCGACACCCGGCCCCGTCCATGTCATGTTCTGCCAACTGCAGGCACTCAGCCAAACGGGCAAGATTGCACCGTTTTCTGCTGAGGCAAACGGCACGCTGCTTGGACAAGGCTGCGGACTGGTCGTCCTCAAACGCCGAAGCGACGCCGAGCGCGATGGCAATCGCATCTACGCAGTGATCAAGTCGATTGGAATCTCGTCGGACGGAAAAGGGGTCGGCTTGCTGGCTCCTCGTACCGAAGGACAGCAACTCGCGATCGCTCGTACGTACGGGGAAGCCAACGTTTCGACACAGACCGTCGGTTTGATCGAAGCACACGGCACGGGTATTCCCCTTGGCGACGCCACCGAGATTGAATCGCTGCGAGCAGGATTTGGTGCACCAGCCGATGGTCGTCCAGATATCGCGCTTGGAAGTGTCAAATCGATGTTGGGGCATCTCTTGCCGGCCTCTGGTGTTCCCGCACTCATCAAGACGGCACTTGCTCTGTACCATCGCGTGATTCCACCGATGCTGCACGCAGAAACTGCACAGGCGAGCCTGAAGCTTTCCGAATCGCGATTCTACCTGGCAAACGAAGCACGACCCTGGTTGCACCATCGCACCGATACCCCACGCCGGGCGGGTATCAATGCATTTGGTTTTGGCGGCATCAATGCCCACGCACTCTTGGAGGAAGTTTCGCACGACGAATTGCAAGCTCCGACACTCGAACGTGACTGGCCTTGTGAACTCGTCGTCGTGAGCGCCGCGTCTCGAGAGGCTCTCATCAAGCGACTTGTCGAACTGGCAACGTGGTTGCGAGCCGCATCCGGGGCGAGCCTGCTGGATATCGCGTATAGCTGCGCAATGCATGACCTTGATCGTGTCCGTGTTTCACTTGTGGCGAAGGATGTTCCTGACCTCATCCAGAAGTTGGATCACGCAGCCAAACTTTTGGCGCAACAGGAACGTTCACGAATCAATGACCGAGGCGGCGTCTTCTGGCAGGCAGAACCGCACGCCACGCAGGGACGTGTTGGTTTCATGTTCCCGGGCGAAGGTTGCCAGTATGTGAACATGCTGGGCGACCTGTGCCGCCAGTATCCGGAAGTGCGTCAAGAGTTTGAACTGACGGCGCGTGCACTCGGTGAGCGAGGTCGCCCATTCTCCCACTTGATCTATTGCCAACCGAACAATGCCGGCCAGGCAGAGTCAGAACTCTTCAAAATGGACACGGCTGTCGCGGCCGTCACCGCCGCGGCGCGTGGGCTATTGCGGCTGATGGATCGATTCGAGGTGCGAGCCGATGCGATGGTCGGTCACAGCAGCGGTGAATACGCCTCGTTGCTGGCGTCCGGTGCATGCGGTACCACCACTGCGGAAGGACTAACTCGAATCGTGGCCGAGGGAGTTGACTCGGCCTGCGAGCTTGAGAAATCAAAAATCGTTCCTGAGGCAACATTATTTTCGGCAGGTGGAGTGCCGGAAGACGAATTGAACCGCGCAGTCCAGGCGAGCGACGGACAGGTCGAAGTCGCGATGGACAACTGCCCAAATCAAAAAATTCTCGTCGGTTCCGAACGCGCCGTGGCAACGGTCCTCAATCGCCTTCAAGGTAAAGGGGGATTGTGCCAACGACTTCCGTGGAACCGGCCGTATCACACGGCTGCCTTTCGTCCCGCCGCCGACATCGTGGCGCGCTACATCGACATTCTCGATCTGAAGACTCCGAAGGTTGAGCTGTGGTCTTGTGCCTCCGCCGCGCGTTTTCCGAATGACCCGGCGGGAATTCGAGAACTGGCCGTTCGGCAGTGGTACAGCCCGGTTCGGTTCCGCGAAACGATTCAAGCGATGTATGACGCCAACGTCCGAGTTTTTGTCGACGTTGGGCCACGCGGAAACCTTGCGGCGTTCATTCCCGACATCTTGGGGGACAAGCCGCATACCGTTGTCTCGTTGGGCGCGACGAATAAGCCCGATTTGCTTCAGCTTTGTCACGCGATTGGACAATTGGTTGCCGCAGGCGTCTCGGTCAAACTCGATGAACTTTACCGTCGACGGTCGCCGCAACTATTTGATTTGACTGCGCAGCCACCTGTTGCACCACGTCCCGAACCTGTGCTTCGAACCGATCTACCGGACTTCCAACTGACGGACGAAGTGACCGATCGGTGGCAATCAATCGATCGCAATGTGCAACCGCACACCGAAGCTGGTGCATCACCCGTGTCGGAAACGCGACCGGCCCTCTCTGTTCCAGCCTCGAATCCATCCCGCTCGAACGTGAGTCACGCGGAAGGCCGGCCGGTGATCGATCGGCAAGTCCCACTCCATTCGAAGACGGCTGCGACGACCAACCTGGAGGCGGTGTCTGCCGCTTCAAACGGAAAGCCGCTTGCGGTACGAGCAGTCGAGCCCGCCCGGCAGGCCTTACCTGTTATTGCGACGTCGCGGAATCACGTGCACGACACTCGGACGAGAGCCATTTCTGACTTCCAGGCAACGATGTTGCAGTTTTTGAAGACACAGGAAGTCGTCACGGCTGCGTACGCGCAGCATCGAGTTGCCGGGAGGTTACAGGTCTTGAGTCAGCGGACCGTAGATGCGCCGCGTCCACGCATCGCCGAAGTCTTGAATCCGCAGACGACAGTTTCTCAAGCATCGTTGGCCCCCATCACACGGATTGAACCACGAGAAACGTCCCGCAAGAACGTCGCACAAGTGGAGTCACCCCGCGCCATCGCCCAGGCGCCAGCGGTTTCCCCTCCAGTTGCCGTTCCCACTCGCAACGCTCCTCATTCGAACCAGGGCCCGTCTCGCGCCTGGCCGTTCATTGAAACGGTTCTCGAGTTCAAATCAGGTGAACGACTTGTGGCCGAAGCGGAACTCAGCATTGCCAAGCATCCCTTCCTGGGGGACCACACATTCTTCGGTCGAAAGGTCTCGAAGAACCACCCCGAGTTGCGGGCGCTGCCCATCATGCCAATGGCCATGACATTTGAATTGATGGCGGAAGGGGCATTGACGCTGTTCCCAGACGCAACGGTTTCGGCGGTCACCGATATTCAGGCGATGAAATGGCTGACCTGCGCGAAACAGTCTCGTCGCGTGAGAATCGAAGCGACAACGATCGAAGAAGGACTTGTGCGCGCCACAATCTTCGTGGCGGATGTTGACGGTAACGAGGAAGTCGCCTCGGGCCATGTCGAACTGCAGCCTCGTCCACGCACACTGGGTGCACCTCGCTTCCCAGACCTCCAGCAGGCACCTGCACCTTGGGCGTCGAACGATGTCTATGATCACCTTATCTATCACGGGCCTTCGTTCCAAGGGATCGTCCACTTCGAAGACTTCGGACCGAATGGACTTCGCACGCAGGTTCGTCAACCAAACGTTCAGCTTCTGCGAGACTGGCCAAACAGCGCCCTCGCGTTACCCGTCGGACTGATTGATACGTCATCACAGATCGCGGGATTGGTGAACGCCAATTACCGACGGATTGGTCGGTACACGACGCTGGCCTTTCCGAACACGATTGAGCGTCTTGAGATCTCTGATGCCGCCTGGTTGGACGAACCAATGATCGCGAATGCCATGGTCGACCAGTCGACGGACAAGCTGATCTCGAACACCGAGGTTCGTCTGGCCAGCGGACAAGCGGTCATGCGATATCTGGGACGTGCCGAAGAGAAAGTTGACTTTCCACTGGAACTCTACCTTTATGCGTTGACCGAGTGGCCGATGCGATTGGCGACATCCCGAAACGAATTGTTTGCGGGCGTGCCTGGTATCGATCGCTGTCAGATCACGGAAGTCACAGGTGCCGGCGACACAATGCTCGTTCGATCACACTGGGCGCAGGTCCTCGCCGGTTTGGTCCTGAGTCCCGCTGAGCGACGCGCCGTTGAGCAACTTCATTTGGCTCCGGTTCAACTGGCGACCTGGCTTCTTAAACGCGTAGCCGTCAAAGAGGCGGTGGGACAGCTTGTCGACTCCAAACGACGACTCGCCGATATTGACGTGTCCGAAGATCCCACAGGCCCATGGCGGGTGAGCGACTCTGAGGGCCCCAAGTTGCAGATTCAGGTTGCAAACGAACTGTTTTTCGTCGTGTCCGTTGCGGCCCCCACGACGGAATTCCACGGTATTGGCCTCGCCGTCGAATCGCTTCGTCCAAGTGACGAAACGTGGATCGAGCAGAAGTTTACTCCCGACGAACAAGTGAAACTCTCCGCAATCGCGGTCCGCGATGGGGTGTCGCACGACCTGTTCTGGAGGGCTGCCCACGCCGCGAAGTTGGCATTCCTTCAGGCATGCCCTTCGTTGCAATCAAAGGGGAGGGACCACGTTCACTTCCACGGCTACTCGTCTGAAGTGGGAGCGTTCACCCTCAGCATGCCCGCCGTCGCCTCGTCCGCGGCAGTGTCCAAAAGCAAAACCGATGGTGATTCGAATCCACCCGTTACCGCGGTTGCCGTGGCGAGCGATAGCCGCGTCACGATCTCTGATGTCCATTACCGAGTGCACAACGGTCGCGTGCTCGCACTCTGCTTGCGCCCGTAGTCCTGTTTGATGTCCGATTCCTTACCGAACTGAAATTGAGAAAGACTATCCATGCCATCGATCGCTGAATGTGAACAAGACACCATCGCCACCTTGAAGGACCTGACTGAGGGTTGGGACTCCGCCGCCACAAGCAACATCCAAACGAGCACCTCGATCATCAACGATCTGGGATTTGAGTCATTGGACGTTGTCTATCTGGTCTCGGCCATTGAACAGCGCTATGGGCGACGTGATTTGCCCTTCGAACGCCTGTTGATGACGGAAGGCCGCTATGTCGACGACCTCAATGTTCATCAGATCGCACAATTCCTTCATCAGCATCTCTGAAAGAATCGCGGTCTTCCAACGCTCCGCGCTAGCGGCCCTTCTAATACGCAACATGATTCACTCCCCCTACCCGACAACGAGAGGTTGACTTCATGCGAACGGTACTTTTCGGTCTGGACGGTGCCACGTACACCGTGCTGGACTCACTGATGAAACAAGGCGTGATGCCGAATTTGAGTGCCTTCTGTCAACGTGGCGCTCGCGCAAACCTGACGTCGACTCCGCTGCCCATCACGCCGCAGGCGTGGACATCTCTCGCGACCGGGCGCAGCATGGGGCATCATGGCATCCACGACTTCGTGAGAATGGAGCAGACGGACCAGGGGGTGTTCTTGCGGTTCAACAATGCCCGCGACAACCACTGCCCAACGATCTTCAAACGCTTGTCAGATCAGGGAAAGCGTGTCACTGCGCTTAACTATTACGGAATGGCTCCGGCCGAACCGGTCAATGGGCACATCATGCCCGGATTCGTTCCGGGGCGCTATTTGAAACGGTCTAGCTATCCAGCGGATCTCTTCAACCGGTTGCAGAAGGTTCCACATTTTGACGTCTCGATTCTGGGCCTTGACCTGGACGTCGAGAAAGAAGGTCTCGCCGAGATGCCCGCCGAGCGCTGGGCCGAATGGATTCACCATCATATCGAACGAGAACGCGCCTGGTTCTCGACTCTTGAGTACTTGATGGAGCATGAGCCCAGTGACTTGACAGCGATCGTGTTTGACGGCGTCGATAAGATTCAGCACCTGGCATACCGATTCCTTGACCCGGCACATGCTCCAAAGAACCCCACGTCCTGGGAGGCCGAAGTTACGCAGTTGTGTCATGACTATTTCCGCCAGGCAGACGACTTTCTCGGTCGTACGTGTGAAATTGTCGGTGAAACCGGCCGAGTCTTCATCGCCTCAGATCATGGTTTCACGGCCACAACGGAAGTTGTCTACATCAACAAGTTTCTCAATGACATGGGCTACATGCATTGGAAAGGGCAGTCTGCAGAAGATCAAAAGGAATCGATCGTTGTCGAACGCCTGACACAATTTGTCGGAACGTATGACTGGGAGCGGACTCAGGCTGTCGCGTTGACAGCCAGTTGTAACGGCATCTACATCGTGAACGTTCCGGCTCAGCAATACGAGCAGTTCCGTGAGAGGCTTATCAATCAGCTTCATGCCCTTCGCGGTCCTGATGGCGGCAAGGTCATTACGGAAATCAAAAAGCGCGAAGAATGGTTCGCAGGACCATTCATGCACCGCGCGCCAGATCTGACGCTGACCTTGCGTGATTTTGGATTTATCTCGTCATTGAATGCCGCACAACAGGTCGTGACCCGCAAGTTGCCCGCGGGCACACATCATCCCGTGGGTGTTCTCCTTGGCGCAGGCCCAGGAATCAAGTCGGGCTGCGATGTGGGGACATTCAACATTCTCGATGTGGCCCCACTGCTGATGCACAGCGTTGGTGCAGGCATTCCAAGTGAGTTTGAAGGAGTCTTCCCCGACGCGTTCTACGAGCCGGCCGCCCTGGCGCAGGATCCCGTACGTGTTTGCTCTCAGGAGGGAGATACCGCACCGGGTTCATTTGCGGAAAGTGACACGGTCATCAGTCCGCAAAAAACCAGTGCTGATCCAGGAATGGATGCCGAAGAAGAGATGATGCTGACAAATCGGTTGCGAAGCCTGGGATACATCGACTGAGTCGCCACATCCAGAACACAGGTCAGCCGATTGCGTGTTGCAGGCTCGCTACGCATTTTGTCCTCGCATAACTCACAGCAGGCCCCGTTCAACATGTCTGTATTTCAGTGTTATCGAAACCGAGTCCGGTTAAGCGGACGCACCGTGGGCGACGAGACCACGGCGCGCACCGCGCTCTTGATTCATGGCTTGAATACCAACATGGCGTTTTGGCATCAGTGGTTGGTTCGATCGCTGAGTGCCTCACATCGACTGGTCATGTCCGATTTGCGTGGTCACGGATACAGCGACCTTTCCCCCGATGGCTACACCTGCGGAGAACTTTCCGATGATGCTGTCGCAATCCTGGATCACAATGGAGCCACAGTCGTTGATGTGATCGCACACAGTTTTGGTGCGGGCATCGCCTTACAACTGGCCCGGCGGTATCCCGAGCGCGTACGCAGCTTGACAATTCTGGACGGGCGACTGCGATGTGTTCAGCCCGATTTGCGCCTGGGCGAGTGGAACTGCTTTCCACGCTGGGCAGAACACTTCGCAAGAGGCGGGGTTCACCTCGATCCCAATTGGGAACTCGACTGTACCTTGCCGATGCGTCTGGACGGACTCGATTTGACGCAGGTCGATTCGCGCCTGGCTGCAGACGGTTTCTTCGTCGCGGTCTATAGCAAGCGGGCGATGGCCAAGTACCGTCAATTGCTGATGGAAACGACCGCGCTTGCCGATTTTCGAAACCCATCAGACCTGACTCGCGAGCAACTTCGCGAGGTCAAATGCCCCGTGGGACTGGTGTATGGAACGATTTCACCGTTCCTGGCGACCGGTGAGTGTCTGGCGGACGAATTCAACACCACCTTGGAGTTGGTCGAGGGATGCGGACACAACTTCCCATTCAACCACCCCGAACGGACGTTCGAGGCTATGGTCAAAGCGGGATGGCCTAACGCAACACCTTCCATTAAGGAACCCATCCGATGACCACCGCAACGGTGTCCTCCATGCCATCCACTTTCTCACCATTCGCCCCGTCCACGACCAAATCACCCGCAAAATCGCCACTGAGCCTTGGCAACTTCCGCCGCGTGGCCGAAGGGGGATTTGGCGATGGGAGCAACTCGTACGCGTATTCTTCGTGCTGGTTCGACGATCACCTCTATATCGGTTCGAATCGTGACATCCTGCCGCTGTTGATTTTGCGATTGCCCTTCGAACCACCCTTTAGTCAGCAACCTGTTCCCGTTCCGCCCGACCACTCGGGACTCGACCTGCGAGGACAAATCTGGAGGTACAGCCCGCGCACAAAAGTCTGGCAACGAGTCTACCAGGCACCGCTCGTCCCCGGTTTTGAAGGCCGCATGGTTCCCGAGGCATTCGGATTTCGTTCAATGGCCGTCTATCAAGGCGCCAGCGATGAACGTCCCGCGATTTACACTCTGCCGTTCGTCGGCCGCAACGCCATCGACGGCGTCGCCCTGCGTTCAATCGATGGCGTAACGTTTCATCGCGTTCCCGCACCACAAGTTCCGGGACTCGACGAATTGTTCGGTTCGTTTCGCTCGATGGTCGCCTTCAAAGGACGACTGTTCGCGTCACCTGCCAGTAGCAAGCCGGCACCCAAAGCGTCAGGTGTTACGGCAGATGGACGAGAAATCCATGTGACACTGGCCAACACCTCGCGCTGTTCCGCGGTCCTTTGCAGTTCCGATCCGGCCAATGGCAAATGGGAACTGAGTTCGCTGCCGCTGTTTGGCGATCGCACCAATTCCAGCATTTTCGATATGACGATTTGTGGCGATTACCTTTACTGCGGTGCCTTCAATCTTCGCTTCGGTTTCCAGCTGTATCGAACGCGCGCGGAAGGTCCACCGCCTCACGACTGGGAACTGGTATTGGATCTCGGCGCGGATCGCGGCGCATTGAATCAATCCGCGATTTCCATGGCCGAATTCCAGGGGTCGCTCTATGTCGGGACGTGCATTCAAAACAGCGGATATGACCAGCTTTATGAAGTCGGCCCGGCCGCCGGTGAAGTCATTCGTGTTCACCCCGACAAGACCTGGGATCTGGTCGTGGGCGAGCCTCGCATGACACGTCAAGGATTCAAAATCCCCACGAGCGGGATGCGTGCCGGATTCGACAATCCGCTCGCTGGATACTTGTGGCGAATGGGTGTTCACGATGGAACTTTGTACGTCGGTACCTGCGACAATAGTTCGTTCATCCCGTTTTCCAGAAACGACAAGTGGCCCGAGCATTCCAAGTTTCTGCTCGATTCGCCGTTTCTTGATCGTTACATGTCGATGGTCGGTGGTTGTGAACTCTGGAAAAGCACGAATGGTGACAACTGGACTCCCATTACGCGTAATGGCTTCGGAAACCGTTACAACCTCGGGGTACGCACCATTATCTCGACGCCAGCCGGACTATTCGTCGGAACGGCGAACTTTTTTGGCCCAAAGGTGGCCGTCCGGGGGCCGTCCGGCTGGCACTTCGAAGATAATCCTCGAGGCGGGCTAGAAATCTGGCACGGTTCACTCGAGCATTCCGATGAGCCGCACGAGAACCGAAATTTTCCAGTGGGAGTCTTCCAGGGTGAAACTCCCGACGCCGGTCCCTTCTATCGCTGCCGTCTGGCAACCTTCGAACCCACCATCTCACCGAATGATCCGATCCTGCGCCTTGCGGAAACTCCCAGCGATCTGGTTGGGTTGAGCGAGACCATCAGTGACGAATTGCGAGAGTACTTCACGGGAGAGTTGCAAAATGTCGGGTACTGGCCGACCAGAACGATCACCCCGTTCTCTGCAACGCGTGGGCTGATTGCGGAACTGTGCCGCATGTTGCCTTCGCCGCACGAAGGCGAATCGCGAAATTCGGTGCTTGCCATCGCAAAGGGCGAGTCAGAGCTCGCATCAGAACTGAGTGCCCATTTCACGGATGCGACGATCTGCTGTCGCCAGCTAGACCAACTACAAACCGTCGCGGAACGGCGATTTGACGTCGTGATCTGGATTGAAGGCCTGGAGCGTGCCGGACGAACGTCCTCGCTGGCGACTGCGATGACGATGCTTCGTCCCGGTGGATACCTGCTCATCGCTGACGGGCTTTCCAGTGCGCGAAGCAACGTCGTGCCTGAACCGTTGTCCGATCCGCTCGCAACCTACAAGACCGACCTTGACCAAGCGGGATTCCGTGAGCACCGCATCCTTGATGTCACCACCGAGACCTGGGTGCCCTTCTTTGCCCATAGCCGAAGCTTCTGGCTGGCCAAACTGCTGCTGCAACAGATCGACAGTGCTACTCAAGCCAGCATTCTCGCCGCCCTGCCCGGGGGCAACTCGCCGATTGTCCATTACGTTCTCGCCTGCACCTCCAAATCTTAGGAAACGCTTCGATGATCGAAATCTTACCAGTCAACACCACGTATGAACCATTTAGCCACGAACCGGAATATGTTGCGGCCAATCAAGGATTCGCCACACGAGTTCCACTGGGACACGTCAAAAGAATCCTGGACCTCGCATGTGGTACGGGGACCATCAGCGAAATTCTGATCAGTCTCGCTCCCGGAGCTCACCTGAACGGTGTGGATTACGATCCCGTCCAGATTGAACTCAGCTCAGATCGCTTCCGAAAACTCGGATTTGATGTGAGAACGGGCTTCGCGCTGACTGACGATGTCGTTGACGGTAAACCAGCACTGGTCTTTGGGTGTGGATCGGCAACCGACTTGCCATTTCCAGATGAAACATTCGACTGCATCACCATCGCCAACGCGATCCATGTCATTGACGATAAGGAAAAGTTGCTCAAAACCATTTCGCGACTTTTGAAACCAGGAGGCCTCTTCGGATTCAACTCGACGTTCTATTCTGGGTCCGTTCCCGAAGGAACCGATCGAATGTACATGGACTGGCTGATTCTGGCGGCGAAGTACATCGAAGAGAAAAACAAGAAGCTGGCGGCCGCGGGGGCACCGACGATCAAGCGTGTGCGTGGCACAACGCGCAAGGCGTTCACCAATCGCTGGTATAGCCCCTCCGAATGGTCCGACATGTTGGACAATGTGGGCTTGAAGACGGTGGATACCAACGAACGTCTGGTCGAACTCTCGGAACGATCCTTCACCTATGTTGGCGCGTACGGCGGACTTGCCGAAGTACTGATGAGCGGTTTCCCGGTCGAAGAAGCGGCCGAAGCCCTGCAGAATGCGGCCGGACCTGCGATGCGGGGCTGTGGAGCAACCGTGGCCCCACGAAACTATCTTGAAATGTGGGCGGTCAAATCATGACCTTCAGACCATTCGCGGACGCGGACAACGGCCCATCGGCTGCCGAATCATCCTTGGTAGGTCAGGTGGCCGTCGTCATCGGGGGAACGAGCGGAATCGGCCGTGCTCTGTCGTACGTCCTTTCTCAGCGAGGCTGTCGCGTCTATGCAGCAAGCCGATCAGGAGGCCGATCGGCATCAACAACGCAAGTGGACATGGATAACCGCTCCCAGAGAGAACCCGATGTTCCCATGATCACGGAATTGACGTGCGACGTGGCAAACCGCAGTGACGTTGATCGACTCTTTCAAAACATCGTCCATTCGCAAGGAACACTCGACATTGTTGTCAACAGTGCGGGCATTGGACGAGGCACACACAGCCGCAATGCGGTTGCAGCGGCCATGCATTTAGAAGAAAGCGAATGGCAGGAGGTCTGCGACACGAACATTCGGGGTATGTTCCTGGTTGCTCGTGCGGCTGCGGGATACATGATTCCGCAGGGGCGAGGTCAAATCGTCAATATCTCGTCGGCGCGATCCGCCCGACGTGGCCAGCCATTCGCATCCGCTTACTCTGCAACAAAAATGGCCGCCCTCGCCATGGTTCAGGCCCTGGGCGAGGAACTTGCCCCCTATGGAATTCGCGCCTGGTCGATGCTGCCCGACGCGGTCGCGACAGACCTGATCGCGAAGACGAATCTTGCAAAGCGGGGTGCAATGAACCCCATCCACCTGGGCCACGCGATCGCAGACCTGTTGAGTCTACCGTTCGATGCACGGTGGACCGAGCCGTTGTTGGCTCCATTTGGCTCAGAGTCTTTACCACATTCAACGGGAGTCATGTCGTGATCTCTTTTCAGAATATGTCCGTTGTCGTCACGGGCGGAGCCAGCGGCATTGGCCTGGCAACGGCTCGACTTCTGCTTGAGCAGGGGGCCAAGGTCCTCTTGGCGGATCTGCGCCAGAATGCCGTCGCCTTCGCGATGGCCCAACTTGCGGAATGTGTCCCGAACTACGAGGAGTCCCAGCTCTCAGGACAAGCATGCGACGTCCGTAATGCCGCCGACTGTGATAATCTGGCCGACAAGGCCCACGAACGATTCGGAACAGTCGATGCGGTTGTCCATTGTGCGGGAATTCTCCGCATGGCCAACAGCCGCCCATTACCTCTTCATGAACTGGAAGATTCGGAATACAACGCGGTCGTCGATACGAACCTCAAGGGAACGTTCCTTTGCAATCGAGCTTTCTTGCGAGGCATGACGAGTCGTCGGCATGGACAGATCGTCAATGTGTCGTCGACAAGCGGCCGTAAAGGCCGGGCGTTTGATTCTGTCTATTCCGCCTCAAAAGCAGGGGTGATTGCCCTGAGCGAATCGATGGCCGAAGAGGTACGCCCGTTTAATGTCCGCGTTCAGGTCATTTTGCCCGACGCCGTCGATACGCCTTTGTGGCAGCAGAACAATGTCGTGCAGTCGGCACCGGCGGGCGCACTTCCTCCCGAACGCGTGGCACAGATGATTCTCTTTTGCCTGAGTCTTCCACCTGACACAATCTGCGAGAATCTGGTGATCTCGCCGTTCCGATCGCGACTTGGAAAGCGTTCAGCCGGCGCTGCCCCGACGAGCAATTCCCCATGACGCGGCAACTGAGGACAAATTGAAGCCCGGAGATGTCACGACGTCAGGAGACTCTTCAAATGTCGAAATCACTGTTTCTGCTTGGACTCATTGTCGTGTCCTTCATCGCGTTTCGATCGTATTTGCGTGCTCAATCCCCGCGCGCCAAACAATCTGATTTCAGTCATTCGTTGAATCATGATGGCCGGACGCGGACTTATGAGGTCCATTTGCCCAGCCAGTATGACGCGAAGACCCCGTTACCGGTTGTCGTGAATTTGCACGGCGGAGGCGGAAATGCAACCGCCCATCGCAAGCAGACGCAGATGGATGCCTGTGCGGACAAGAATGGATTTCTCGTCGTTTATCCCGAAGGAACATCCGGTGGCGGTCGATTCTACACCTGGAACGCGGGGCTCTGCTGTGCTTATGCGGTGAAGTGGAAAATTGATGACGTCGGCTTTCTCGACAAGCTGCTTGATGATTTGCCCAAACAGTACGCCGTCGACACGCGTCGTATCTACCTGACGGGCATGAGCAACGGGTCGATGATGGCGTACCGATATGCATGCGAACGGCCTCAGCGTGTGACCGCGTTATGTGGTGTCGCGACGACATTGGGAGTTGACGGCCCAATGCCAACACGTCCGGTGCCGTTAATGCACATACACGGCCTGCTCGATCCCAATGCGCCGTTTGCTGGCGGTGTTGGCCCAAACGCGTTCTCAAAGATCAATCACCGCGCCGTGAAGGATGTCATTTCCTGGTGGTGCGGCGTAAATCATTGTGCCGTCAAGCCGTCGCTGACCGAAGACCAGCCCGACTTCCTCCACGAGCATTTTTCTCCACCTGAGGGTCAGACGGGCGCTCCGATCGAGCTATATATGTTGCGTGAAGGGGGCCATACGTGGCCTGGGGGAATCGATGTCACCCCGCGGTTGGGAACAGGAAAGCTGATTACCAACTTCGATGCCAACACACGCATGTGGAACTTTTTTAAGCAGTTCACACTGGATCAGCCGGGCTCCATGTAACCGACGGTTGAAATGAGAAGGGACAGCCACCCAGGTATCCAAAAGGCCAAGGTGCTATCTGGGTCTGAAAGGAGTCGATCGCCGTTTTCAACAGGCCGCTCTGGTTGCGAGATGGCCACCGAGAATCTTGATTTCCTGCATATTCACTACACCCGATACCTCGCCTCGTCGAAACGAGTGGTGATCTCACAAAAAATGTTGCGATCGAGTTTGCTTGCTCACTAACTTGGAACTCTTCATCGCTGACTCCAAGCAATCGACGAACCGACTCACAATCCACTCCGTAGTGTCAACTCGTTGAAATTCGAGCCCTCAAGTTCGAACCCTTCCATGCCGACAAAAACAAACTCCACAACACCGACCGCCGAGGTGGCGCAATCCGACTTGCGCGACGCGGTTCCGCACATCACCAGTCTATCGGGCTCGTCGCCGAGCAATCGACTAGGGATGGCGACCGCGCTCTTCCGCGATGGACAATTCGATCATGCGCGGGAAGAGTTATCGCGAGCCCTCGACGAAAATCCCGAGCTGGCGGAAGGCCAACTAGTGAAGGGACTGATGCTGGCGAGCTGCAAGCAGTTCGCGCGTGCCGTCGAACCGCTTCGGTTCTCGATTGAGTTAGATCCAGAGGCAGATATTCCGTACCTGGTGCTTATCAGCACTTACGACGAATTGAACGAGACCGAACTTGCCCTGGCCACTGTCAAGGCATTGCTGAACCGCCAGCCAGATCATGCCGCGGCCCTCGGATGGCAGGGCAAACTTTTGCAGAAGCTCGGCCGAAATGACGAGGCTCTTGCTGCCTGGACTAAAGCAACCCAAACATCAAAGCCAGAGGCACAATTTCATTTCGGTGCGGCCCAGATCCACCTTACCGCTAGCCGTTGGTCCGCGGCGGAAACAGAACTTGATTGTGCCCGTGCGCTCAATCCACGAGATCCAGAGGTTCTCACGGCACAGGGTGACGCGCTGTATGCCCTCGGCCGCAGTGACGAGGCGGCGGCGATCTATCGAGACGCGCTTTCGCATTCTCCGATGCACGCACCACTTTATCATCGTCTGGCCCGTTGGTTCTGGGAAAGGCACCACAAACCCGCTGCGATCGCGCTCCTCAGATCGGCCGTACAACTCGATCCCACTCTGAAAGAAGCCCACGCGCTCGTTGCCGACTACTATCAGTCATTCGATCGAGTGAATGAAGGAGTTCAATTCGCGGCCAGCTCACAAGTGGTTCGTTCCACATTTGATGCAGGTGGACAATGACACACATTCGCTTACCTGTCTCGTTGATTGCCGAAGCAGACTTCTTGCGTGATGGTCCGCGTAGTTTTCGCCTGCTGAATCGCCGGACAGGAACGCACTTTTCACTCGAAGCGCCTGAACGCTACATGGTTGGATTGCTCGGTAAATACGATTCGCCTGCCGACATTGCCCGAGAATACGAAGCGAAGTTTGGGGTTCCCTTGTTGGAAGAGACCATTTGGGAATTCGTAGGACAATTGCAACGTCTGGAGCTATTAAACCTTGCATCAATCCCAGCAGTTCCGAGGACATCTCTGACGGGGAATCCGAGCTCCACAGACGCCAGGAACGGCATCGAATCATCCAACAAGGTGGCGTCGTTGCGGCTGCCGGCTGGTACAGCATGCGTCGAATCGTCTGCTTCGCCAACCGGCGAATGCACCGTTCCGACACCGATTGCTCCTTTAGAAATTGATCCTGCAGAGACTGCCCGCGTCAACACCGCCTTCGATATTCTGGTGATGTTGTTCGGCTGGATTTTGCATCCGATTTGGCTGGTGCCAATGGTTCCGATTGTGATCATTGCCATTTGCATTCTGGTACGTCATTGGAATCAGCTCGGTGAAGAATCGACAATTTTCTGGGTGAGGTATCCGTTTGTGGAGCTGTTTCTGGCGAGTTACGTCCAGACGCAGTTTCTGATGAACCTGCCACTTGCCATCTTGACGGGGATGTGCTGTCGCTTGAATCGTGGCCGTATTCGGACATTCGGCATCAGCTATGGGAAATGGGTTCTGCCCACGGCATCATTTTCGATCGACATCGGCGATGCCTTCGTATTGATGGATTCACGTGGTCGTCGGATGCATATTGCGATCAGGCTGCTGACGCCACTCATACTGGGGGCGATCTACACCATTGCCTGGAAGGCGGGTAGCCGCGCGTCGCACATGTACCTGTTCTGGATGTGCATGGTCATGACGTCGATCGTCTTTTTCACATATCAGATCAACCCATTTTCACCCTACTCCAGCACTCATGCAGCATTGTCCTGGTACCTGGATGATTGGAAACTGCACGAGCGTGCCATGGACGAAACCTGGGCGTGGCTCTGCGGCATCCGTTCTCCTGAACCACTTGGATGGCGTGAACGTGTCAAATTGCGAACGTACGGAACCATTGCGTTTCTGATTCGTTTTTCGACCGACGTCGCGCTGTCAGTCATGGCTGTGTATTACTTGACGCGTTGGTTTGGCTCCGTCGGATTCGCCACATTTCTACTACTTGCGGGATGGTGGAATCGTGAACATCTCCGTCCAATTTGGGATTGGAGCGGATCGAGTCCACAAGAGCTGCATCGCCAGTTCACTTCCCTGCTGCACCGAAGTTCGATGGCCATTCATTCAAATGCCTCAACATCTGATACACCACACACCCACAACCAATCGTTCACCTAAATGATTGACCCGCTCTCCTTTCAGAATGTCTGCGGACAGACGGCCGCTGGCCACCTGCTGTTGGCCAAGGGGTTGTTTGAGTCTGGCCAGATTTCGGCGGCAGTCGTCGAAATGGATCGTGCGATCGAACATTCTGCGGAATTCGGAAAAGCCTACTTCTGGAAAGGAGTCATGCTGTACCTGCTCGCGCGACACGACGATGCACAAGCCTGCCTGGAACGGTCGATTTACCTGGAGCCAGAAGAGGCAACGGGTTGGTTTGCACTCGCACTGCTCCAACATGAACGCGGTCAAACCACTGCGGCCCTGCAATCCATTCGCCGCAGCCTGGCTCTCGACCCGAACAATCCTCGCGCTCACAACATGCTCGGCACGATCGCACAGAGCCAGGGAAACACTGACGAGGTCATCGCGGCCGATCGACAAGTGCTGAGACTGTCACCGGGACAGAGCCAGAATCGCCTTCGACTCGCCCATTCTCTCCAGAGTCAGGGAAACGAATCCGCCGCAATTGCAGAAGTTCTGACTTGCCTGCGGATGCAATCAATCGATGTCAATACTCGGATCTGCCTGATCAATCTGCTGTTGGCACTTGGTGAGGTCCGCACAGCGATAGCGGAATGTCACGCCGCAGCATTGTTGTTCCCAAAGAGCCCGCATCCGTTGTTGCGACTCGCCCAAATTCATGCGGAACGCAATGAAGACGACGCGGCAATCGGCGCCGCAAATGCGGCGATCCAGCGGACCCCGAAGCACCTTGAATGTGAAATGTTGCTGGGCAAGATTCGCCTTAAGCAAGGCAACCCCGACGCGGCGATCACTCACGCCCAAGCCGCGCTGGCCATTGATGCGGAACTGTTTGAAGCGCAAGAACTCATCAAAGAGGCCGAAGCTGCGGCAGCAACGATGCAATCGCAGTGACACACTTCAGCGACGCAGTTGTTCCAGGATCGAGGGATCTTGAATTTCTTGGTCCTTAGCCAAGAGAAGGACTTTGGAAACGATTTCGGCCGTGCGAGGGTCATCGTCGGCAAACGGTAGAAACAGACGTCCGCGATGCTGAGCCTGTACAGGGATGAGACACAGCGATCCACCGGGCATGCGATGTACGTTGCCGCTGCCCAGGTGGACCGCGTACTCGGCAAGTTGTCCCTTGATCAGCACGCGCGGTTGCTTGATCTTCACATTCTTGAGACCAAGTAGCAGGCAGGTTTCTTGTACAAGGGCTTCGCGCATTTCGACCGTCGATGCCGTCGCTTCTGGATCGACGCCGCCGCGATGCGCCACGCTGACGACAAGATCCAGATCGCGCATCACCTCGCTGAAGAGTCGCGGTGGCACATCGGCCAACTTGAGCGGCTTGACGTCGTCGCGGCGGTAAAACGAAATGAAATCGAGTGTCAGTCCCTCAACATCCAGTGGCGTCCCTGCCCCATACCGAAATGCGACGGACGTGGTGATGCCTTCTGCTGGAAACGCCTTAAAGACATCGTCCTGAGTGTGCCAGTTCCGCGCGTTCCAGAGCGCATTCGCCTGTTGCGGGTTTACTTGCTGCTCTGCATAACGGAACGAACGCGTTCCATCTTTGCGTTCCTGCTTCGTGACCACGTACAGTTCGCGAAAGACTTGTTTGAACGGTTGAACGCGTGCGGACTGAAAACAGTCGTGCTGCCACTTCGACCAGTCTCCGCGTTCCAGCAGGTCATGTGGATGAGCGATCCTCAGTTTGCTCCGTTTCTTGATTGCCGACGACTTTCCTGCAAAGTCGCGCAGCGCATTGCCACTTTTGTCCGGATAGCCGGCCTGAACCCCGGCAACCAGGATCAATCTCGACAGCAAGACTTTCAGCAACGCATGATCGCACAGTTGGACAAGTTCTTCTGGTTCGAACTCGTCGCCGCGACACATCGCCGCTTCGAGAGATTCCTTCATTCGAGACGCCTGCCGCCGAAGGTCAGTCACTCGTTCCAACAGCTCAACGATCCGTTTCTCTTTCTTGATTGCCGGTGGAATCGCCTTCAGTGGCTTCTCGTTCTTGACTGTCGTGACGACTGGACGCGCGAACTCGTCTAACGCGAGCGTCACAGTGACTCCCTCTTTACTGACCGAAACCGGTCCCCGTGCAAGGTCCTTCACCGCATCGGCTTCCATGGCCCATTCCAGACGCAGCGGATCAACAAACCCTGCAGTGCTGGCGAGATTTCGAAAGCCGATTTCCAGAGCCTGCATGGCCGCCGGTTTTGTGAGACTGCTCAATCCCTTTGCATACCGTCGATACTCGACCAGCATCTTGTATCGCTGAGTCAGGTCGGCGGCTTGCTTGGCCCCCGTGGCGAGCGGATAAAGCCCGATCAATCGAACCGACTCTTTCAGCTTCTTCTGTGTGACTTGGGCGAACAATTCCTTTCGGTTCGCCTTTCCCAGAAGGACCTCCCCCAGATAACTGGCTCGCTTCGCCTGGGCAGGATTTGCCGCGAACCGTGCGGCGAGTGCCAGCAAGTCCCAGCGTTTGGGTGTCAACTTCACATAGACCCGATGGAACCAGTCCACATCGATGGCACCATTGGCCCGTTCCTCGTCAGACAACGGTGTTCGCTCTGCGATCAACCGTTGCCAAGCGGATCGAGTCTGGCGATCGTCTTGCCCCTCTTGCGCCTGCTCGGCCTCGTACCCGCTGGCCGTCGCCGCCGATTCCGCATCCGCATTGATGTATTTCATGTGCGCCAGGAACCAGTACAGCCCTTCGCTGAGCCCCGACCATTGGAAATAACCCTCGACGAACTTGGTCCATTGCGGGGCAAGGAACATCAATTCAAGAATCGTTTGTTCGCGAAGCCCTGCTTTGAGACAGTCCGCGATGACGCGATTGAAATCCCCCTGCGTATCGCGTTCGAGTGGATAGGTGGAACGAACCATCTCCGTCAACGCGGGAAGTCGCGCCAATCGTGCGTCCGCCGAATAGCGATTCGTCACCTTGAATCCATTGGTGCCAATCAGTTGCAGGATTCGCCCAAGTGTCTCCACACCGAAATAACTCATCGACAACGCGGCTGAGGTCGCTGGGGTTGGTGTTTCCCCGCGTGCCAGTTCAATCTGCAAGACTCGCTCACGGCAGCGGTCTGCCAATGCCTGGATTTCTGGATGTGCCGCCAAGAGCTCACGCAATTCGCGACGCTGTTGCCGAGAGGTGATCTCGGCCAGTTCGCCAAAATGGATCGCTTGCCCACTTGAAATCCTCGGCCCCAACAACAAGTCTGTCAGATCGGTGAGCGTCGCCAATCCGGCCGCATAAGCGTGAATTGACATCTCGAGCCCCGGTCGCTGCTTTTCCGCTCCAGGAATTGGTTGGCTGTAGAAGCATGCCAAATTCCAACGTCGCTGAAATTGGGCGGGAGTTTCACGCACGTAAAGAAGCCGATTCGACAGAGCAGAATACCACTCTTCCGTCCCGTATTGATCTCTCCAATCAATCCGCACGCGATCGCGCTCGTACGGAGAAGGCGATTCGCCTGCCTCGGCGAGGATGACCAAGTCGTCATGACACGATTGTGGAACGAGCGCGAGATAGGTTTCCGCGGAATCCAGCAGATACTCTTCGACTCCTTCAGGGCGATGCAAGTAGTAGAGCCAACCTAACACGCTTTGAACAATTCCGTCATACTTCAATCGAACGGGCGATTTGCCGGATGAGATGTTCTTAATCCATTCTCGGCGATCAGGCTGTTTCGCGGCCCATTTGACCACGTCGTCCCACCAGTAGCCGCCAATCGAATCGACGAAGCGAATCGCACGCAAGAGTTCCAGCCCATCCTGGTCCTTCATCGACGAAGGTCGGTCGCGATACCACGTCTCCCAGACTTCGACAAGCGGTAGAGCCTCACGCTGCGTATCGATGGGCTCTGACAAGTTCGGCTGCGGCAGACCATAAGTCGCGCCCAGAACCTCTTCAGCCTCGACTCGATCCCAGCGTTTGTATCGAATGGGAGTCTCGCGATGCGCGTGTACCAATTGATCTAATGATTTAAGGATTTCCAACGTGGCATCAGTGAAGAACTGAACCGGCCTGACGCTGGGACGAGGCACCGGCGACAGCTCCTTCGGATTCATCAACCCGAAGGCGTCGTCAAGCGTCAGTCGCTCGGCGGGAGTCGTCAGGATCGCATCGAGTTGCGACTGTTCCTCTTTTGTTTTTTTAGAGTTCCACGAAGCATAGGCCTCGGCGCACTTCAAACAGGCCTGTCGTTCGCGGTTTGCGTCGAGCATCAGTCGAATCAGTTCGAGTCCTCCCAATCGGGTGAGGGCGTCCTTTGACTCCAGCAACCGCCCCGCAGTAGCCAATACCGCCTCGTCGGACTGATTTAAGAGCAACTTCAGTGCGCCGATCCGTAGATCGCTAGCCTTGCGAGAGAGCAAGCCCTCGATTCTCAATATCTCTGGTTCAGTCAACTCCGCACGATTGAGGGCGTCGATGGCCGCTTCACGAACATCGGGCGATGCGTTGCCAGTCAGTTCCAGCAACGTTTCGCGTGTCAACTTGTCCCACTTTTTCTGCTCCGCCAACATGCGAACAACGGCAACCCGATGATAACGGTGAACGGCCGAGAGATAGGGAAGTAAACGAGTCGGGGGAAGAGTTCCCAGAAGTCTGACCAACACGCCCGCAACATGCTCTCGTGTGGCCGCACGCCCTGTCCAAGGCCAGACAATGGGAGGCAGCATGACGGGCTTTTCGGGCATCCGGTGAAACAATTGCTCAATCAGCTCGAATCGCCTAGAGGCATGAGCTTCGAGTTCGACTGTGGCATCGTCCGCTTGAACATACTGACAACCGTCGAGCGCGACCAATGACACTTGCAAATCGTCATCGGCCAACATCGGTCGTAGAACAGATGCCACTTCGGGGAGCGCCAGTTGAAATAGAAGCTGGGCCGCCACAAAGCGCACTGTGGATGACTTGTGACTTCGAATTCGTTCTGCTGCAGAGATCGCAGCATGGGCGTCTTCGTACGCGACTGTCCAGAGCGCGAAATAGACCTCCTCGGCATCGTCGGACTTCAGGGCTTTCGACCTCGCGGTCGGTTGATCCATAAACTCGATGACACGATGAATCGCGGTGTTGATGGTTTTCAGTTGATCAGATTCATAGTTTAGTCCGCACCAGACATCGACTGCGCGTGCCACGGCACTGAAACGCGCCAGCTTCTCGTCATGGATCGTTTGCAGCATCCGCCGGAATGCCTGGGGATGAGCTTCGTCGACGGTTTCCAAAATGACCTGCCGAAGCCCTTCCTGCCTTTGGGCCGCCAGCAGCATCCGTTGCATCAAATCCCAGCCATCGGCTCGGTCCGACATCAGCAGCGCTCGCGCTGCCATGCGACTCATCCCCGCGATTTCGTGTTCGTTTCGCGCGGATTGACAAAGAATCTCGAAGACCTCATTCCCCTGAGCATCTCCGCGGTTGATGGCCGCGGCCAGAAACTGCGCCAGATAGCGATGCGAAAAGTGGTCCTCGAGATAGCTTCCCCAGATCGCCAACCATTGGGGCGTCAGCACATCAGGACGGATTCGACAGACACTGTTACTGAAGCTCTGCAGCCAATTCTTCCGGACTTCGAACGTCGACGACGTCTGATTTGGCGCCCGAAACGCACGTCGCTGATAACCCTCCTGGTAGGGTGACCGTTTCAATAGTTCCCAGGTCTCTTCCGCGATATCAGCCAGCGGTCCGAGCAGCGCCGTGAGCAGCTTGCGAAAGCGGGCCTGGGTCAGCTCGTCCAACAGCTTGAGCGTCTGCAAAGACCGTTTCTGATTCACTTGCCAGTCGGTGGTGAGAAAGCTTGTACCGTCTGCATTCCTGTCGAAAAATCCGAACCCAATTGCACGCAATTCTTTGGGAAGTTGCCGAATTGCGGCAAACACACGCGGTTCAGGCTGACCATTGTCAGACGAGGAAACCAAATATGGCTCTAAACGTTTGGCTACGACTTCCGCGGTCAGCATTCTCATCCCCCTGCCAAAAGCGTTAACCGTACGAACGTAATATGACTTTCGGGTTTCAGACTGCGACGTTCATCCAGCGACTGGACCTGCACGTCATCGATCACGACGAGATAAAGCCCATCCTGAAATGCCACGAGCGCGGTCTCGATGGCCGCGTCCACGTCGACGGGTTGCAGCGGAACGTCAGATTTCCCGGAATCGATCTTCCCGCGGTCGACTCCCGCGGAGATTTCCTTCTCCGTCAAGACGCGTAGAAACTGACCCTGTTGCTGACGATCTTCGAATTTGTGGACTTGTTCGCGTACGATTTGTGAAATCAACTCACGAACCGATTGCGGCTCGTCGGATGCCGAAGTGACCGGCACCCGAAAGTCATCAAACAGCGGACGTCGATGTCCCAATGACTTACCGTGAATGAATGGCATTCCATGCCTTCCTGAGTTAAGAGGGAGGACGAGCCAACGAACGATGCCTGCAGCTAAGTTTGGCGATTTGTATACACTGATCGCTAGCCGCGAGCAAATGACATTCAGTCTTCAGATTGACTGAGAACAGCGTTGTGTTGCACGCCATCCGATACAACTAAAAACAATTACGATCGTGCCAGCGGCTGTCCAAATTAAAGCACGATTGCCATTCGCATTCTTCAATAGTGCGAGGGTCGCTTCACGTTTGGCGTCGTCAGCCAATTCGACCGGTAGTAGGACTCGATCGAGCATGAAATGTGGCAGAGTTGGCTCAACGACGAGGCCGAAAAACACCAGAAATGCTCCCGTCGTTAACAGCCCAGCAAAACTTCTGCGTACAATGATGCCATTGTCAGTTTTCATGTAACGTCCTTGACTGAGAGAGGATCGCCATGCGAGAAATCATTCCGAATCTCCTCTGGCTCGGAAATGCTCGAGATATGCGTGATGTGTCGAAGGTCCTCGAACTGGAGATTATCGCTGTCGTCGATCTCGCTTTGGAAGAGGCGATGGTCAAGTATCCCCGAGAAATTGTCTATTGCCGTTTCCCGCTGTTGGATGGTGAAGGGAATTCGCATTCGATCCTACAGGTCGCAATCCAGACGATCGTGCTATTGATCAAGATCAAGGTCCCTACGCTTGTGGCCTGCGGAGCAGGCATGAGTCGATCACCGGCGATTGTCGCAACCGCGATCGCTCTAGTTCACGCAGTCCCCGCTGAGCACAGTCTTAATATGATCAGCGAGCATGGTCCACTGGATGTTGCTCCGGCACTATGGAATGAAGTGCAACAGTGCGTCAACGAAGCTTGGCACACGAATACGCAATAAATACTGACCGCGGTTTTCGACGAGTCTCAAGTCTCAAGTCAGCAGTTGCGGGGCGCGTGGAAGTTCGAGTCGTCGAGTGATTCCGATGGCGTTCAAAAACGGCTCGTCGTGGCTCACAACCAAAAGAGCGCCATCATAGGCCTGCAGCCCGGCTTCAACGGCTTCGATCGAGTCAATGTCGAGATGATTCGTGGGTTCATCAACAATCAAGAGCGGTGGAGGTGTCGCTCCGCCCAAGACACATGCCAGACCCGCACGCAGCAACTGGCCCCCGCTGAGCGTCGCCACATTCTGAAGTGCCGTATCGGCGCGGAACATGAATCGTGCCAGCGCCATTCGGCAGGCATTCTCATCAGACCCAGGGTTAAGCCGAAGATAGTTGTCACGAATCGACGTCGCAGGATCGAGAAGACACATCCGTTGATCCAGAATGGCATACGCCGTCAAAACCTCGACCGTCCCCTGCCACGGTTTCAATCCGGTCGAAGCGAGAGCGAGCACGGTTGTCTTGCCAGATCCATTGGGCCCCACAACGGCAATCCGCTCTGGACCGATAATACTGAATGACAAGTTGGTCAGGATCGGCCGATCAGGAAAATAGCCGACCGTGACCGATTCAAATTTCAGTACCGTTTTGCCAGCAGGCAAATGTGTTGGCGGTAGGCAGACCGTTAGCGGTTGGAGAATTTCAATCCGTTCACGAGCGACCTCTGCGTCATCCTGTGCTTGCTCACGACGTCGCTCGGCCAGACGCGCGTTCTCACCACTGGTTTTCTCGCTCCGGTCCTTTCTGGCACCCAGTAGGATTCGCGGTGCTCCACCTTTGGCGGCGTTGGCGTGACCAACTCCGCTGGTTCGTGCATGGCGTTCGGCGGTTGTCTGTGCAGTGCGGGCCACATCTGCCACACGCTTTTCCGCATCTTCCAGATCGTGTTTTGCCGCAGCGAGTTCTTGTGATTTGAGTTCACGGTAGGTACTCCAATTTCCGCCGTATCGCGTCGCGCCGAGTGACGTCAATTCGACGATCGAGTCCATGACTTCAAGCAGCTCGCGATCGTGGCTGACAACAATCACCCCTGACCGCCAGATGGTGACGAGATCAATCACCGCTTCGCGCCCTTCGCGATCAAGATTGTTTGTCGGTTCATCCAGTAAAAGAAACTGCGGCTCTTTAATGATGAGCGCTGCAAGTCCGACGCGCGTGCGCTGTCCACCCGACATCGTGGTCAGCAACGTGTCTGGCATTGCATCAAGTCCGACTCGCCCCAATGCGGCTGTCATCCGCGTTTCCAGGGTCCAGTCGATGTCAGCCAGTTCGTCGGCTGTCGCATCGCCACGCTCAGCGCGTTTCAGAATGGCCCAATCCGCCGTGACGCCGAAATGATCGGCAACCGTTTCGTTAGGGGGCACCTGAACTGTCTGCCGTAGGACGCCCAAGCTGCCATTAACGGAGATTCGTCCAGACAGCGGCTGCAGTTCACCGGATATCAGTTTGAGAAGTGTGGTCTTACCGACACCATTGCGACCGACGAGTCCTGTTCGGACCGGACCGAAGTTCAAACACAGTTTCGAAAAAAGCGGCGGCCTATCCGGTGCACACCAGGTGAGCTCTGACACATTGATGGAAGCGGGCATACGACGAATCCCTCCGATGACGAGGCGGCAGAACGTAAAACACAGCGAAGTCGTTGATTCGTCTTCATGATGTTGTCACAGCCTCCTCTCAATGGCAGGAATCGAACGCCGTCCAGACACGCAACCTTGATTCAGGTTCGCGCACTTCCGCGATGCCAATTTCGTCGTTTCGACGGGCCTACCTCGACTGAAATCCGACTTTTCTGAAGGTTCATGCGAGATTTGGCTCTCGACGCGGATGCCGACGCTGATCGCACAACCATCCGTCCAGCCATTGACGGCGGTTGTAACAGGCGCCAGGTTGTCGGTCGATTCCGGCGCGGCCGCTTCACGCCATCCAGGCGAAGGTGGAAACGAACAGGAGGGCTGACAGCCATTTGCGGCGATCAGCCCTCCTGAGTTTGTTTTTTAACAGCACCAAAAAGAACGGGGAGGTCGCTACTTGGCCCCTGCCTTGAAGGCTTCAGTCTCAAAGGCCGCGTTGACGTCGAACTTCGCTTGTGCAGGCGTTGCCTTGGGATCCTTGATTAGCGGGCCGGCCGACTTGGTCATCTGAAGTTTCAGCTGATTGTCATTGACCGCATCGACGTTTGCCTGGAGAGGCGAACTGCCGAAGTCTCCATAGATCTTGGGGTAGAGTCGCGGCGGCTCACCGGGATCGATTCCCACTGCCACCCGGTACTGTCCGGCGGGAAGTCCATCGCCTGTCTTGAGGGTCGTGAACGTAATCTTGCCCGACTTATCGACGGTGCCGACCGCCGAGCGATTTCCTTCCTTCAATGGGATCAATCGAATCGATGTGGGGCCGAATGGCTCACCGTCCAGCGATAGTTCGCCGGAGGCCGTGTAGATCTTGACGCCCCCACCCCCGCATCCCGCCATCGTCAGTAGCAGAGCGCATCCAAAAATCAACGAAATCGTTTGACGTTGCATTCTATATATCCATCTTGCAATAGAAACAGTTGGCAAAAACGGAACGGGCTCCTGGTCGCCCAGGAGCGTCTCGGTCATGTTCAAGTTCCGAGAGGGACCCATCCCGACTTTTGTGGGGGCCTCATGGCAATCGCTCGCAGCCTGTCGAAATAATGGGGATTGGCGGTGTACAGACTCAAAAACGCCATGGACTCTTGGATGCCAAGGTGCCTGTCCCCTTATTTCAACAAGCTGCTCGACGAAATTGATGCGATCGCAGTCGCCCGGGTGCGATTTCCGCTTGTGAAACCGATCCGGACCCACAATCAGAATTCCCCCGTCACTTCTCCGTTGTGGCTCGTATTGATCGAGTTCCACAGCACCCAGTCAATGTTGGCATTGATGAAACGGACCGACCCGTCGGACATGGTCACTTGAATCCCGCCAGTGTGAGGGCTCGATGCGCCTGGCCATTCTTCATTGATCCCGCTTTGAGAATTGAAGAACGGTGAAAGCATATAAGGAGCGGCTTTGAACCAATCTGACACGGGCGTACCATCAGGATGAACATACGCCAGCCCATTCAAATCCATACCACCGGCTTGCTGCGCATAAGTGAATGTCGCACCGACAAAGGCCGCTCGGAAAACGGCTTCACCCGCTCCCTTTCGAGGAGTCCCGGTTCCGTTCGTCTGGCTAGGGCCGTTCTTGTAGCTGTTTGAGGTCACTTCACCCAAAAGGACGGTATTCGACGTTCCATCCGTAATGTCTTTGATTCCTTGATTGACCAATGGGGTGAAGACACCGCCAGACCAATAAGGATGGGCGGTCGCATCACCGTCGTGATCGCGTGAACCCCGTGACCACCAGTCAAATCCATGAGCCGCGGCGTAGTTCGTGATCGAGACACCCCATGTTTGTCCGGGAGCGGTGAATGAGGGGGCATCAGATGGGCACAAGAACGCAGGAAGTACGGTCCCTTTGTAGTTCTGTCCCCACACCGGCTGATTGAAGTCGATCGTGTTATACAGGTTTCCCTGATCAAGATAAGGCAGGATTGAGGCGACCCAGGTGTGATGGTAGGGGAGGTAAGTCGCGCCGTTCAGGTAGCCATAGGTCGCCACCTGAGGGAATTTTCCCTGGACATCGACGTAGTTGTGCAATGCCAATCCCAATTGCTTCAGGTTGTTCTTGCATTGCGTCCGACGCGCGGCTTCGCGTGCCTGCTGGACTGCCGGAAGGAGCAAGGAAATTAGCACTGCGATAATGGCGATGACCACCAGCAGCTCGATCAGCGTAAAGCCGAGGCTGGACTTCATACCACGAGATGAACCGCGTTCGGCGGACATCAGGCCCTCAGACTGAAACTGAGGCTTCCTTCTGGGGTGAAACAGCGATGTTTTCATTCAGATACCCATTCTTTAAAAAGAAACGTAAACAAGAGACCCAAAGCGATAGAAGGCGATGCTCGAAGCCTTCACCAGAAATGGCATGATCGCCATTGTGATAATCAGGCAACTTGGGCCAGCCGCACAGGCAACTTCCTGTCGATGCGTCTTGGCACCACGCCATTTCCGAATGCCGATGCGTGGAAAATCACTCAGCAACCTAAAAGAAAACGGGAATGCAGGATTGATAAAACTTGTAAAAAGCTTTTCCACGACGTCAGAACGAGTGCAACTCAACGAAATGCACTCGTAAAATGTCAAGCCCGCGAATGACACTCTGACATGGCGCGCACACTCACTGTGCGTAACAAGACCGGGACTGGCACGAGGTCGCTCAGGAAAATCTCATAATTTTCAAGCTGAAGGCCGCCAATCCCTGTTTTGTCAGGTCCTCTAAAAACCGTATTCAAACTCGACATTTCACGATCCTGAGAGCAATCAGAATCGATTCTTCTCACCACGAAACCGCGCGAGCTCCCGTCGGCCCAACCCGGAACCTTCGTTGTATCACTCGAATTTGAAGCCAGATTATGAAGAGATTGCCACAAATTTAGTATATCTACCAATTTGCACACGTCAATACTTGGCTCTATCAGCAATGTCCTGACATGATGTTATAGCAAATGTTCATATGTTTGTGCTGATGTGGGCAGTCTTTGTATAGGTGTTGTTCACGTCGTTGTTCTTGCCTGTGTGATGTTTGCGTTACGTATGTTCACGTTGTCTCCGCCTTAAAGAAGTGACATCTTCGCAAGTACCGAACTCATTCAATGGTAAGAAACTCGCGAGTGTCGAAAGTTGGGAGCATGCCCCCGGCGTGCTTGCCACAGAGATCCAGGATCGGGCTGATGTTTTCAAACAAATGAAAACGTGTCGCGATGCTCCGATCCAATCGAGAGTTCAATGTTTGACAAATCTGCAAGGGACCGCTGATGTATGCGGCGACGCAGCGAGAAGAAGTGGGAGTCGGTCATTTCATCGAATCCGCGGTGCCGCGCTCTGGTGCGACTCTGGGTTAGCAGTATCAACAAGCAAATGCGGCAAGATTGCGTCGTTGATTGTCGTGGCCTTGACCCTCTGTTCTCGGCGATCTTAAGCGGGGCAGATCGAGAACACTCTGTCACATCGAACTCGGCGAGTGGGTGATCCAAGATTCGAACACAACTGTGTACCGTTCCTCGACGATGCGGGACCAAGGAATCGGCTGGCAATAATCACCAAACAAGAAACCGCAATGAACCGAGAAATTGGTGAAACTTTTGCAACGGCTGCAGAAGGTAAATGAAAGCCGATTGGTACAATGCCCTCGCACGCATGGTTTGTACGAGACATTCGGTCAACGAGGGAGTATCGTGGATTTCATCTTTCGAAAGAATCGACGTGTCGGCATGACACTACTCATCATGACCGTATTTTACACGGCCAACTATGCATACCCTTCCACGCGCTTGGGAAAATATTCGAGAGCAGCGTTGATCGTTTCGATGATCGTGGCTGCCCACGCGCTGGTACTGCTGGGAATATGGCTCAGGCATACGCTGTCTGAGAGTGCTCAATATCGACGTGCGTCGATTGCCTGCACCCTGTTGGCAATGACGTTTCTAATGTTTACGGTATTTCAAGGGCCCTAGTCTGCCTTTGGGTGTCTCAAAGGGGCGATGCGACTGGTTGTGGACATTTTTTGAAATCAAGGGGATCGAACCGAGCAACAACGTCAACGAGCGAGCGTTGCGTCCGGTCTTGATTTGGTGGAAACTTTTGTCGGCAGACAGAGTAAGCGCGGAAGCTGCGTTGTGAAAACAATCCCGACAATTGTCGAGACCTGCGGGCAGCAAATCAGGAGCGGTTTCGCCTTCATCTCCGAAGCGGTTCAAGCGTAATTGGCCCAACGATCCGCGCTGTCACTGCCGGTGCGGATGTAATTGACGACTTGGGGAGCACGATGATCGATCCGGTTTTCGATGTCACAGCGGCCCATCGATTGTTTGCTGCGAACTGCTTTAATGAGGCTTGGGAGTTTATCGAAAAACGCGACCGGACTCGGGACGACGAAGAGCAGATGCTGCTCTTGGCCTATGCTTCAATGTGGCACTGGAGCAAACGACCTGATTGCACTCCAGCGAAGAAATCGATTGGATGCTGGCAAGTCTCTCGAATCCATGCGATTTTGGGCCGAGCCGATGAATCGCGCCGATATGCGCAACTTTCGCTGGAACACAGCAGCGAGGAAGATCCGTTCTTGGTCGGCTACGCATATGAGGCCTTGGCCCGGGCAGAGTTGGTCGCCAACAATCTCGCAAAGTCAATGGAGTATTTGGCGGAGGCAAAACGTTACGCCGAAGTCGTGACCGACACAGAGGACAAGGAGTTACTCGTCAGCGACCTGCGATCTCTAACGTCGTGAAAAGACCACCGTCCCAGATTGGGAACGATGACATGGCGCTGTGTCCCTGGTGCCCCTTTCGTTTTCATCTATGTTTAATCTCGCTCATTGTGGCTCGCTCCCTACGACTGGTCGGGGGTTTGGAGCCGATTGAGGTTTCGAGAGAAAGAGCCATGCGGAAAGCAGGAGCAAACCGCCCACCAGAGAAAGATAAGGAATCGTCAGATGAACGACGGACGAATATCCACGGTGGGGAAAGTACCCATCCAAGTAATATCGAGTCTCGAAGCGAATTCCATCGGGGGATGACACAACGGCCTTCCCTACTGTGTAATCATTGATTGCAAGCTCATCACTGACGTAAAAGCTTCGCACCCAGCCAGCCGCAATCAGGCACGCCGCCAGCAGCATCACAACTCCGAATTTTCGTTTCCAACTCCTGAAGAACTCTCGCATGGTCGGGTTCCTCGCGTATGTGTGACGGTTTGTCTGTAGTCTGGCAGCGCAACAGGAGGAGGGCAAGAGTTGGGACGTTCCGAGAACCGTTCGAAGGATCGGAAATGTACTGAGACTGCTATCGAATATGAGCGACCCGACGGTCAGCTAAGGTTTGTGGGGGGGGGATTCTGCTCAATTGCATGGCGTGCATCTGTGTCCTCATTTTTTTTTATCGTCACGGCAGGCCTTTGTGCTGCTTTAAGTGCCTGATCGAGAAGTCGCCGTCCTGGCAGCGGATCGATGTACGAAATGAAATCGTCGTTGGGAGCGTGAGACGCAGAGTTTCGGATCGAGTTCGTCGTCATTGACGCGTGCGACGAGCCCATTGACACGAACATCGCCAGCAATGGTTTTGTCTGAGGAACTGGCATCAAACTCCAACCGATCGGCGAATTCTTTGACAGGGGGCTCCACTGGGCTCACTTCCCCGAAGGGGGGGCTTGGATTAACCTATGTCCACGTCATAACTAGGCCTGGATGCCGCCCTTTCACTGTTGGATTCACGATGCTCGATTTGCAATTTGTCTGCGATAATCTGGAGACGGTTCGCAAGAACTGTCAGGAACGTCATGTTGATGTCAATCTGGATGGTTTGCTGGAATTGCGTGAATCGCGAAGCCAGATGATTGTGGCGCTGGATCGCGACCGGCAGCGGCAGAACGAAATCGCCCAGGCGATTCCGAAAGAGAAGACGCCCGAAGCCCGTCAGGCACTGATCGAACAAGGCAAGGCCCTGAAGTTGTCGGTGCCGGGCCTGGAACTGCAGTTGAAAGAGATCGAAGCCAATATTCGATCGGTTCTGGTCACGATTCCGAACCTCACTCATCCCGATGCGCCTCGTGGGGATGAGGCCGATTCGAAGGCTGTTCGCACCTGGGGTGAGATTCCAAAGTTCGGCTTCAAGCCGCTGGACCATGTCGCACTGGCCGAAAAGCATGACCTGATTGACCTTGAGGGCGGTGCCCGAGTGGCCGGGCACGGGTTCTATTTCCTCAAGAACGAGGCGGTTCTGCTCGAACTGGCTTTGACGCAGTACACCGTTCAAAAGCTGATCCAGCACGGTTTCACGCTGCACACCACTCCCGACATGGCAAAGATGGAAGTGCTCGAAGGGACCGGTTATCAGCCTCGGGGAAATGAAACACAAATCTATTCGATCGCCGGAATGGATTTGTGCCTGGTCGCAACCGCCGAAATCACGCTCGGCGGACTGCTCAAGGATCACATCCTCGATGCCAGCCAGTTGCCGATCAAGATGGCTGGGATTTCGCATTGTTTCCGGACGGAAGCCGGGGCGCATGGAAAAGCCAGCCGTGGCATTTACCGCGTGCATCAGTTCACCAAGGTGGAAATGTTTGGATTTACCGCTCCTGACGTGGAAGCGTCGGACGCGCTGCATCGCGAAATTGTCGCCATCGAAGAAGAAGTCTTTCAGGGGCTTGGCATTCCCTATCGCGTACTCGATATCGCCTCGGGAGACCTGGGTGGTCCCGCCTATCGCAAGTTTGATCTCGAAGCCTGGATGCCAGGGCGTGGTGAAGCAGGCGAATGGGGCGAAGTGACTTCCGCTTCGAATTGCACCGACTTCCAGGCCCGGCGACTTGGGATTCGTTGCAAGTCGCCCGATTGGAAGGGAACCAAGTACGTTCATACGTTGAACGGGACGACCGTGGCCGTGACCCGGGCGATTATCGCGATACTGGAGAACTATCAGCAGGCGGATGGCAGCATTATTGTTCCTGAAGTTCTGCGTCCTTGGGTTGGGAAGGATCGGATTGGCTGACGCCATCAGCACGATTCCCGTTGGAGACGCTCGATCAGGCGAACCCTGGTCGGGCGCCTGTGTCCAACCCCTGACGACCTTCCGATCCAGTGATCTGCCGCGCTCAACCGGTCACGATGCCTTCTCACTTGATTTGAAAGCAGCCCCATTGAAAACCATGAAGGCCCTGGTCAAAGCAGAAGCAGCGCGTGGCTTGAAACTCACTTCCGTTCCGGTCCCGACGATCGGCATCAATGATGTCCTGATCAAAGTGGATCGAACGGGAATTTGTGGCACGGATGTGCACATCTATAAATGGGATGCCTGGGCTCAGAAAACAATTCCGGTGCCGATGGTTGTCGGGCATGAATTCGTGGGCGAGATTGTCGAGGTGGGGTCCAACGTCACGGACTTCCATCCCGGAGAGGTGGTCAGTGGCGAAGGCCACGTGGTGTGTGGCCGCTGTCGAAATTGCCTTGCTGGCCGCCGCCATCTGTGTAAAGACACGAAGGGGGTCGGGGTCAATCGCCCGGGGGCCTTTGCGGAATATCTGTCTCTGCCGATGACCAACGTCTGGCATCACCGGGATGACATCGACCGGGACGTGGCTTCGATCTACGATCCATTCGGAAATGCGGTCCACACCGCACTCTCGTTTCCTGTGCTGGGGGAAGATGTCTTGATTACCGGGGCAGGCCCCATCGGGATCATGGCCGCGGCCGTCGTGAAGCATGCTGGAGCGCGGTACGTCGTCATCACCGATGTGAACGAGTACCGACTGGAACTGGCTCGAAAGATGGGGGCGACCGTTGCGCTCAACGTGACGACTGGAACGCTGGCTGATGTTCAGCACGAGCTCGGCATGAAAGAAGGTTTTGACGTCGGCCTGGAAATGTCCGGAAATCCTCAAGCGTTTCAGGACATGTTGGCTAACATGGCCCATGGTGGCAAAATCGCCATGCTGGGGATTCCCGCCGAGCCGATTGCCATCGATTGGAATCTGGTCGTCTTCAACATGCTGACGATCAAGGGGATCTATGGGCGTGAAATGTACGAAACGTGGTACAAGATGGCCGTGATGCTTGAAAGCGGTCTGAACATTCGCCCGGTGATCACACACCGCTTCCACTACACCGAGTTCGAGAAAGGCTTCGATGTGATGATGTCGGGCCATTCGGGCAAAGTGGTCTTGAACTGGAAGGACTAGGTGTGTCGATTCAGCGTGTCGTCGAGCATGTGGCGACAGCCGTCGCAGCGGTTGCGGGCGCCTTGCCGGGACGCGGAAAATCGATCGACTTGTTCGGCGTCATCGTCCTGGCACAGGTGACCGCGCTGGGTGGCGGGACGCTGCGTGATGTGATTCTCGATGCTCGTCCGGTGTTCTGGGTCGCAGATCCCAGCTACGTCTTGACCGCGACGTTGTCGGCGATGGTTCTGTTCGTCGCGGCCCGCTTTTGGCGGATGCCTGAAAAATTCCTGCTGCTTGCCGATGCGGGAGGTCTCGCACTCTTTACCGCCCTGGGTGTTCACAAGTCACTCGCCCTGGGGGTATCGCCGCTGGTTTCGGTGGCAATGGGCGTGATGACCGGCGTGGCAGGAGGCATCATTCGTGATGTCTTGACTCGTGAGATTCCGTTGGTCTTTCGCCATGAAGTAACGCTCTATGCTACGGCCTCGTTTTGTGGGGCTTCTGTCTACGCCGCGCTGTATGGTCTGATTGACGGATCGACCGTCTGGGCGTTGGGGATTGCCACGACACTGCTGATTCGGCTGGCGGCAATTCAGTGGAAGTTGAAGTTGCCGTTGTTTCACGCCAAGTGACGTGAATTGTGCGGCGTCCGCGACCTGATTTGCTGAGCTGCGATCCGATGCGGATCGCGGTTTTGAGTCTCACGGAGCCGAGTTCGAGGTTATTTGAATGCGTGATCTGTGCGGGGGCGTATTCGCACCCTGCACCCCGTCGCCCCTTGGCTTCGAGTTCAACGCTTTGTGGTTAGCAGATCCGGCCGCGGCGCTGTGACGTCGCATGTCCGGGTGGAGTTTGACCGATCCATCGCTCGTCGATCGGCTGACTGGCGAGCTGATAGCGCGTGTCGGTTGAGAGGCGGATGCGGTCTGTTTGGTTGTCGAGGCTACCGTGAATCAACTTCATGTTGAAAATGACGGCGTCGCCCATCTGGAACTCGGGCGATGTCAACCAGCGTCCGCCAAGGCTTTTCTGCAGCCACACGGCATTCCTGGTGAGCGTGCCGTCCCACCACTTCCGGCCGGATGCATACTCGTCGGCGTCAGGGCGGTTGCTGCAATAGTTGTCCACGTCGCGTGAGAGATACGGATTCAACCGTTCGCTGTGATGATGCGATCCCTCGAGAACAAGCAATCCGCCCAGATCCAATTCGACATCCCCCAGCGGTACCCAGGTCGTGTAGAGGTCGTGTGTTCCGCGGCCCATGTAGACCAGATCACAGTGAATCGGGCTGCCCAGTCCCGGCCCCTTCGTTCGAAACCAGATAAAATCAAAGTGGGCGACCGGCCCTCCGAGAAAATTGTGAAAGAAGTCGGTGATGCGTTCGCCGAACACTAACTCGCGCAACACGGGATCATGTTGATTCAGGGGATTTCCCATGGCGCGACCGACCTCGCGATCACTAAAACGGGCTTCGTCAGTCGGCGTTCCCGGTCGCAAGAAGCCAAGGTCGTGCAGTTGTCTGGTGATGGAGTCCCGTACGGCCTGGACCTGCGCTCGATCCCAGAATTCACGCAAATAGAGATAGCCATCGTGCTCCATCTGCTCGCGCAGTTGCTCAACGGGAACGTCCAGATACGTTTCGCGAAGGAAGCCGAAACACGCGGGAGAGAGATCCAGCGGCTTACCCAGCGTGAACAGGGGTTTCGGTTTCGGATCGGCCGCCGGTTCCACAATCAGAGACATGGCGCGTTTTAACTTTCCGCAGCGGGTTGGGTTGGTGTTCGCATTCGCCGATGGCGGACTTGGGAGTGTGATGTTGGGGATGGCGAACAAAGCGTAATGTTGAGGGACTCAGAGAGTTTAGCGACTCACAAATCCATTCAGAAAACGCTCATCGGCAAGTGCATGTCAAATATGACGGGCAACTCGCAATTCGGCAGTGCTTGACGGAGTGAGACAAATCCTCGACGCGTCACGCGCGATTCGGCCAAATTGAGAATTTGCAATTCGTGCAGGTCGAACAAGACCTCAACACCAGCATCGCTCACCAGCGTATTCGACAGTTTTAGTATCTGAAGATGCGACATGGATTGCAGGTGTTTGACTCCTGCATCCGTGATCTTTGTCCCATCCAAGTGCAGTCCTTGCAGGCCCGTCAGTGGTCGCAAATAGCCGAGTCCAATGTCTGCAATCCCTGTGTGATTCAACCCCAGGCCGCGGAGTTGCGACAATCGTCCGAGTGACTTGAGACCTTCGTCGCTGACATCCGAAAGTTCCAAATCCAGCGTCTCGAGATGCTTCAGCAGGCACAAGCTGGGAACGACACGGTCGGTGTTCTTCCCACGGTTAAGATTGACGACGGTGATTCGATCAAACAGGGGGAACTGTGTTCGAAGCGATGGCGTCAGCCATTCGGGGCCGAAATATTCTGTACTGAAGGTTCCCCCCATCGATTCAACGTGTCGGGCCACGCGGCGTTCACTGAGGAAGGGAATCAGAATCGTCAGTGCGAGAAACACCGGAATCAACAGGACAACGCCCACGGTTCCAAACATCAAGGGCATGCGCCGCCGTGCGAGCCACGCAATCACTCGATTCGGTTCCACTCGGTTGAGATCTTCCCGTGACAATTCAACCTTCTTTCGTTGTCGATATTTTGAACATACCAAGGAGTTTAACAGCCTGTTGAAGCAAGGGGGACAGGCAACTTGGCGTTCACGATGTCATGGCGTTTTTTCATCTGGCCGGAGCCGGTCCCCGTTACTTCAATAGGCTGTGAAGCGGTGCCTCGCGACACGCAATCCACGCGACGTCGAAGATGTTTCCTGGTTTTATGAATGCGGCTCAATCAAATCATGAATCACTTTCGCGGGTAGGACGCCCGTCAGCTTTTCGCGGAGCCCGTGTTGATCGACGGACAGTTCATCATGATTCAGGCCAAGCAGGTGCAAAATCGTCGCATGCCAGTCGGGGACACTGACACGGTCTTCGACGGCGGCAAACCCCAATTCGTCTGTCACGCCATACGTGAAACCTTTTCGCACGCCGCCGCCCGCCATCCACAGGCAACCCGCGTTTTTATTGTGGTCACGGCCTGATTTTCGCTCGTCTTTATCGGCCGACAATTGGGCGATCGGAAGACGTCCGAACTCACCGCCCCAGATCACAAGTGTGTCCTCGAGCAAGCCGCGTTGTTTAAGATCCTGCAACAAGCCTGCAATGGGAAGATCGGTTCGATCGCAGGCCGCCTTCATATCGGTTGCCAATCCGGTGTGATTGTCCCAGATCTGGGCATTGATAAACAATTGGACGAACCGCACTCCGCGTTCAACCAAGCGTCGGGCGATCAGGCAGCGGCGGCCGTAGGAGTCGGTTGTCGGCTGTCCGATCCCGTACAGCGATTGAGTCGCTGCCGTTTCGGCGGATAAATCCAACGCTTCACTTGCTGAAAGCTGCATTCGCGCGGCGAGCTCGTACGTACTGATTCGTGCCTGAAGTTTGGGCTGATCGGGGCGACGACTGAGGTGCATTCGATCGAGCCGCCGCAGCAAATCACGCTGCATGTCTACCACGGCCCGCGGTTCTTCCTGTTCCGGGCGAAGATTGAGCACGGGCGAGCCGGTCGAGCGAAAGCGTGTTCCCTGATAAATGGGCGGCAAGAATCCCGAGTGCCAGTTCTCAGTTCCATTGATCGGCAATCCCAGCGGATCGTCGAGCACCACATACGCGGGCAGATTCTGCGATTCACTTCCGAGCCCATATGTAATCCAGGAGCCGAGCGTGGGATAGCCCGAGACCATGCGGTTCGTTTGAATCAGGTACAGAGCTGGCTCATGCGTGATATTGGTTGTATACATCGAACGAACCAAGGTCAGTTCGTCGACGTGTCGGGCGATATGAGGAAGTGCGTCCGAGACCCACATTCCAGATCCGCCATGTTGAGCAAACTTGAACGGGCTGCGCATCAGCGCGCCGGCATCCTTCACATTTTCGACTTCCCCTGCAATCTTGTCGAAATACGATTCACCGTGATGTCGATCCAGCTCAGGCTTTGGGTCAAACAGATCCATCTGACTCGGCCCGCCATTCATAAAGAGATGAATGACCGATTTCGCACGTGCGGGCAACGGCGGTCGACGAGGCCGCAGGTCCGCGACTTCCGAGGAGTCGTCTGAACGCAGGTCCTGTTGCAGGAGGTGTAGCAACGCCGCACCGCAAACACCTGTCCGGACGTGTGAAAAGAAGTCGCGCCGTGAAACAGGACAATGACCCGATTCAAAGATTCCCAAGTCGCGTTCCATTGAGGGCCTCAGTCGAGGTAAAGGAAATCGGCGGAGTTCAAAATCGTATGACACAGGGTCGCCAGGGCGCGGCGGGATGCCTCATCACGATTGGAGATTTTGTCTGACGTCGCCGATGATCGCCAGTTGTCGCGAAGCTGCGCGAGTGCCAGTTCGCACGCCGCAAGTTCGTCAGGGCGAGGCGTCCGAGTTAACGCGATGCGATAGACTTCCACGATTTGATCGGCGTCCGAGGCATTCGGATTCCGGTCATACACGTTCCGCCAGACGCGATCTGCAAACTGTGTGGCCAGGCGTCGAATCGCGGCATCGTTCCACAGATGGAGTGCTTGGGTGGGGACCAGAGAATCGGTTCTTTGCAGGCAATTCGGATTCATGGCGGGAAGATCGAAACTCTCCATGAGCGATGGCGGGTGCTTGCGAAGCTGTTCCGCGTAGATGCTGCGACGACGGCCGCTCAACACGAGTCCGTCCCCGCGAATCAGAACGGGCTCAGAAGGTCCGCCACCAGTTTCAATCAACTCTCCGGCAAGCAAGGCGATTGAATCTCGCAATTGTTCGGCATCGAGCCGCTGCAGCGGCATTCTTGACAGCAACCAGTTTGCCGAGTCAGCCACTTTGGCCACGGAGGAAATTGATGAACTCTGGCGATAGGTGGTCGTTGACACCAGTTCGCGATGCACGGATTTGAGGGACCATTCGTGACGAATGAAGTTGAGCGCGAGGTGGTCGAGTAATTCTGGATGCGTTGGACGATCACCGGTCTTTCCAAAATTTCCCAAACTGCGAACGATTCCCTGGCCGAAGTGATGTTTCCAGATTCGGTTGACCATCACTCGCGCGGTGAGCGGCTGTTGCGGTGCGATCAGCCACTTCGCAAAGGCCAGACGCCGTCCAGTCGATTTGGCGCCGGGCCAGGGGGGAGTGATTTCGAATGGAGTATCACCATTCAAAATGGCAGGAACGCCTGGAGCTACAAACGAACCGGGTGTCAGGTAATTCCCACGGCGGTACATGTAGGTCGGCGAAGGCTCGCCCCGATCCCACAGCGCCATGATCCGCGGTTCGGGTTGCCGTTTTGCTTCGAGATCTTTGATCTTCTGCTGTACGTCGGGTGTCGAAGGAGACTTCGCAAGTTCGTCCAGTTGTCGTTGAATTTCGGCTTGATGTGCCTCCCAGCGTTGCCGCTCGTCCGTGGTGACGTAGGGGAGCAATCGCTCGCCCATCCCGGCACTCATCGCACCGCCGAACGACTTGAGCTGTGGCTTCAGCCAGTCGTGTTCATCGTACGCCCCTTTAAAAATCGCGACCAGACGATAATAGTCGCGCTGGGGAATCGGATCGAATTTATGCGTGTGGCAGCGGGCACATTTAAAGGTCATTCCCATCACGCCGGCCGTCAGCACATCAATGGAATCGGCCGTGACTTCCAATCGATCCGGCACGAAGCCGGTCAAATTGGCCCAGGTTGGATCGGGAGCCAACCGTAGAAACGCCGTCGCGACCAGATTGTCTTCCAGTTGCTGCGTGATCCGGGGGGCGTGCTCGTAATCTGCCAGTTCATCTCCGGCGATCTGTTCGAGCAAGAAGCGATCGTATGGTTTGTCGTCATTCAATGATCGGATGACATAGTCACGATATCTCCAGGCGGCGGGACGAGGCAAATGCTGCTCGCGCCTTCCTTCGCAGTCGGCGTAACCCGCGACACCCAGCCAGTGCGTTCCCCACCGCTCGCCGTATCGTGGCGATGCCAGCAAGCGATCGATCAGTCGCTCGTAAGCGTCGGCCGACTGATCCGCAAGAAACTCATCGGTTTCTTCAGGGGTTGGCGGCAGACCGATCAGATCGAATGTCAAGCGTCGCAGCAGCGTCGCTCGGTCTGTGGATTCCGAGAGCGAAAGTGCCTTGGTTTGAAGTTGCTGAGCCACAAGTACGTCAATCGGTGACCTCAAAGGATTCGTGGCCGAGACGTTCGACAGACTACGCAAGGCGGGGATTGTGACGGGCTGGGGTGGGCGGAAGGACCAGAACTCTTTGTCCTGTTGGCGAACGAGTGGATCTTCTGGTGTTGCGGCGAGGTCAGGTGGTTCGTCAGCCAGCGGTGCGCCCGACTCAATCCAGCGCGTGATTATTTTGAGCTCTTCGAGTTCCATCGGTTTGACGGAAACTTCGGTTAAACGCTGATGCGGCGGCATTTCTTCAGCGCGGACTCGTTTAAGCAAGAGACTCTCGTCGGGCTTTCCCAAGACGATCGCGGGCCCCGATTTCCCCCCCTTAAGCATCGCCGCTCGATCACGAAGATCCAGTCCCCCCGATTGTTGGTGGCGCCCATGGCAGGCCGTACACCGCAGGAGCAAGATCGGGGTCACATCGTGCTGGGTGACGGCCCGCGGTTGCGTGGCCGCTTCCTGGCCAAATGATGCCCCGTCATCGATCCATCGGCGAATCAATTCCACTTCTGCTTCGGAAAGCGTGCCCTGCTGGTCGGGAGGCATTTCTCCGTGCTTCACGACCTCGAACAAGCGGCTTCCCGCCGAATTGCCGGCGAGCACCACCGCACCCGATTCGCTCCCTTTTTCGATCATCGCTGGCGTGTGCAGTGCCAGCTCGCCTTTCTGAGTCTGAGCGCCATGACACTTCCCACACTTGTCTTTGAGCAATGGCTGAATATCGGCGGAGAACGAAGGGGAATTTGCTGTGGCGGCTTCAGCTGACTGCTGCGCCAGCGCAAACCCTGACGACGTCATACCTGTGGCGACGACGATCAGTCCGATGAACACCAGATGGCTTTTCGGGCGAAGTCTCATAGGTCGATAACCAGGAAAGAGAATCAAAATCCCGACAGAGAATCGTAGTCGATCGTGGCTGGATTAGGGAATCGGAATCAGAATTGGGGCGACCGCAAAAGATTAACATTCGACGCGCGTGCTGCCGCGAGCAGAATTTTATGTGTGATCCACCTCGTAGCACTTTGGGACAAAGTGGATGTTCTGGTATACATTGCGTCTACTCGTCGGGAATTTGCGACGAGTGGGATTTCGGGATGGGCTCGTTCATGAATCAGGCATTCGTATTCGATCCCTCACGAACCCGTCGAAGCTTCAAATATTCTCATTCTAGAATGGAGTCTGACGAATGAAACGCGCTCTACAAATGTGTCTGATGTGCCTCGCGCTGGTGACGTCCCTGCGTGCCGCAGAGAATGACGCCGAACTGAAACCATTTCAGGGACACTGGGAGGTGATCGAACTAGTCGAAGATGGTCACGTCATTCCTCCCGATGCGATCCGAGAATGGCTTCCCTCCGGTGGTCGATTTGAGATCATCGACAACTCACTGACGTACAAGTCTCCCGAGGATGGAAAAAAGCACGCCCGAGTTTTTGAGATCGATCCCACGCAGTTCCCGAAAGGGATTGACCTGTTGAGCCGGGACAAAAAAGAAGTCCTGGGAATCTATCGATTTGATGAAGGCAAGCTTGTTGTCTGCCTGTCCGACGCCGCCGACGGTGCACAGCCAACAGAGTTTTCGGCCAAAAAGGGATCTAAGCGAATGCTGATGGTCCTGAAGAAAATGTCGGTCGCGGACGCGAGCGCGAAAGCACCGCACTCACCACCGCTGACGGGCGGCTCAAAAATTCTGTCGGACGAAGAACTGACGAAGATGCTGCCGGGGGCATGGCGGTATCGCGACGACATTGGATCGCTTGTGCTGACAATTCGCAGCAACGGCACCTGGTCGACGATCCGTGAAGTCCAAGAGTTGCGACTTTTCCAAAAGGTCTTCGTGCGAACGCCAGTTTCAAACGGAACTTGGGTGGTCAAACGAGGGACGCTGAGTCTGCTTTGTACGGCTTCATTGCATCCTGATCGCGTGAATCACACGATGCCATTTACGGTCCGCTCAATCTCTGAGAACGACTTGATCTTCGTGGACTACATGGGGCGACTTGGCCGCGCGTCGAAGGTGGAATAACTATTCGTGACGGTATTGAAATTTCAGGGAGAGGCCCATGTCGGAAGCTCCATTGCCAGATGATCCGATTGTGGAACACCGCGAAAAGCTGCGACAAGTGGCTTACGTCGCCAGGGAACGCGTCGGCGAACGCCTGAACGACGTGTGGTGGTGGTTCCTGATTCGGGGTGTGCTGGCGGTGGGGTTGGCGGTTGTCGCGCTGTTTTGGCCGCAGAAGACGATCAGTGTCCTGGTCAATATTCTGGGGGCATACTTCCTGTTCGACGGACTGCTTGGCGTGATCGGGGCATTCCGCTCGGGTGGTCGCAACGGATTTCCCCTGTTCTCGATCGTCAGTTTGATGGTCGGCGCGATCTTACTCTTTTGGACGACGCTCAGCGTGAGGGTCTTCCTGACGCTCGTCGGTGCTTGGGCGCTGCTGCAGGGGATTGGCCTGTTTCTGTCAAACCGAAGTCAAGGCGAGGATGCCGAATCAAGTCGCTTGTTCGCGATCCTTGGTGCGGTTCTCGTCCTGATCGGGTTGATCCTGGTCATTTGGCCAAGCACGGGCGTCGTGGCCATTTCGTGGCTGATTGCGGTGGTCGCGTTGATCCTAGGTGGAGTCCTCTTGTTCGTCGCCGAGCGACTACGACGTCTCTCTCGTCGTATTGATCAGCGGGTATGACGGACACCGTCTTCGCACGTGGGACGCAATGTTTTCTGGAATCCGCCCCGTTTTTTTGAAGAGAAGTTACCGTGGGACTCATCAAGTGATGCGGGTGGTTTTGAATCCGTGCGGAACCCGAGTCCCGTAGCCGTGTCGAATCAATTTCAGATGCGGTTATAGAAAAGTTCCCACACGGGAATTACCCGTCCATCGGGGGTGACCCGATACAGATATTCGAGGCGATCGCCTCGACGCGTGTGCAACTTCAGCTTCACGACGGACTCGCCTTGATTGCCGCGTCGGTTGATAAAAAACTCGACGCGTTTCCAATCTGTCTTGTCACCCCACAACTGAAATTGTCGATTGAGCGCTTCGATGTCGTGCTGTTCGCGGTCTTCATCCGGAACGGCTGTGAAACGGGCCGATTCCATGCTGACGGGATTGTCACCGAAGAGAACCTCGAACTTGTCCCTCATCCGTTCATCGTTTTCCATGAGCTCATCCAACGTCAGAAAGACGGCACGTTTGAGCGGGGGTTCGCACCTTTTCGGAAAGACGACGACGTGGAAGTGGTTTCGGTTGATCTTTTGCGGACGTGTGCCTTCAAGTCGGATCGCAATTTGTCGAATTTCCCAAACGAGGCCGACGATTGCGATCAGGCATATCGCACAAATGAAGAGCAAAACAGTTCGGCACCCAATGCGTTTTGGTTGTTCCATTCGGCATTGTCCCCAGATCTCGCGCGCTCTGTGTCAATAAAGGCATAATCTTCCTGTCACTTGTCATCTGTTGGAAATGACACGTTTAACAAGTCGCCGATATCCAGCCGATGAACTTCTCACAACAGCAGGATCTTCATCCATGACCGTTCATTGGGCTGTCTTCGGAACTTAAAGGTTCCGAGGGAATCATTTCTGATTTTCCGTATTTGTCTCGCAGTTGCAGAAACTCTGCGTTTTTGCGCTCGCTACCGAAAAACGCGCTCGCCCGTCGAAGGTTTGGATTGTTCAGTACGGGTAGAAGCTGCTGAGGAATTTGCTTACGTCCGTCGATGAGAAAAAACTCTTTAAGAGCTGGTGCTGTTTCCAACGCCGTGAAATCATGAAGTGCCTTGAGGTTTTCGATTCCAACCCGCCGCAGGCTTCTTGAATCGCTTAGCCGAGGAAGCTGGGCGATGTGCGGTAGAGATTGTAGAAAGAAGTATTGAAGGCCCGGCAGCGTCGAGATGAACTGAATGTCGTGTAGATCGCGGATCTGCCATAGCTCGAGATACTGAATGCTCTGCATCCCTTCGATCGCTTTGAAGTTTCGAATTCCACCGAGTTTGATCGCGAGCGAACGGAGCGTGGGTAATTTCGACAGGTAGCCAACGTCAGGTGTCGTGATGGATCTTAGTGTGACTTTCTCAAGATCTGGTAAGTCACTGATGACTTCAATGTCTTTGCAGTGCCCCTCGAGATAAAGATTTCGGAGCGAGCGAAATCGCCTTAAAGGGGCAAGGCTCGGTTTCTTCGATCGAGTTGCGGTGAGGCTCAGGGACGCCAATTTTGGCGAAATGCTTTCGAGGACGTTGAAGTCGTGAAGTTCGAAGATGCCAAGTGACAATGTTTCCAAATTTGGAATTAAGGCGATGCTCTCGATGCCACTCGCTTGCATCAGGCAGTCTGCCGCAAAACGGCGAACGTTTGGCAACAGGCGTACGAAGTTAAGATCACAATTCGCCGAATAATGACCATAAACTCTTATCTGAACATCCGGTCGCACTGTGCAGAAATGTTCGTTTAGCACACTCCACACCGCGTCGCGTACGGGGGCCGAGCATTGTAAGACCTCGAGTCGTGGCTGCTTCGCAAGCTCGTGAAAATCGCGCACCGATGCAGACGATTCAAGCTCGGCGCGAGTCGCATCGTGCATCTTAATTCCGCCAATGCGCACCGTCGTATTTGAGCCGAATAGATTCATGGCAAACCTCATCCGATCACCTATCTTACAAAAAAAAATGCCGGAAGGTGTTCCACTGCGATTCGGATGCAATGCGGCGTGGGGCGGTCGGTGGTCCAGAATCATCCGTTGTCTCGTTTTTAGAACGAAATCGGCATTCGGCCCTTTACGGCATTGGCTCGCGCCTGATAGGTAATCTGGCCGGTCGCGTCTGCCGGCAGATGCACCTCCATGCGTGATTTGAGGCTCGCAAGCTGGTCTGGTGGCATCGCGGAAAGTTGTCGACCGACGCTTGGACCCAAGTGGATTGTCGACCAATAGTCGTCGAAATCGGCGAACGTCCGCTGAACGGTGATCGCGTGTGTTTCGACGGAATCGAGACCTTCACTGATCCACAAGTCTCGAAGGTTGTCGATCCGCGACGCATCCGTGCTGGGCGGTGCCGGAACGGCCACGCCCAGAGCACGCATTTCCGCATGCAGCGCGTCATAAGGAAAGCCGCCGCCCACCATGTCCCACGCATAGGCAGAGACGGTTCCGCCAGGGCTGACGACTCGAGCCATTTCCGCAACCCCCTTGGCCGGATCGGGAACGAAGAAGATCACGAGCGGCATAACCGCTGCGTCGAATGCGGCGTCGGGAAATGGCAGTTTCATCGCGTCGCCGATGCGAAACTGCGCTTGCTGCAACGCGGGACGTATCCGGGCGAACGCGAGTTGTTCCTCAGACGGATCAATCCCCTGGACAGAGCGGGGTGCACATTTCTCGACGAGCATTTCCGTAAAGGCGCCGTTCCCGCAGCCAACGTCCAGCCATCGTAAACCGGGTTTGGCAGCAAGCCAGTCGAGGAACGCAGCGCCGACAAGCTGACTCCATTTTCCCATGTATCGTTCATAGCCCGCTCCATCAGTGAAGCGGATCTCGGTGGTCGACATTCGTATGATTCCGGTCTTGAAGGATGGGTGGCGCGTACGGCCTGCCTGACGTCTTGACTCAAGCGACAACCGACGAGAGGCTCGGTGTCCTGAGCAGAGTAATGACCGAACCGAAAAGTATAAATACCACCGATGGCTTCAAGCGTGCGAAAGTACCTTCCGAGTCATTCGAGAGCGGATTGACACCGCGATGCGGGTTACCGTGTCGAGGTCGCTTCATTTGCTGCGACCAGTTCGGACGAGTCATGTGCCGAACTGGCGAGTTGAGCGTCAGCAATCGTACGACGTGCCGCGGGAGGTTTGGTTCGTCGTCGCCACATCATGAAACCTGTCACGTAGAGAGTCGCGGGGACCAGTCCGGCCAGGCAGAAGAGCCAGCGGCCCCCAATGCCGAACGCATCGCCTGAATGCAGTGCCAACTGGATTCGAAAGAACGTGTCGGACGCCGTGAATTTGTTCCAATCGCGCGTGGCCAGGCAGGTGCCCTGGTACTGGTCGACCCAGACCCGACCGACGCCGCGAAGTTGCCCCACTTCACCGACTTGCCGAACGGACACGCGATACGAGTCGTCGGACTTGAGGGGCAGATCGACGGACATCAGGCGACAGTCAGGCATCGTTTCTAGCGCCACTTGCGCGGCCGCGTCTGGGCCGATGGGTGGCGTGCGGGGATCGGGAACGGTTGATTTGACCTTCCCGGGCAACTTCGTGACGGGCGAAATCGCGGTCACCACCGGCTTGATCAAGTCGGGCAGAGTCAGATAGACGCCCGTTGTGACAATCAACAGGAGAATCGGAGAGAACGAAGCCCCAAGGGACTTGTGCGTGTCGAAGACCCTCATTCTCTTCCGGATGCCGAAGCCGGTCCATAGGCTCTTCCGAACCAAGGGCCACCACAGCAACAAACCACTGGTCAGTGAAACGAGCGCCAGCATTGCCAGTCCACCAAGTAGACCTTGCCCGGTCTCGCCAGCAAGCAGTTTTGAGTGAAGGCGATAGATGACGGCCACCAAGCCACTCTCTCGCGGTCGTTGACCGAGAATCTCGGCCGTGACGGGATCGACGAAGACTTCCGTCGTGTCGGCCTTTTTCGAATTGTCTGGCTCGCGAAAGTACAGCGTAAAAGTGCCGTTGGAGACGCGCGGATAGTAGATATTCACGGCGCGTCCCGGGGCAGCAGCCCCCTTTTCTGCGGCCGCGAGAATCTTTGACAGCGGTAATGGCGATCCTTGATTCCGCGTCAGCATGATGCCGGAATTGAGCCATTCGTCGATGGCATGATCAAATACGATCAGGCTGCCGGTCAGTCCGCTGAGCGCAAACAAGAGCCCCGCCGTCAGCCCCAGCCAACGATGCACGATCAACCAAACTTTGCGCAATTGCAGTCGCATGCGGGGCTTTCCATGATGATGCCAGCGATCGCATGGAGCGGTCCTGCAAGCGGGCGAGGATGGATGTCTAACGTTGCTCGTCTTTGCCGAAGCGTCTTAGCAGCCTGTTGAACGATCAGAATTCGCCGACGATCGCTCCGTCCTGACAGGTGGCGAGCCGGCACGCCGTTTGAAAATCGACACTCTCTGAGAGAAACCGTACAGAACCATCGCCCAGCGCAATTTGTGCTCCGCCCGTATGGAAGCTGAAGAGATTTGAGCCACCTGCACCGCCGAAACAATTCACGATGCAAGGATCGAGTGTCGTGTTGCTGGCCGTCCCGTCCTTTTTGTAGTCGCGAAACGAGATTCGATTCTGGCCCGCCCAATTATGAAAGCGAAGCTTTTGTGACGTGCCGTCCTTGGCTCTGTTCGGTGTATAGTTGTCGGCACCACCGCACACTTCCCCGAGCATCATCGTATTGGACAGACCGTCCGTCACGTCTTGAAATCGCTTCGAAACCTCGGCGGGATTGGCGGACGTGTTGTAGTTCATCATTCCAATCCCCGAGAGCGGTGGAGTCGCGGTGTCGGGTGTGATCTGCGAATTCGCGATGCACGAGTACTCGCAGATTCCCCCGGAGTACTTGCCCGCGACGTCCGACGTGAAGAGTTGAGGGTCAAGCGTTCCCCCGGCCGACGTCCAGAGGCCGATGATGGGCGCCGGTGACGACGGACACTTGTAAGCGGGAATCGGCGTTCGATTCAGAACCGCATTCTGGCCAATACTGAAATTCTGCAGGTCGTTCCAGTTGTTTGTGATCGTGGCCAGATCCAGTTGCGGGAAGATTGCCCGTGTCCAGCAGGTGAGTGTGAGGTAATCCCCGGCGGGCTGTGAGTCGTACTGCGTGATCGGCAGGCGGTTATAGATGTCGTGGTAATTGTGCAGTGCCAGGCCAATCTGCTTGAGATTGTTCTTACATTGGGTCCGTCGAGCCGCCTCGCGTGCTTGCTGGACTGCGGGGAGCAGTAGGGCAATCAGGACCGCGATGATCGCGATGACCACAAGAAGTTCGATCAGCGTGAAACCGTGGCGGGAACGAAGCATGCCATCACCATGTCAGGAGCAGAAAAGTCGCGTCAACAACCTGTCCGTCGAGCTTTGGCTGCGCCAAGAAGGCAATGGCTAATCGCAAGAGGAAGCAAAGTTGAGACCGAGTCTCAACTTCCTGCGGGAGACGATATCAGGGCGGACAACGAGAATCAAACGGTTCTTGACTGAATATACGCTTGAACGTGGTCGCCGAGGCGAAGTGAGCTGCAACACCTCGTTGTCAAAGGGCGATGCCAACTGACCGCGATTCATTGGGCGGTCGACGTCGTGTCACTGGGACGCTGTCGTCTCCGAACCCGGAAGATTACCATTGGCCGTCAGATTGGATTGTTGGTTTAGATCACTCGGAGCATTGCGGCATGTCGGATCGTGAGAAGTTGATTGCGTTGTTTCATGAGCGGGCCCTGAAGTTTGGTGACTTCACCCTGGCGTCCGGCAAAAAATCGACGTACTACCTGGATGGTAAGCAGATTACGCTGCATTCGATCGGGTTGCGGCTGGTGAGCTTGGGATTGCTGGATCTGCTGAAAGACGTGGACTACTCGGCGATCGGCGGGATGGTTATCGGCGCTGATCCGATTGTCGGTGGAGTCTTGGTTGCCGCCGCGGAACAGGGGCGATCACTCGATGGATTCCTCGTCAGGAAGGAACCCAAGGGGCACGGTACGCAGCGCTACGTCGAAGGTCCACTCAAGCCCGGTTCGAAGGTCGTCGTGATTGATGACGTGGTCACGACCGGCGGAAGTGCCTTACAGGCCGTCGATCGCATTCTCGAATTTGGATGCACCGTGGCCTGCGTGGTGGGAATCGTGGATCGAAAAGAAGGCGGAGCCGCCAATTTCGAGAAACGCGGTTTGCCGTTTCGATCGCTGCTCTCGATCGAAGATTTCGGGATTGCGGCGCCGGCAAATGGGTGAGAGACCGCGGATCGACTTGGCTTGATACGCGACATGGTCGCGCCGAATCGAAGGCGGGACCAGAGAACGCAATGAATTCACGCCCCGTGTTGGCTCGAACCGAGCGAACACGGGGCGTCTGTCTGTCTTGATTGGGATGACTCGGTCGTCATTGAGGCAACGGAGTGAAGTGGAGATGGTCTTGGATCGTGACAAGGCAATCGGTCTCTGCGGACCGACAGCCCAGCCTCTCCCAAAGCCCCGCTTGCTTAGTCCGCTGGACGTGATCGTTTTCCGGCGCGCGAGAACAGCTTTACCTTGGGGGAAAACTCAAGCTGAGGATCCAATGGAAAAACCGGTCGTCGGCAAATCTGGTGTCCCAGCGTCGGCAGGTTGGCACTCGTTGATCCCGCCGCGTCGACATGAATCAGCCGGGTGCACCATTCTGCGTACATGTGATGCTGGCAGTGCGGTGACTTGACGACAATCAGATCGAAGTCGCGCGGATTCTGTCCGTGAGCTAGAAACAAGGACCGATCAAACAGGTGCACCGGCCGGCTGGTCACCACAATCGTGAAACTTCCAGAACGCAGTACAGCCGTCGGGCCCGAGTACCATTGTTGGCGAAACGATTCGCTTCGGAATCGGCCGTCCGACAGCATCGTGATTTCGGCAGTCAGGGAAAGGGGTTGAAATCGCTTTGAATCGATGGAGCCTCCCAAAGTGAAGGTTGCGGTCTGCCCAACGCCGACCGCAAACGCCTTCTCGACTGCATGGGCGTCAACGATGGGAATGAGTGCCGGACGCGAATAGCCTGCCGCAATCAAGGCCCGCAAGATGACATTGCTGTCTCCGGACGCCCCGGAACTGGTGGCATCCGCCGCGTCGACCATGGCCACCGTTCCGGGCGTGTCGATCGCCAGTCGGACGCATTCGTCGACCGGTTGAAGTTGCGCCTGCATTTCATGGCGATGCGGCCAGAACGCGTTCGCCAGTTGCAATGCCGCCTTCTCGGCCAGATCCGGATCGTTGTCTGTCGCGACGATGCTGTAGGTTCGTAGTTCCGGAACGTCTGTAAACGGATTCCCGATGAAGTACCCAGCGGATAAGCCTTTGGGGCCTTGTTCGTATTGCTGCGCTTCACCGATGAGTTTGCCGAATCGCCCGGTGGCCGTGATCAATTCATCCCCGCGGACCAGTGCGGGAATCTCGACCTTGGCGGTGACGGGGGCGATTTCTCCGGCGAGACATCGAAGTAGGAGCCGTCCCGCTCGTTGGCCCGTCTGAAAGAAGTCGACGTGAGGATAGGTGTGGTAAGGAACAATCACATCCGCATGTTCCATCATCCGATCTGTCAGAATGCCGTGCAGATCGCAAGAAACGACGATTGGAATCTGTTCCCCGAGAATCTTTCGAGCCTCTTGAAGCAGATACCCTTCCGGATCCAATTCGTTTTCGGCTGCCATCGCGCCGTGCAGTGTGAAATAGGCGGCATCTACGGGTCCCGCTTGCCGCAGACTGCCCAGAAATTCGTCGGCCAGCCGGCGGAAATCCGCGGCGGGAATGACGCCACCCGAGGTGATTCCGCGTGCGCTGAACGTGGGTATCACTCGAAGATCTGCATGTTCGCGAAAGATCTGACATGCCCCCGCCACTTCGGTTCCGCCCCGCTGATGGTAGTCCAGCATCTGCTGACCGAAATTGACGAAGAAGTCCTCGTACCGAGTCGGCGCGGGATTAAATGAACAGACCTCGTGCAGACATTCCGCGACCAGGATCCGTTTCTCGTTGGGGTTGGCTGCAGCCAATTCAATCTCTTTCGCGAATAGGGGAATTCTGGCAAAGGTCGACATTCGAGAATTTCAATCAGAATCGGAGAACTCTGAGCAACGCCTTTGAGGCCGCTCACAGGAAGGGATCGTCCCGATCTGAACGGTTACCGAGGCCCGAAAATCATGGCACTCATCCGAGGGTATCGAAGGCAAAGTCCGCCCCAGACAATTGCGCCGATGATTGCAGGAAAGACGATCTCAAATGTGCTGTTTTGGACTCGCACATGCGTCGCCACCGCTCCGCCGAGGTAGCCGCACAACAGGACGGCCCCTAGGAGTGACGTGGCGGGAATCAGATAAAGTACTGTCGAAGTGATCAGTACGATTCCGAGCGGCATGATCAGGCTTTCGGGGTACCCGAGGTCGGTGGTCATCTTCACCACAATCTCTGGTTTGATGATTTTCATGCTGCCATCCATCAACAAGAACAAACCCGCGATTCCCGTCAAGATCCGGCCGGTCCACAGGCGGACGGATGAAATGCCCGGTCCATCAGATGCCGGTCGTTCAGAAGTTGCTACAGCAGTCATATCCGGGGCTTTCATGGAGTGGCGGTGGGGATCGAATCAAATAGGGTGATGGAGTCGAGCCATCGAAGGGGCATCAAACCGGAACGGAGACTTGCATCCGATTTTCGCGAGCGGCCAGCGTGGCCTGTTCGCGAACTCGTGACTGTCCCACCTACTTATTACTCATGAAGATAGACAGTTTCGCAGATTTTTCCCAAGTCATCTCCAAAGGTCTTTACCGTCACACCATGCCCAAGATGGGCGTAGTTGACGAACATCGCAAAGATCACCTGCCGTCCTTTGGCGGTCGTCATGTAACCGGCCAGCGCCTTGCTGGTCATGACCGACGAGCCGTTCATTGTATTGTCCCAGTAGAGCGAACCGGTTTTGGCGTGCACCTTGTCGCGGGCGGGGCTGTCATGAGCGATGTTCTTCGCGAGCGTTCCATCGACGCCAAGTCGAGGCAGTGCGCTGTGGAAGACCGGGAAGCTGGGCTGTGTTGTCATGTATCGCAGGAGTTGCACCGTCGCATGAGGTGTGATCAGATCGGCTCGAGACCCGCCCGCGCCTCCAGCAAGTGAGATTGTGTCCACGTCCACGTGCGCGTGTTTGAGGAACGCGTGCTGCTGCTTGAGTCCCGCGGTCAAAGTTCGTTCGCCATGCTTGCAGGCCACCAGCAAAGGCAATGTACTGGCCTGCAGGTTATGACTGACTTTCAGGATCAATTTGGCCGATTCAGACAACGGCAGCGAGCGATGGACGGCGACCTGCGGCAGCTGATGCACGTCGGCAACGCCAGGCAATTCGGACGTCGTCGCTTCACTCACCGTCGCGGCATCGACCGACACTCCGACGCGATGCAGAGCTTCAATAAACAGCGTCCTGGCAAACGCACGGGCATCATGGACTTCCTGCACCTTCAGAACCGGTTTATGTCCGTAGGGAATCTTTCCCGTGACCGAGATTCGTCCATGGCCCAGATCGCGAATCTTGATGTCCAGCGACTTGCCTGAATTCACGGTCGTCACTTTCGATTCAACCCGGACCCCTTCGGACTGTGGACGCCAGGTGCAGACGGCACGCTGGCCAACATCCGTGGGAGTAAAGAGGAGATCGATCAGATTGTCATTGACCATACAGGGAGTGACTTTGGTGGGACCGCTGCCTGAAGATTCCGCCTGTTCGAACAAGCGATCGTCGATCAGGATCTCGCCGTGAACATGTTTGATTCCTGCCGCGGCCACTTGCCGCGCCAGGTCGTTCAATCCTTCCAGCGGATCAGGGGCCGTCAGTTCCGCCTCCAGGTTCCCGTTGGCGTAGGTATGATCGACATTCGCAAAGGCCATTTTTCCATCGGGTGTGGTGCGGCCCCCGAAGCTCAAATCGCCCGAAGCGACAAGGATCAGGTCTCCTTTCAGTTCCCCGTGTTCATTGATCTCGCCCTTGCGAACGACGGGCGTCACGAACTGATAGTCCGGCCCGAGCGCCTCCAGTGCGCATGCCACCGTATAGAGTTTGGTCGTCGAAGCGGGAATAAACAGCTTTTCGTCATCATGTTTGTAGATGACGCGCCCCGACTGTTGATCGACAAACAAGGCGCCCCAATGCGCCTGTTTGAAATGCGCCTGGTGCGTGATGCGTTGAATGGCCCCTGGCAAACTGTCTTGAGCGCGAACAGGATGCCATGCACCGGAAGCCATCGCCACAATCAGGACGATGGGAATTCGTTTCCAAAGGCGTGTTGACCGTTTCAGGAAACACTCGAATGACACTTGACGGCAAGTGCTGGCCATGGAACTGCGGTCTCCGATACGGTTCATGCAAATCGACACTAACTTGAGGAAACGACGCGAGAAGATACCACCAATGTTCTATCGCGTCTCTCCCTTCTCGATAGACGTCGTCGCGTCGGGGTGGATCAGGTGAATTGACAGAATGCGAATTTGCAATGATCTCCTTTGCTTTTGACACAATGTCTTTGCGGCGTCAGAATGCGTCTTCGTTGCTGGCTTTGCATCACGTCTGACGGTTCGTGTCACGCAAGGGAGGAATTGGAATGTTCGTCGCATTTCCACTCGTGATTTCGCTTCTGGTCGGAATCGCAACATGGATCCTGGCTGTTCCCACGATCGGCCGTGAACTTGCACCCGGCTCGCCCCATGAAATCGGTTTCGCAATCGGTCTATTGACGTCCGTGTCCATTTTTTGCCTGTCGACATTGAGGACACCGCACAGCGTTGTTCCGACCACACGGTTGTTGACCTGTAGCACGATCTGCGTTGTTGCCTCATTGGCGTTACAGGCGTACGGGAACTCGCTGGCTTCTTCTCAGGCTGTACAAATCCTTGACGCGTTGCGTGATCGAGCAAACACCAATCGAGTCGCGGCGACGGCGGACGCGAATTTCAATGTGTCGGCAAGAATCCCTCAGTCGGTCGCTTCAGCAGCCTATCTGAGTGAGTTTTTTGGAATCTGGCTCGGTGCTGTTGGCGTCTGCGCAGCGATGACATCGTCAGCGTTCGCCCCGGTGCGTTTTTCGGCAAATCCCCCGCAAGGTGAAGTCCAGGCCGTCGGAGTCTGATGAAGGTGTGGCGATGGCGTACCGCGGATTCGATGCCCGCTTTCCGAGCGCCGTTCAATGTCTGCCGGGATGAATACGTTCCGTGCATTGGGATCTCTGTAGACTTTTCGAATCGGATCGATTCTCAGGAATCTGAATCATGCAGAAAAGACTCAGCTTGTTTGTGGTCATACTCTGGGTTTCTCAAGTGCTGGCTGCGCCACCCTTGCAAGAGTCTGTTGCCCCAGTGCTTGGCCCCAAGCTGTTCCGTGACGGAGATGTGATCGAAATTACGGACGTGATGTCGACGTCAACGAAACTGGAACAGGGCGATTCCATAACGGTCAAAGGGCGTGCCCGATTGCACGGTCAGGCAACGGCTCAACTGGCGCTGGAACTAACGCAAACTGTCGGTGATGGGTTGGACGAAGGAGATCGTTTCCAGCGGAAGGAAATCTCGAAAGAGATGACGGAGTTTGAGCTGAAGATCACAATCAAGCACCGTGGTGCCTTGCACATCACGTTTTACGATATGGTGCGCGGTAAACCCTTCGGTGGAGTTTACTTTGGAACCGCGAAGCAGATGAAAGAAATCGGTGATTGGAGTCTGGCGTATTATCTGGAAAAGTAGGGCTTCGATAGTGAATTCTCGGGGCTACGATCGCGTCGAGCGACTTTGTAGGTCTCGATCGCTGAATCATCTCCGGAAGAGGGCACCGCCTCTCCTTTGAAACAGATTTGGCGCTCATTCGGCGTGGTGCCAGCTTGATTTCGAAGGCCGGTTCTCGCAGAATTCAATGAACTCGGGTGCCATTGGAATGGGCCTGATACTGAATCCAACCGACTGCGGAGCGATATTCTTATGTCGATTGAACGCGCGGAGAAGCTGAAGGATCTGCTGACCGATAAGTTTGTCGTGGTGGATGTCGACGTTCCCGAGCTTCGTCGGTTCCAGAACTGGACCGGCAAGGTCAGGACCGTGAATATGAACTGCCGTGCCCTGGTCGAGTTCGATGGCCCTGTCGATATCGGCTGGTACGACATTGATCCAGACTATTTGAAAGTCGTGGACGCTCCGATCAAGCGTGCCCCAGCCCCGGCGGCCAAAGCCGCTCCCGCGGCGGCCAAACCGGCCGCGACCAAGCCCGCTGCCGCCCCCGCAGGGAAAAGCCCCCTGGATGCCATTCGCGCCCAACAGGCGGCCAAGTCTGGCGCGACTGCCGCACCGGCGCCAGCTCCCAGCGCGGCAAAGTTGTCGCCCCTGGATATGATTCGCAAGCAGCAGGCCGCCAAAGCCGCGGGGGCTCCTGCCGCTGCAGTGCCTGCCGCACCTGTCGTTGAAACAACACCTGTTGTTCCAACGGAAGAAGCGATCGCGGAAACACCTCCTGCGCCCGCGCCTGTCGCCGCTACTCCTCCAGCTCCTGTGGCGTTGCCGACAACGGGCCCCGATGGCAAACCGCTGTCGAAGCTCGATCTGATTCGCATGCAAGGGGCGAAAAAGAAGTAGAATCGGGACCAGGAACACGTCGCCGCAATTGCGACGACGTGTTCCGCTCGGATGCGACGTCAGCACCGAATTCAATCAGCCTGCCTCAGGCGTTTTAGCATTTCTTTGACTGCGACTTCATGGCCTTCACACAGCAAAAAAGCGAACTTCATTTTACCCGTGCACGAAAATCGATTCCGGGAGGGGTCAATAGTCCGGCGCGGGCCTTCGGGGCAGTTGGCGGAACACCGGTCGTCATGGATCGGGCAGAGGGGGCATACCTCCACGATATCGATGGCAATCGATACATCGACTACATCGGATCGTGGGGCCCTCAGATTCTGGGGCATCGCCACCCGGCCGTTATCGATGCGATCACACGGGAACTTGGAAAAGGAACCAGTTTCGGTGCCCCGTGCGAGCTCGAAACGGAGCTTGCAGAAATGGTGATTGAAGCCGTGCCGTCGATCGAGCGCGTTCGAATGGTCAGCTCGGGCACAGAAGCGACGATGAGTGCGATTCGCGTTGCGCGTGGATTCACCCGTCGCAATGTCGTCGTCAAATTTGCAGGTTGTTATCACGGACATGTCGACAGCCTGCTCGTGAAGGCGGGAAGCGGAGCACTCACGCTTGGAACACCTTCCAGTCCCGGTGTCCCGGCGGGATGCACGGCCGACACCTTGGCGTTGGAATTTAATGACGTACAACAACTCGAGGACGCATTCTCGAAACGCGGGGCTGAAATCGCGGCTGTGATTCTCGAGCCCGTCGTCGGGAACATGGGCGTTGTGGTTCCGTCAAAAGCGTTCCTGCAAGCGCTACAGACGGTCTGCAAGAAAAACGGTTCCGTGCTGATTTTCGATGAGGTCATGACCGGCTTCCGCGTTGCGTACGGCGGAGCTCAATCCTTATTCGGAGTTCGGCCGGATTTAACGACTTTGGGCAAGATCATCGGTGGAGGAATGCCGGTTGGGGCGTATGGCGGCCGAGCCGAAATTATGGACGTCGTGTCGCCCGTGGGACCGGTCTATCAAGCCGGCACCCTCTCTGGAAATCCGGTGGCGATGGCGAGCGGAATTGCTACGTTGTCGATCTTGAAGCAGTCGAATCCCTATCCGCGACTCGAGGCGATGACCAGAGCGCTGGTAGCGGGGCTGTCAGACCTGGCTCGCAAGGCGGGTATTGCTCACACGATTCCACAAGTGGGCAGCATGTTCACGTTGTTCTTCAATCCTGAGGTTGTCACGAATCTTGCCATCGCCACGAAGAGCGACACCAAAGCCTTCGCTCGCTATTTTCATGCGATGCTCGAACGAGGTGTCTATCTCGCCTGCAGCCAGTTTGAAGCGAATTTCGTTTCGGCCGCACATACAGACGACGATATTCGCGCGACGCTGGAAGCGGCTGAAGCGGCATTTCGCATTGTGACGAGCTGAATCCGTCGTGACTTCCGGCCCCCTGCAATCGATCACGGTGCTGATTCGCGAGCAGGGGGCTGGTCTGTTGTGTCGCGGCAATGCACTCACGTTTTCGCCGTCAGTTCTTTGTAGACGTGTTCAATATTTTCCGTCTGTTCCCGGACGCTCGCACCGGTCCATTCCTTGTACCACGGCAGATCGATCGTACGCTTGATTTCGTCGAGCGACTTTCCGGTGTTGATCCCTTCTTGAATCGCCTGACGCAGTTCGACGAAATAGCGCCGTTGCGTTCCCAGCAGTTTGGAATCGCTCATCTCTCCGTGACCGGGGCAAACGGTTTTGACGGGAAGTTTTGCCATTTCGGTCAGCACGGCAATCCAACTGGAGGTATTGCTTTCCCCGGTGTAGTTGAATGCGCCGTTCACGCAACTGTCGCCGGTAAACAAGAGTCCGTGTTGCGGCAGCCAGGCCACGGCGTCTCCTGCCGTGTGCCCGTGACCGAAGTGGATAAGCTCGACACGCTGACGGGAATCTTCGAGCACCATCTTCTTCGGAAAGTACACCGAAGGAATGCCATATTTCAGGGCGCCATATTCCTTGGGCTTTTCCTGCTTGAGCTTGTCAAAAGATTCAATTCCTTTTTTCAGGAACTGCTCACGACTCGATTCTGACGCGATCGCGCTGGCTCCCTCGGTTATGAAGATCGGATTGCCATCGGCGTGGTCACCATGCCAATGGGTGTCGAAGACATACTTGATCGGCTTGTCGGTGGTCTTTCGAATCTCTTTAATCAACTCTTCGGCCTGATTCGGAAAGCTGGCTTCGATCACCAGTACGAAATCATCGAAAATGATCCAGCCTTGATTGCAGCCGATGAATTCCGGCTTCCACTGTGCTTTTCGAAAGAAGACGCCTGGCGCCAGTTCCGTCACGGTCGTTTCGGTCGGTATCAGAAGTCCCAGGGCATAGCCAGTGACGCCGAACAAAACCGAGGCCGTTAGCAGGCCCACCATCAACGTACGGATTCGACGCAAGTTCATCTCGTTTCCTTCTGAAATGATCGGATCGAGTTCCATTGGCTGGAACGACCAAGATTTGCTGGGCGAGCACTCAGGCATCGTAAGAAATGTCGTGACATTCAGAAAGAAACCGACGGACAATTCATGACACGTTCCATTCATGGGATTCGAAACCGACGATGTGGTCAGTCCTCGTTCACCTTCGCATTTCTGAAATCGGGACGGGCTGTGACATGACGTCTGTAGACGGGCCCTCCTGTACCGCTTTACAATAAAACGGTCAAATCGTTTATCAGTCTCTCGTTGAATACTACGGAATGCGCAACTCAGACTGGGAATTCCAGCGGAGACGTGGAATGGTCAATGCGGGACAACAACGGGCCAAGATGTTCCTTGTTGCAGCAATTTTGCTCTCAATCTCAATCCCGTTTTCGGTGGTTGACGCCGCAATCGGTGTGGTTGGTCGCGCCGAGGGATTGGTTTTGCCCATTGACGACCCAACACTGACGAATCGTCGCGAGCTGCTTTGGCATTCGCTCAACTTTGGCGCTCTTCGGCCCGTCGCCATACGACTCTCGGAGTCGATCTGATGTGTCGCATTCGGTGGGGGATTGTTGGTGGGGACCTTAGAAAAGGCCTGTCCGAATTCGCACGTCGGCGTTGCCCGACGGGCCGCGCATCAGGTTTCGCGACCACGGTTACGACACGTCAAACGGTTACGACACGTCAATCAGTGCCTTTTTGGGCCTTGGGTTGCCTAGGAACGGTTGTCATCGGCATTGGTGTTGTCTCCTGCACATTGAATGTCAGCTACGGTGCCGATGCGTCGGGACCTGCGATTGCGAGATTGTTCAATGACACGGACGCAGACGCGATTCAGGACGTCCTTTATTTGACGCCACGGCAGCCGCTGTTGATCCGCCTGCATCTTACTGTGAATGGGGAAGGGTTCCGTGCTCTTCGTCGTCGCTGGGCGGACGCTGTATTCACACGACTCGACCGCGACCAGAATGGAAATCTCGAAGGTGAGGAAGCCAAATCCCTGCCGGCCGTCACATGCTTTCGTGCCCCTCTTGATGCGAGTGCAATTCTTCCGGCCGATAGTGCGCCGGCCGATGGCAAAATCTCGCGAGACGAATGCCTTCGATACTTGCTGACTGTGACAGGAACCTCGTTTTCGATCCTGACGGTCGACAGCCCCAGTGCAGGACAGCTCGGGAATGGACAGAACCCCCAGGTGAATCTGTTTCCCAAATTGGACTCGAATCACGATGGCAAGCTCTCGAAACAGGAGATGGAGTCGGCCGCAGTCAACCTGAAACGCTTTGACAAAAACGAAGACGACCTTGTCGACAACAGTGAGTTGCAACAATCTCTTCCCGACGAACTCATCGCATCACGTCAACAATTGACGGATACGCTCAGCGTGCTGCATGTCGTCGATCCGTTTGACAGCGGAATGAAGCTTTCACGTCGCCTGCTTGAATCGTACGACAAGGCTTCACGCGATCCGGCCGCGAAATTGTTCCGCAAAGACGAACGACTTTCGCCCACCGAACTGATCATTGAGAACGACGTTTTTCAACAGGTGGATCTCGATCGGGACGGAAAACTCGACCGCAGAGAATTGGAACGACTACCGTCTGTGATGACGCCTTGCCTGGAACTGGAAATTCAATCGCCCGCAAAGAATGGAACGTTTTCCATCACCCCAATCCCGGCGGTCACCCCCTCCCATACGGCCGCAATCGACATTCAACCCGCCAGTGATGGAAAATGGCTCTTGAAAATGAATGAGGCGACGTTTGCGCTTCGTGTCGAACCGAGTGACACCAGTTGTGAGCCTGTTCTTCGCAGCAACTATGCAAAGCGGTTCATGACCATGGACATGAACAAGAACGATTACCTTGAGCCCGAAGAATTGCGACGTTTTGGATTCGCAAACACGTTCTTTTCGCAGGCGGATTCGGATGGAAATGGAAAGCTCTTTGAAAGGGAATATCTGGAGCACCTTGAGCGTGAAATTGAACTTTCCAAGAGTGGCTTCCTGATGGAAGTATCCGCGGATGGCCCCAGCCTGTTTCGGCTGATCGATGTCAATCCGCCGTTCGGTCGACTGAGTCTGCGCGAACTCTCGGACGCTTTTATTCGTCTCAAAGAGCTCGACGCAAACAATGATGATCAGCTCACGTTGACGGAACTGTCGATTGAACTGAAAGCTGTGTTCAAGTTAGGAACACCACGAGTCAATGGCCCATTGAGAATGAATTCCATGGGGCCCGCCACTCAACGAGTGAATGTTACGGGAGTCACCGTCAGCGAACGCGTCAAAGGAAAAACGCCTTCCTGGTTCCTGAAAATGGATCGCAATCTGGACGGTGATCTCTCGCCCAACGAGTTTCTTGGTCGTCGAGTCCTGTTTGATCAAATCGACCTGAACCGGGATGGGTTGATCAGTCAGGACGAAGCAAGCACCGCCCACCGCGAAGCGGCCAATTCGAATCGAGACCGCGAATTCAAAGCGCCCTGATCCGCATCGTCGATTACTCAAATCGTACGACACACGCCTGTCGCAAGCCGTTTCAGCAACGCTTCCGCCACATCGATCCGGTTGACGCGGCCAAAGGCCTGCCATCCGGGCACTGCATTCACCTCGATGACGTAACAAGCCCCCTGTTGATCGTACAGCAAATCGATTCCCGCGATGAACGCGCCGGTCGCGGCCGCCGCACGCAATGCGAAATCGATTTCCAAGGCATTGGGTTCGTACGACTCGGCGATCGCATCGCGGGCGACGTTCGTGCGGAAGTCATGGGGCGAACGGCGACGCATCCCCCCGACGACCTGTCCATCGAGAACCAGAACTCGAATATCACAGCCGCCGTGATCGATGAATCGCTGCAAGTAAAGTACTGAGTCGAGCCGCATCAGTGTTCGGAACGTACGATGGGCCAGATCGGGATCGGTCACGCGGACGATTCCACGTCCCTCGGCACCAAACAGCGGTTTGACAACGACGTCTTCGCCAAGTTGCGTGAACGCCAACTGAGCGTCATCTTCGTGCTCGCAGACGATGGTTTCGGGGACCGGCAATCCCGCTGCTTGCAGCCGCGCTGTCGTCAGGAACTTGTCGACGGCGCACTCCAATGATTTCGGAGAATTGATCACTGGGATTCCCGTCGCTTCGATCCGCGACAGGGCGTCCATGCGATAGACGACCTGTTCCAGCGAACCGGGCGGCATCGTGCGAACCAGAATGACGTCATAGCTCTCGGCAATGTCCTGAATCGAGAAATGCGTCTCTTCAATCCGATTTCGAGATGCGCCTGTTTCGTCGTATGCCCGGTCGAGTTGTGCCAATCCCGCCTGACCAACGGATGCCGTGTTCGATCGCAGCGTCGCGACGAGTCGGCCAAATTCCAGCCGTTGACAAGTGTGGCCAAGGCCAGCCGCTGCGCGCTCCAGATCGCGGTAGTACCAGCTTCCCTCGCTGGCCAGTACGCCGAGCTTCACGGTCGAACTCCGCTATTACAACGAACGGGGCACCATGTGGCGTGGCCCGTTCGTCATCCTGATTTGTTGACCCGTGGATACGATTTGGTGACAAGCTGCGAATCGTAAGGAACGTTCAACCGGTCATTCGATCCCGAACGATTTTCTGAGAATCGCTTCGTTCACCTTGCCCGCAATGTGGACTCGTCCGGTATCGACGTTTTGAAGAATGACCTGCGCGGGGCTGAACAGTTGCGGATCGATCTTATAGAAGTCTCGACCTGCCGCTTCGAAGATTTCGAGGAACGGCTTTCCGTATGACGCCGAAGCCATTGAAGGAATCCGTTGCACGACTTCAGCGATCGATTCGTCGTCGCCCATCACCCAAAGCGTCACGCGGGCGCCATACAGAATGGCGTCATTGGTACGGCCGATTCCCTCCAGGTCATTATTCGCGACCGGCGGCAGCGGTGCGGTGCCATAGGCACTGCGAACGCGATTCACGTCGAAACCCAGTTCATGAAGCTTGTGCATCGCCGTCTCAACCGAACGAGCAACGACTTGCAGATTTCCCGCCATACTGGATGTTGGCGCCACACACAGCACAACGTCTTCTGGTTCGACATCCGTGGCTTCGGCGATGTACTCGAAGACTTCCGCATCGGGGAGCTTGCTGGATTCTAGCACTCCGACGACCTGATCAGCTTCTTCTCGATACCACAACTTGTCGAACAGCGGTTCCTTCGCCGCCACGGCTCGCATCGGGCCGGAACCCATGGCAAAGAACTTGCCGACATTGATCTTCCACCCGGCGTACTGGCTGAAAAGGCAAGCCGCCACGGGGGCATCGGTTTCCACCGCAATGTGCGGCCAACCAAGATCGCCCAGCATCCCGGGAGCGACAGACACATCTGCCAATCCCGCCATGCAGATCGCCGCGAGCGCGACACCTGCCTCGATACCGCCTTCGGTTGCGACTCCGAAATCGAGCAGCAGCCCGTTGTTCTCGACATCGTGCCGGCCGATTCGGTAATCCTCGGGGCTCTCGTTGATGTCTTCGATCAGTTGCGACGCCAAATCGTTCAGTTGAAGGTTCATTCAGCAGCCATCATTCAATTGTGCGGACACGGCCAGCTCATTAAGCCATCACGGCTCGATCTGAATTTGCCACGTTCTAGAATTGTTTCTTACTCGGGAAGAGTAGCCGGATGATCGACTGGCAACAATCGCACGCCCCGAATTCACACTTCGCATCTACTTATGCCGATTGGTTTTCCCCACCGATCGATCGGGCACGGCTAGATTATACGAGTGATTCGCCATACGAAAGCGAATCGAAGCGATTCGGTCATTCGTCGTTCTGATGTAACATGTTTCTGAAATAGTTCTTACGGCGATCTGTGTGCGTACTGGCGGTGATTGGCCTGAACACGGTTCAGTTCTCGGACAGCTTGGTTGTTTGACGTCCTTGGCTTCGCATGGGGATCTGATCGTCGATGCCGAAAGACTTTGCGACGAAACTGCGGCCTCGCAGCCTGTTCCGATCATACCGACTGGGAAGAATCTGAGGATTTTTTCTGTCGTAACGTCCAGGTTTCAGTCGATGAAAGGATCAAGCGGAGTCTCGTACTGTCAATCGGTGACGTTCGGCGAGATCGCGTCCAATTCCAAAAGTCGGTACCGACCGAACACAAACACCGTCAGTCAAGGAGGATAGGCGATGCGACGTGCGATTCAGGTTCTGCTGTTCCTAGTGGCGATTTCGACCTGCGGGAGCGCAGCGCGCGCCGCCGGAGAAGGTCAGCCATCCGATTGGAACCGCTTCAACTATTACCCCTACGTTTACTATCCCCACAATTTCCAAGCTCCCCAACAGTACAACAGCCTTTACAACCGCTATCCGCAACAGCGACAGATTCCGGTCTACAACAAGAACTGGTACAACTTCTATCCTGAAAAGAAGCCATACCACAGCGGACATCATTTCGTGCTAGACGTGTTCTAACCGTCGGTGAATTCTGTCCTCTCGCCACATCGCCGTGGGTGATGAGTGCAACCAAGCAGAATCAGCCTCGTTGTGGATCCACGATGAGGCTGACTTCGTTTTCCGGTGATTCGTAAGACCGTCGGGACTGCGGGCATCAGATCGTTGGTGAAGGCGTCCCCAAGGAAATCCTGCATCAACTGCAATAACATACCCCAACGCACGCTCTCACATTCGTTGGGGCGTGTCGAACATAATCGCGAAGGGGATCACCGATGGCTTTGGGCGATTTCTCGCATCAGGCGGATGCCTATCAGCGGTCTCGGCCAACATACCCGTCGGCTCTGATCGATCGCTTGGTGGACGAGGCGGACGTGAAACCGGGTGATCGCATCGCCGACTTCGGTGCCGGCACGGGCATTATGACGCAGATTCTGGTAGGCCGGGGTTTCCAAGTCAGTGCGATCGAACCGAATGCGTCGATGAGGAACAAGGCGGTCGTCCTTGCTGCTGACTGGATTGATGGCACGTTCGAAAACAGCCGGCTGCCGACATCCTCACAGGATTGGGCGATCGCCGCCCAGGCGTTCCATTGGGCAACCCCTGAAAAGGCTCTTCGAGAGTTGCGTCGAGTGCTCAAGCCCGGCAGGTTGCTGTCACTGGTCTGGAATGATCGAGTCAAATCCGAAAGCGAAATTCTCGCATGGACCGAAGACGCGATCCGACGAATCGTACCGGAATTTGATGAGGCGTACCGCCAGCTGCACTGGGATCAGATTCTGGAATCGACGGGCGATTTTCGGTTTGTCAGTCATTTCAACGTTCGGCATACGATCACGATGTCGCGTGAGCGATATCTCGAACTGTGGAAAAGCCACAATCGGTTGAACACACTCGCAGGCCCCGCGCGGTTCCATCAGTTCTGGCAGCAATTGGTCGCCCATCTCGATCAGCAGCAGTGCGAGCAGATCGACGTCCCCTACGATTGCAAAGCCTGGTCGGCTCGTCGGATCGGCTGAAATGCGGCGAGCGTCGATCCTTACCCCGTCGTTTGGCCATACTTCGCTTCACCGCGCCCCGTAAAAGAGCGAGTCTTTCCCCTCTCTCAACGGGCGCATCACGAATCGGCCGATGTCACGGAGGCCGATTGTTTGCCGCAAAGTATGCGATTTCACGTTCACTGCGTGCACATGGGCAAGAATCGCCTTCGTCGAATCCGACATTTCTCTTTTGCCCAGAATTCTCTGGGGACGATGGTCCATGACACTCGTTTTCAACGGGATTCCTTGGGGAGTTTCTCTGAGACCATTTGGCGATAGCAATGTTCCATCGATCGCGCGAGGGCTGCGGCATCGCAGACGGGTGAGGCACGCAATCGTTGCCGGATGTCGGCCCGTAGCGCCTCAAGCTTTGAGGGTGTGTCCGTGGAATTGGCGAGGCGAATGCAGAAGTCGGTATAGTCGCGCACGCTGCTTCTGACGAATTCATCCAGTCCGGCCGACTTGAGCAACGAGACACTGGTCCGGCTCACCCAGCGATCCCCGTTGAACGTGACGACCGGCACGCCTTGCCACAAGGCCTCCATCGTCGTGGTTCCTCCGCTATACGGAAAGCTGTCAACCGCGAAGTCGATTCGGTTGTATGTCGAGAGAAACTGGAGGTGCTCGGCTGGCCCCTCAAGAATCAGGCGGTCTCGCGAAATCCCCTTGGCCGCAAACCGTTGAGACAAATGTTCGCAATGTTCGGTCCGTCCAAGAGCTGAATTGCGAATCAGCATCTGTGCTTTGGGGCTGCCGCGAAGGATGTCGGCCCACGTGGCAACCACCTGATCGGTGATTTTGTACTGCGACGCAAGGCAACCGATCGTCAGTTGGCCGGTGGTAACGACAGGTGGTGGGGTGATGTCGGGCACGGGATGATCGACTTCAAACGCCAGATAGCTGTTCGGCAATCGCAGAATTCGTTCGGTGTAAAACGACTCTTCCTTTGCCGGAATGACGGACTCGTCCCCAATCAAGTAGTCAAAACAATCGAGACCTGTCGTGGCATACATATTGAACCAGGCCACGATGATGGGAGCCGGCCGGAGCGCAAAGAGGGGCAGCCGAGCCATATCGCTGTAACCGTTCAGATCCACCAGAATATCGATCCCTCGGGCGGCGATCCGCGCAGCTACGGCTTCGTTCGATTGGCCGGTGATATCATGAAATTGGTCACGTGGGTCTGGCCGGTATCCATGTTCGATCCGGTCAAGGCTCGCATCGGAAAATAGTTCGATTTGAAACTGCTCGCGGTCATGCCGATTGATCAGCGCCCAGACCGGCTTCATCCAGTTCGCACCCTGGAAGAAGGAAGAAACATAGCCAATTCGCAGTGGACCTGTTCCTGGATCTCGGAGATGTGGCCCTTGCGGCCGCGATACCAACCGACGCCCCCATGTTTGCCGGACTTCCAGGACCGTCCGATTGGTGTCTGTGGGATTTCCTGGAATCATGACGGCCATGTTTTGAAGCGCGAGCGTCTCGATGTCTTTCGAGCCTTTTTTTGTCGCCAGACGCAATGCTTTCATCGCCTGCTCAACACATCCCAGCTTAAAAAGGGTCTTCCCTTGTTCGTGGATCGCTGCGGAATGGTCCGGTTCCAATTTCAGGCATTTTTGAAATGCCTCAACGGCTTCGGTGAACCGCTTGCATTCCAGTTGGCACCGACCAATACCGAACCAGACGTCCGGCGCGTCGGGATGGCGTTCTGCCGCCTGCAGGTAACACAAAAGAGCCTCTTCAAACTGGCCGCAGTTCTGCAGCGCACCGGCCAGCCAGTAACGCGATTCACCATCGTCGGGCTTGAGTTCGAGAGCCCGTCGCAAAGGCCCCACTGAACTGCGGGTGTTACCTCGCTTCAGCAACGCTTCCCCCAATCCAGCCCAAGCCTCGGCGAGATTCGGATCGAGCGTCGCGGCGACGCGGAGAATCGGGACGGCATCGTCGAGTCGTCCGGCCGCGAGCAGCGCGCTGCCAAGATTAAACGACAAAACGGCGTTTTCAGCCGTCACGGTGACTGCCTGTTCATGATATTTGATCGCGTCGAGCGGACGCCCCATGCGCTTGAGCAGGCAGCCAATGTTGTTCAAAATCTCGGGCGAATTGGGTTTCAGTCGATCGGCTTCTTGCGTCTCGGCCAGTGCTTTGTCGAATTCGTTTAACTCCGCGAGCGACAAGGCGAATTCATGCCGCGCGGCGGCGTTCTCCGGTTCCAAGGCGACGAAACGTTCCAGATACCAGCGGGCCGCGCGACGGTGGCCTAACTGCACTTCCAAACGAGCCAGGCGTTGCAGTGCCTCTCGATGATCTGGGACTCGTGCAAGTAATTGCTCGTAGATCTTGACCGCCTCATCGAATCGGCCGCTGTCCTGGGCCTCGCGTGCTCGCAGCAATTGTTCCTGTTGCAGTTCCGCTTCCATCTCGATCGACAACTCCATTTCCGAAAGTGAACGTCGTGGCGTGGCGAACGGATCGGCGGGTCGACGATCGAGTCGAACTCGCCACGAATGTGTGTTGGGAGTCTGTTGAAACTGGGGGGACAGGCACCTTGGTGTTCACCAAGCCATCACGTCTTCGAATCTGAGTCGACGCCGTCCCCCTGCTTCCAACAGACCGTTAGAGAAATGCCAAGTTGTATCGAGAATGCGGAGCGAACGGCAGTTCGCGCTTTGGCGATTCAACTTCTTGACAATTTGAGATTGCTGCATATACATCTGTTGTTGACGTCTGTCAGTGATTCCCTCCCATTATTCGCCTGAAGCAACTGTATTCCATGCCGACACACACTCGCCGCCTGCACTATGCCTGGATCATTGCTGGCGTGACGTTTTTTGTCCTTCTGGCGACGGCGGGAGTCCGATCGGCACCGAGTGTATTGATCGTTCCTTTAGAGGACGAATTTGGGTGGAGCCGCGCGACGATTTCTGCGGCGGTTTCCATCAACCTCCTGTTGTATGGCCTGATCGGACCGTTCGCCGCCGCGTTGATGGAACGGATTGGCGTCAAGAAGACGGTTCTTATTTCGTTGGCGGTCATTGCGTCGGGAGTGGCATTGACGACATTCATGTCGGCCCCATGGCAACTGATGCTGTTGTGGGGAGTTGTTGTTGGTGGAGGGACCGGAATGACGGCACTCGTTCTGGCGGCGACCATCGTCAATCGGTGGTTTGTCTCACAACGAGGATTGGTGCTTGGCGTGCTGACGGCCAGCACGGCCACGGGGCAACTCGTGTTTTTGCCCGTCATGGCCTATATCGTGAAACAATACGGCTGGCGTCCGGCCGCTCTGTTGATCGCCGCAGTCTTGGCGATCGTATTTCCGCTTGTCGCGTTATTCTTACGGGATCGTCCTTCGGATCTGGGGCTACAGCCCCTTGGCGGCGATCCCGAGTCCGCTGAAACGTCGTTCGCTTCAACCGCCCCCGCAACGCCGCCGATCGGTGCACTGTCCGCATTGCGTGAAGGATTTCGCTCCCACAATTTCTGGCTGCTCGCAGGAAGTTTTTATGTCTGCGGTGCGAGTACCAATGGACTTGTTGGAACTCATTTAATTCCCGCTTGCCTGGATGTTGGAATGCCTGAAGTCCGCGCTGCGGGACTCTTGGCCATGATGGGGATTTTCGATTTGGCGGGGACGACCGCATCCGGATGGATGTCCGATCGTTTTGATAATCGTGTGCTGTTGAGCTGGTACTACGGTCTTCGCGGATTGTCGTTAATCTTTCTGCCATTTGCGTTGACGGAAGGATCATGGGGACTAACCCTCTTCGCCGTCTTCTATGGTCTCGATTGGATCGCTACGGTTCCTCCGACGGTTCGCTTGGCCGCCGATTCCTTCGGTCGTGCTCGGGCGAGTATCATGTTTGGTTGGATTGTGGCCGCGCACCAGATTGGGGCGGCCACCGCGGCGTTTGGCGCCGGTGCGATTCGTTCGTGGAGTGGAAACTACGAGCGGGCATTCCTGATTTCCGGGGCGCTTTGCCTGATGACCGCGGCCATGGTTTTACAGATTCGCCGTGGTCCTCAACCGACCGATGCGCCGATCGACACGGACGAGAACGATCCGGTGCCCGACATGAACTTGAGCTTGGAATCGGGGCAATGAATCGAATCGTGACGGTCGTGTTGCTCACTGGTGCCGTCTTGGCGCTGGTTGCCGCTGTTGTCATTCCTGCCCGCTTCGGTCATCCGGTGACTCCTGCGATGCAGCAGTCCGCAATCACCGCATCGGGACGGATCGTGTCCGCTCTGCCGGATCACGCGCCCGGTCGACCTCAACTCGTCATTTTCATTTTGCCGGGTTGTCTGTGCAGTGAAGACTATGAACCGTTCACTCATGCTCTGTACCAAGCGTATTCATCAAACGTCGATTTTGTGGGAGTCGTCGATGGCAGCGAGCAGGACGCTCAGGCGTGGAGAATGGTTCATCAAACCCCGTTCCCTTTGATCGCCGATCCCGATTGTTCCATCGCTGATCAATTCGACGCAAAACGTTCGGCCTACACAGCCGTTATTCTGGACGGCGAGACCATCCATCGGCTGTGGCCAGGCTATTCCGCACAGATGCTGAACGAATTGAGCGAACTTCTCGCGGCCGAATCGAACGTGCCTGTCGCCTTGATCGAGACATCCCGAGCACCGTCGAAACTGACCTCTGGATGTCTGCTTGGGCCGTAATGCGGTCCCCAATTCGGGACGCTACGTTTTGATGTCGCACCGTTCGGTTCATCGGCATCAAAACGTCTTTGCACAGTTGCGCGTTTCGATCGTGACGTTGGGGCACTGATCGTCACAGCACTCACCCACCCAGTCAGACAACGCCGCGAACGAGTTTTGCTCTCCAAACGAGGCCAACCTTGGTATCTCTTGCTTCCCCACGGCCCAATGATTCTACCCGCCCGTCGGAGACCTTGCGATTTACTTTTTGCTGGGCCTGCGGTCCGCAGGAAATGCCTCGATAGGTTCACATTGGACACGCGAGAATCTTTTCACGGCGTTGCCCGACATGACAACAAGTCACTGATGCGAGAAGCCCAATGGAATAGTCCAGGGCAGCGCGACCCAAAGCGAAATGATTATGAATCAGCCGTTATGTCTTTAATGTTCATCCTGTTTGAGTATGATGACGGTCGATTGGCCTACGCATCGTTCGCGCCACTCGCAAGATGACTTCGAGCAAACAGGGCTGATGGAGCAGTACTCATGCGCGTTTTTCAATGGAATTCTCGGAATTGCGGCTGGTCAAGTGCGATCGCGGGCTTGGCAATCTGGGTCGCAGTCGGTGCGGCAGTGATCGCAGACGAACCTTTGCCCGGCATCTCGGTTGAGATCCCCTCGTTTTCGGGGCCGGTCCTACTCAATGACGTCCCCGTCGACGCAACAGACACTGTTGAATTGGACGACGCTGAGCTGGACGATGGCGATTTGGATCTCAATTGGAATGGACTCGCAGGCAAGCAGAATCACGACATCACGATCGCTGGTCGGGCTTTGGACGAGGCTGGAAAGCCGATCGCCGGGGCTCGCATTTTCGTGGTTTCCGTCGCAGCATCGGGAATGCCATTGGATGATCGCCCGGTACTTGCCGAAACGAAGGCCGATGCAGAGGGGAACTATCGCTGCGAAAGAGTCAGGCTTACCGTACTCGAGTTCACACAGACCGCTGTGCCGAAACCTTCCGAGGGACTGTTCCAAGTCTTTGGTGTCGCCGAGGGATACGGATACACGTGGCGACGCACGGGTGCCTATCGGCCGGTTGCACGCCCGAAAGACGATGACGCAACTCCCCCCCCGCCGAACAAGAAGGGTTTGACGGTTCCAAGTAAGCCGCCGATCATTCTTGAAAGCGATGGTGATGGTGAAGACTTCGACACAGATGCCAAGTCCGTATTTTTCGCTGAAGAGCCGATCGCGATTGATCTGGCCTTTGCACCGGAAGTCAAACTGCATGGTACGATCCGCGACGATCTGGGGACGCCACTGAAGGGGGCTGTCATTCAAGCGGGACTGATCAGTTCCAATCGGTCACGCCCAGGTGCACTGCCTGACGGTTGGAGCGGCAGCTATCTGGAAGGAACGCCCCATGCCGCTGACGGCTCATTTTCCGGATACTTCGCACTTCCAGAAGAATTCCGCCAGACCACGACAGACGAGCAGGGACGCTACGAAATCCGTGGACTTCCCCGCGACTGTCGCCTGCTCGCACATCTCGACTACCTTCCTGAATTTGATCCCTGGACAGGGACACTCACTACGGGAGCAGCGACGGCGGCGGGGCAAGGTCCCCGCCAACAGGCTGTCGGCTACGAAGGGACATACAATCATGTTTTTATCGCGCCTGTCACAGTAAACGTCAAAGTCGTCGGGACGACTGGACAACCTGTTGCCAATGCCATTGTCCGACATGAAGCGAAGAATGGTGTCTGCCGGGCAGGGGGCCTCGATCGGACTGACGCCAATGGACTGGCGACGCTCAAACTTCGTCCCGGCAAAGCACGCGTTCTCGTCGAACCTGCCATCGGCGTCGAGTATCTTCCAGGGCAGGAAACGATCTCGTTCTCGAAAGTTCCTCGCGAGCAGCAGATCGAGATTGCTCTCGCTCCGGCAGCGGAGGTGATCTTCGAGGCCGTCGAGAAAGAGACCGGCAAGCCGATCGCCGATATCGGTTTCCTCAGCGAACCCAGTGAAGTTCCGGAACGTAAACCAGTACAGTCGCAAATTTCATTCGTCGACCATCCACGAACAGATCGGAATGGAAGACTGAGAGCGTTCTTCGCCCCGGGCGAACGGCGTTTCTTCGTCAAACTGCCATCGTCAGAATATGAACCGATCGCACCCACGACCGAACCCATCACCCTCTCCACGAGTCAACCGACTCACCTCCGTTTTGAATTCTCGCGCCGTCCGCTTGCGACAGTGAAATCCGACCAGGAACGGCCGTTTGCCGATGAACTGAAACCGTTGTCAGACCTGTTGCAGCAACAATCCGACCGCTTCGAGCAGTCACGGCGCGCCTGCTTTGAAGTCAGCCATACGAACTACATTCCTGCAAAGAAACGGCTGTCTCAAACGCAACTGACCAAACTTCTCGAATCATTTCCGTCCAAACCACTCGACGAGTGCCTGAAATCGCTGGGGATCACGGGCACGGCATTTTCAACGTTGACGACCGACGGTTTTCGCCGTCGAGTCGACAGCGGCAAATCCGAGCATGCGCACATCAATGCGTTCAATGGCGAAGAAACCATCATTTCGATGGGAAATGAACAACTCGACATCTATTCTGCGAGCAGCTCACCGTTTCACTTCCTCGATCATCGTGATCTCTGGCATTTGCCCAACCGGAAAGTGATCCTGGAAAATACTCCTTTGATAGCCGCGCAACTGGAACCGCAGCGAACCGTGCACCATGTCAATGGCACTTGGGATGTTGAGCTGCAAGCCGACAAGACACTCCAACGGTGGGTCATCGACGATTCAACCGGTTTTCTGCGAAGGTCGGTTGTCGCCTACAGTCAAACTTCTGGCAATGAGATCTGGCAGTTCTTCCCTGTGACGATGACGACGGGAATTTGTGTGCCCGGGCTCACCGTTAAGTTCCAATATCAGAATGGAAAAATCGTTCGCCAAGAGGTCTACGTCATTGAGAATGTGGAGATCCTGAGCGAACTTCCTGCCGAGACGTTCCTCGTGTCCGCACCAGCAGGGACGAACATTATCGACTATCGAGGCCTCGCACGCGAAGAAATGCATCTGCGACGGCCGCCGTCAGGAGTCGTCTCGTCCGATATTCCTGACGTCGTCGCGTATCGCAATCGTTTTGCACCGGCAGCGCCACCAGTCCTCAGGGTGGGCGATGTCGCCCCCGTATTCAATGTGGTGACCTGGCTGGATGCCAATGGCAGGACGGAACCTCCCCGATTCGACGGAAAGGTGGTCGTAATCGATTTCTGGGGCATTGGCTGCGGGCCTTGCGTAGCCGGGCTTCCCGTGGTCAACCAGGCCGCAAAGCACTTTTCGAATTCCTCAATCGTCATCGTTGGGCTACATGACTGCGGCAGCGATCTGGACGGAGTGGCGGCATTCGCAAAGAAGCGCGGCCTGACGTTTCCAATTGCCATCGATCAGCCCAATCCCAAAGCGCAGTCGTTCGGCACGACCTTCTCTGCATTCGGAATCGATGCGATGCCGACTTCCGTCGTCATCGACCAGAAGGGCAAGGTCGCCTACATCGGCGCATTTGAGAATGCGATTGAAGTTGCAAACGGACTGAACAAGCGCGAGTAATCCAAGTCACGAACTCCCATGAATGCCGCTTGGAGACACTTCATTGCTTGGAAAAACCAGCGATTCAGCGGCATTTGCCCGCAGTGGCTACGCGATGTCGCTGATTGTGTTGCTCAGCATCTTGCTGCCAGTCGGGATTGCGGTGATCTCGATCCACACCGCCATCTCGGGTAAGCCATTCGGATTTCCAACTCACGAATCCAAGATCTATCAGGGCCCTTTGATTGGCAGTGAGCTCTGGTTCACAGTCGCGAAGTTGACTGGGAATCCTGCGCTTCCCTCAAGTGTGCATTCGCGCATCAAACGTCTCGATCTCGAAACTGGGATCGAACGCGAGACGGGATTCGAAGTCGACGGAGACGGCGTCTTCCCGGTTCGATTGAACGAGGAAATCTATGGAGTCAGCCATACCGCTATCTATCGATTCGGCGCTCAGCCCATGGAAAAGATCCTTCGTCCGGCGCGTGCGCCTGGCTACTTTCCCGTTCCATTCCTTTACGAAGGCAGATTGACCGACATTGCGGAAACGAATCGTGGCGGGTTCCGACTTGTCCATTGGACGGGAGACCACTGGGTTGACGGACGCGCGATTTTGCTTCCAGATTTCGATCGAGTGTGGTGGCATGACCCACAACGCGAACGTCGAGTCCTGCTGCCTCGCTCGAGCGAAAAGCCTGCCGTGGGAGCGGGCACAGGACGATTGCGGATTATTCTCGTCCAGCCCTGCGAGCAAGAGTTCCATTTGTTTCTGACGGACTATGCTAAGTTTGCCGCATACCGCAAAGGATTTGAGTTCGCGGATCAAACGGAGGAAAACCTTGCTTCGGGTCTGACGCCAGAGAATGCAGCACCTGAAGTTTCGGGGTGGGAACCGATTTACCCCGACAAACCCGACACGCGCTGGGTTTCGATGGAACGCAATGATGAGAGTTTGATGTTCATCAGCTTCACGCATCCGCCGACCATCGCTCGACGAACGAGTGATGGACACTGGGGTGAAATCAAACCGACTCGACCAGACAACCAATTCGCCAAAGCAGATAACTGGCACTCCGTTTTGCTTTCTGATCCAGTCTGTCCCACAAGCTATCTGATTGAGGAAGATCAACTGTGGGGGGCAGCCGTGGTCCATCGAATACACGGAAATGGGATTCAAGCGGTGCACCTCACGTTACCTGGCGGCAGACCCGCGTACTTGAAACGATGGCAGTTCCTCTGTCTTGGGATATTGATCGCCTGGTTGACGCATCTCGTGGTGGTGGTGGTCGGCTTCGACTGGGCCACGCGGCGGTTGAAGCGTTCTCACTACCAGTTTGGGATGCAGCAGGCGATGCTCGCTTCGATTTTACGGCGGGCGATGGCATTAATGATCGATGGTCTATTGATGATGTCGCTTATTTTACCGCTTGTTTATGCAGACGTATGCACTTACGGCCCAGATTGGAAATCCCTTAGCGAAAAGCAACTTTGCAACCAACTCTTTGAACTCGAACGTTCCATCGACCAAGGGATGAAGAACGGCGCATTGAGCCCCACGTCGATCAACCTTCAGTCATGGGGATCGTTGTTGTTGCGACTGACCAGCGACCGGGGGACATTGATCCTGTTTGCGGCCGTGCTGCTGATTCTTTGCACCGTAAGACCGCTTGTGCGTTCCTGGTTTGGAATGACGGTTGGCGAATGGTTGGCTGGGATTCGCAGGATGCGAACGACGCTTCGCCCCGTTGAATTTCCGCGGGCCCTTTTGTGTGAGGCACTGTATTGCCTCGACATCCCTGGCTTGATGACGCCGCTGCCTGGGGCAATCTGCATGTTTGTTTCCCCCAACCGTCAACGAATCGGTGATCGCGTCGCCGACACGCTGGTCGTAGATGCTGGTTCGATTCGTGAGGCGAATGAGGATGTGACGCCGTCTCTGCAGGATTAAGACTTCGAGACAATGTCCGCGGTATCCGTGCGCGAAATACGTCATCCTGGTTCGTCGTTGCGTGACA